>NZ_JBAJNR010000007.1:0-150251 GCF_036881695.1 Corynebacterium sp. Marseille-Q4381 | reverse complement strand
CGTTAGCAGCGATCTTGACGAGGGTGTTCTTGGCGACGTGCAGTTCAACGTCAAATCCGAGGTCACCACGCAGCTGCTGGAGCTGACCCACGGTCAGACCGCGGTACTCGGTGAGGAACACAGCCGAGGAGCCAGCGAACTTTTCCTTCAGTTCAGCCAACTCCGCAACGTTCTTCGGGTTTGCCATGACACACGCCTCCTTCCAATTACTTCTTGGTTCTGTTATCCGCCCGGGACAACGAAAAGCTGCCCCGTGCAGAAGCACGAGGCAGCCAAAAAGGTGTGCCACGTTTCTCCTGCGTGGGTCGGTCTCTTGCGAGACACTTTAAGCCTCCGCGGGGGAAGCAACCGACGGTCTTCGGTGAAACTTGAGCTCGGCCGCAAAGCAGCCGTTCAAACTTCAGGTAGGGATACTAACGGGCACAGGTGCGAATCACCAAATCGGCCACTCCGCACCCCCGCATAACACGAAAGCGGCGAGGCCTCCCGCGACATGGGAGCCTCGCCGCTTTCAGCAGCCAGCTAGCGGCAGCTAGCTATACGGCGCTTACGCCTGCTCGGTGTAGTTCTTCTGCACCGACGGATCAACCGGCACGCCCGGACCCTGAGTCGCGGAGACGGTGATCTTCTTCAGGTAAATGCCCTTGGCGGAAGCCGGCTTCAGACGGATGACCTCGTCCAGCAGCGCACCGTAGTTCTCAGCGAGCTGCTCCGGGGTGAACGACGCCTTGCCGATCAGGGCGTGGAGGTTGGAGGCCTTGTCCACGCGGAAGGCAATCTTGCCGCCCTTGGACTCCTGGACAGCCTTTGCAACGTCCGGGGTGACGGTGCCGGTCTTCGGGTTCGGCATCAGGCCGCGCGGACCGAGGACGCGGGCGACGCGGCCCACCTTTGCCATCTGGTCCGGGGTAGCGATGGCGACGTCGAAGTCGATCTGGCCAGCGTTGATCTGCTCGATCAGCGCGTCGGTACCAACGATGTCAGCACCTGCTTCCTCAGCCTTGGTAGCGTTCTCGCCCTCGGCGAAGACGGCGACGCGGACGGTCTTACCGGTGCCGTGCGGCAGGTTCACAGTGCCGCGGACGAGCTGATCAGCCTTGCGCGGGTCGACGGAGAGGCGCATTGCCACGTCGATGGTCGCGTCGTAGTTCTTGGAGGAGGTCTCCTGAGCGAGCTTCACAGCCTCGAGCGGGGTGTACAGGTGGTCGCGGTCGACCTTTGCAAACTGCTCGTTGTAGTGCTTGGACTTGTTAGCCATGTTCTAGTTCCTTCCGGTTAAGGAGTTGTGGTTGGTGCGGGCCTGGCCGGCCCTGCCACAAATGGGGATTTACTTTTCGACCTCGATGCCCATGGAGCGGGCAGTACCAGCGATGATCGCAGCGCCAGCCTCGATGTCGCGGGCGTTGAGGTCTTCCTTCTTGGTCTCTGCGATCTCCTTGCACTGCTCCCAGGTGACCTTGCCAACCTTCTGGGAGTGCGGGACGCCAGAGCCCTTCTGCAGGCCGGCAGCCTTGAGCAGGAGCTTCGCAGCTGGCGGGGACTTCAGGACGAAGTCGAAGGAGCGGTCTTCGTAGACCGTGATCTCGACCGGGATGATGTTGCCGCGCATGGACTCGGTCGCAGCGTTGTAGGCCTTGGTGAACTCGACGATGTTCACGCCGTGGGCACCAAGTGCCGGACCAACCGGCGGAGCCGGGTTCGCCATGCCAGCTTCGATCTGCAGCTTGATCAGGCCGGTGACTTTCTTCTTTGCCATCGAATTACCTCAATTCCTAGGTACGGGGCGCGGTCACGATGCATAGCCGCGCCCTTCCGGATGCCGGGTCTAGCCTTCATCGGCCGGCCCAGCCACCGGGGAGAACGAATGAAAAAACGCCGCACCGCATTCGGGTGCGACGTTTGAGTGTATCGGCCAGCTACCGAATCACCAAAAGTGATCTGCGGGAAGCTAGATAATGCGCTCGATCTGGTCGGCGGTGAGCTCCACCGGGGTCTCGCGGCCGAAGATGGAGACGAGCGCCTGGATCTTGCCGGTTTCCGGGTCGATCGCGTTGATGGTCGCCGAGACAGAAGCCAAGGCACCGGAGAGGATGGTGACAGCTTCGCCGACCTGGTAGTCGTGCGCCACCTTCGACGGGGTCTCCTCCTCCGGCATGGCAATGACGGTCTCGCCGTCCTCGTTCGCCGCCTGCTTGCTGGCGTCCTCGACCTTCGGCATAAGGAACTTCGCCACGTCGCGGTGCTTCACCGGCGTTGCGTTGCCCTCGTTGCCAACGAAGGAGGTCACGCCCGGCGTTTCGCGGACCACGGACCACGCAGCGTCGTTCATGTCCATGCGGACGAGCACGTAGCCCGGCAACAGCTTGCGCTTGACCAGCTTCTTCTTGCCGTCCTTGGTCTCGAGCGCCTGCTCGATGGGCACGACGACGTCGTAAATCGAGTCCTCCACCTCGAGCGTCTGGATACGCATATCGAGGTTGGTCTTCACCTTGTTCTCGTAGCCGGAGTAGGACTGGATGATGTACCACTCGCCGGGGAGTTTCTTCAGCTCCCTGGTGTACTCGCGCAGACGGCGGCGGTACTCGGAGTCGTCGTCAGCAGCGTCGCCGCCCAGCGCGGATACAGCTGCGGCGAGGTCGCCCTCCTGGATGGGCTCCTCTTCCGGGGTAGTCTCGTCGACGGTCTCCTCGAGCAGCGGCTCGGTCTCCGGCTCAACCGGCGCACCCTCGTCGATCATCTCCTGGTTGTCTTCGACCTCTTCGGCGAACTCAACCAAGGCTTCGGGTTGGTCGTCGGAGGCGTTGCCTGCCTGCGCCGCGCTGTCTTCCACGTACCCCGCCTCAGCAGCGGCCTCGAGTTCCACGTTGTCGTTGTCTGTAGCCATTTACTCGCCATCCTTGTCGTGCTCGTGCTGGGCGCCGGTCTCCGGGTCCGTCTCCGGCTCAACCGGCGCACCCTCGTCGATCATCTCCAGCTCGTTGTTCTCAACGGTGCTTTCAACGTCCTTGTTGTTCTCCGTCATGGTGGGCTCCTTTGAAGGTGAGAGACAAATTATCCCGCCTACCTCGGTGCTCGAGGTGGCGGGAAACGTACAACTCCGGAGTATACCTAACGGATCAATACCCACTCAACAAGGTTGGCGGCAATCCAGTCTGTGCCCCACATCAAAACGGTCAGGACGATGAGGAAGGCGAACACGATGAGGGTGTAGTTGACCATCTGGCGACCGGTCGGCCAGATGACCTTCTTCATCTCCTCGGCAACTTCGCCCGGGAACGCCGCTACACCTTTACCGCCGTAGCTTTCGCGGTCGGAGTCGGCGGTGGTGTCCTTCGCCGGGGCGCGCTTGTCCTCGTAGTCAGCAGAGGACACAGGAGTTACTCCGCGCAGCTGGCGCTTGCCGGTGGGCTGCGCCGGGGTCTGGCCGTTCGGATTAGTCAAGAGAACTCCTCCAACTTAAAAGTTCTGGCAGGGGCGACAGGACTCGAACCTGCAACCTACGGTTTTGGAGACCGTTGCGCTACCAATTGCGCCACGCCCCTAGGGCAATCGCGGCAAAACGCGCAATGCACCTAGACCCTACCACGGGCGCCTGCCGGCTCCCGTGCTTGGGAAGTAGCGATGGAGAGAATTGAACTCTCGACACAGCGATTATGAGTCGCTTGCTCTACCACTGAGCTACACCGCCATCGTGCTCGTCGTACCGTTGGCAGACAAACAACAGAGCCCCCTGACAGAATCGAACTGTCGACCTTTTCCTTACCATGGAAACGCTCTGCCGACTGAGCTAAGGGGGCACAGCCTCTTCTTCGTGAACTCCGCGATTCTTTCGTTTCGCTCGGCCCTCTCTGTTGAAGCCTTGGAAAGATTAACCCGCCACTGCAATGTTGCACAAATCGGCTGGTTATTCCCCGGTTTTTGGCACCGAAACACATGTCTCACGGACACACTTTTTGACCCTTAACCCCCGTAGGGCTGCCCCTTAGGCCTCACCCCGGCACGGCACCCGCGAACGACAAAACCCGCCACCTTGCAGGTGACGGGTGATACCGATTCAAACTGTGCCAGGTAGAAGATTCGAACTTCTGAAGGCAATGCCGGCGGATTTACAGTCCGCTCCCTTTGGCCGCTCGGGCAACCTGGCGAGCACGTTTGAAGTGCGTAGATCACTCTACAACACTGCGCCCGTGCAGACGCAAACCGGCAGGTGAGCCTAGCCGACGCGCGAGACTGTGTACCGCGACAAACGCAGCAGGGCGTCCTTTGCGGGCGAGGCAGGAAGGCCCGCCAGCTCCGTTTCTACAGCGTCGAGGTAGCCCCGCACCGTCGTCAAGGAGCGCTCCCTGCCGTCAGTCTGACCGATCAGCTCGAGCGCCCGCGCAACCTCCGCATCGCTCTCCAGCGGGCCTGTCAGCATGCCGCGCAGCTCCTCACCTGCCGGCGAATCCTCTTCCAGCGCGTAGAGCACCGGGAGGGTGAACACCCCCTCGCGCAGGTCGGTGCCCGGGGTCTTCCCGGACTGCTCGGGGTCGGAGAAGATGTCGATGATGTCGTCCACAATCTGGAAGACCATGCCGATCGCGGCACCGAGGCGTTGGCAACGCGCCACCGTCTCCTCGTCCGCGCCGGAATGCAGCGCGCCGAGGTACGCCGCCAAGGCGATCAGCACGCCGGTCTTTTCCTCGATCACTTTGAGGTAGTGGTCCACAGGGTCCGCGCCGCGCAGCCCTTCCGTTTCACGCATCTGGCCGGTGACCAGCGTCTGGAACGTGTCGGCGAAGTGCTTGACGGTGTGGGTGTCGATCTCGCTCATCAGCCGCGCGCTCTGCGCGAGCAGAATGTCGCCCGCGAGGATCGCCACCGAGTTGTCCCAGCGAGCGTTGGCGGACTCCACGCCGCGGCGCCTCTCAGCCTCGTCCATCACGTCGTCGTGGTAGAGCGTTGCCAAGTGCACCATCTCGGTGAGCACGGCGCCGCGGATCACGTTGATCGCTTCCGGGTGCGGTCCGAATTCGGAGCACAGCAGCGTGATGATGGGGCGGAACCGCTTCCCGCCGGCGAACGCGAGGTGGTTGACCTTCTCAGTGATGAAATCCTCACCGTCGTTCAGCCGGTCTTTCAGCATCTCCTCCACAGCAGCCAAATCTCGAGCGATGCGCTCGGTGAGCCCCTCATCGCCGAGATCGAGGGGGAACCCGCCCCGCGGTGGCGGTGTGATGCCGTTGGTCATCGGTGATGTCCTTGAAAAGTTGAAAACGGGCGAATGACTGCCCTTAACCGTAGTCCACCAATCCCCGTCCACAATGCAGCAGGGCCGAGCTGGCACAATGGCTCACCGTGAGTGCGCAAAGGTTCGACTGCCTCGTGGTTGGTGCGGGTCCCTCTGGGTCGACGGCGGCGATCGCCGCGCAGAGGGCGGGTTGGAGCACATTGCTTATCGACGCAGCCCCAACCCCCCGGGACAAAACCTGCGGCGACGGCCTGACACCGAGAGCAGTGCACACCCTCATAGCTTTCGACTTGGAGCATGTGCTGCCGGCCTACCGCAACCGCGGCCTGAAGCTGCACGGCTACGGCGGCGACGTCACCGCCGCCTGGCCGGATGGCGTCTACGGCACCGAAGGGTCTGCGAGCCCGCGCATGGAGTTCGACGCGGCGCTGGTTCGCGAAGCCGAGGCCGCCGGCGCTACCGTGTGGCGCGACTGCCCCGCCACCGGCGCGGAGTTTTCCGGCGGCGCGATCAGCGTTGTCACCACCCCGCGCGGCGACGTCGAGCCGAAGTGGGTGATCGTCGCGGACGGGGTGCGCTCCTCTTTCGGCAAAACGCTCGGCCGGGTGTGGCACCGCGGCGAGGTCTACGGGATCGCCGCCCGCAGCTACTGCACCTCGCCGCTTGCCGACGAGCCGTGGATGCACTCCCACGTTGAACTGCGCGACGGCGACGCGATCCAACCCGGGTACGGCTGGATTTTCCCGCTTGGCAACGGGCAGGTGAACCTCGGCTGCGGCGCGCTGTCCACCGACGCGCGGCCGGCCAAGGTGAACACGAAGAAGCTGCTCAGCCACTACGCGGCACAGCAGCGCGACGATTGGCAGCTGGGGCCGGAGGAACACGTCACCTCGGCGCTGCTGCCGATGGGCGGTGCGGTCTCGAACGTGGCGGGCCCGAACTGGGCGCTCATCGGTGACGCCGCCGCGTGCGTCAACCCCTTAAACGGCGAGGGCATCGATTACGGCATGGAAACCGCGGCGATGTCCGTGGAACTCATCGCAAGCGGCACCCGCGACCTGACACTTGCCTGGCCACACGCGCTGCGCCAGTCCTACGGCGAAGCCTTCACCCTGGCGCGCTCCGCGGCGAGGCTACTGACCTACCCGCAGTTCCTCCCGCTCGTCGGCCCCTTGGGGATGCGCGGGCCGGTCGGCGCGAAGCTGATGCCGGCGGCCGCCCGCCTGATGGGCAACCTGATCGACGACGGGGACCGCGACCTGATCGCCCGCGCGTGGCGCACCGCCGGCCGCGTCGCCCCGCGCAACGCCCCGCTGTGGGATGTTGCGTAGGAAATGGACTAGGCCGCGTCGAGTAGCTTGTAGTCCTCGACGACCTCTTCAACAGCAAGTAGCACCGCGCGCAGCAGGCCATACGCCGGTTTCGCGGTCTCAATGACGACGGCGACTAGCATGCCGTGCACGGAGAACTGAGTCTCGACACGTGACCCCAGCCGCTTGTCGTCGAACAGCGGCAGCGGGAAGAACACCGCCTGGCCAACCTGCTTCTTCGCCTGTTTGCCCGTCATCGGGGTGTGCTTGGTGGTCATCCCGACCCGTACGCGCCCAGAGCTGTCCTTGAGTTTTTCGGACTTGAAATCGTGTATTTCCACGCGCATGACGCGCGCTTCGTTCCCGGTGGGTTTAATCGGCTTGGGCAGAACGTCGGCAACCGCGGCGCGCATCTGCGCGAGGCGCCGCTCGGTATCTTGGCTACGCATCGCCAGCGCGTAGGCATACGCTTGCACAAACCGCGGCTCCCGCTTTAAGCCCTCCCCGCAAAAAGCAATTATGGAGTCTGCTTCCTCCGCCGCACTCGCTGCGTCGCGCTTGCGTGGCGGCACACTCACCAGGGTTCGGGCCACAATGGTGATCTGGGTGAGCTCCTCCAGCGTTTCGCCGGAGAGCGGTTGCGAGTCGTCGACAGGTTCGTACTCGAAGACTGCGGCCTCAATGGCCTCGACTATCGCGTCCCCGATCTCGTAGCCGAAATCGCTGACGTCTTTCCCCCGTGCGGAGATCATCACCGTTCCCCGCAGCTGCGTTCCGTAAGTTCCAGAGGTCTCAGCCTCCGCGTAAAAAGTTGTGTTCCCCATACCGGCAGAGCCTAAAAGCACTACCTGGGGAAAGCAGCCCCGCGGCCGCACACTTCAGTGGGCAGACCCTATCCGGGTTTGACAGCGCTGTGGATCGCCACGATCCCGCCGGTGAGGTTTTGCCAGCCCGCGTCCTGCCAGCCGTTTCGGTTGATCGCGCGGGCGAGCTCCTCCTGGCTCGGCCAGGCGCGGATGGAGTCGGCGAGGTACTCGTAAGCCTCCGGGTTGGAGGAAAACACCTTGGCCACCCGGGGCAGCGCGACCGGAAGATATTCCTTGTACACGGTGCGGAACCCCGGGATCACCGGCGTGGAGAACTCGTTGACCGCTAGGCGCCCGCCCGGCTTGGTCACGCGAGCCATCTCGCGCAGACCCGCTTCGAAGTCGTGGACGTTGCGCAGCCCGTAGGAGATAGTCACCGCGTCGAAGGTGTTGTCGGCGAACGGCAGGTGCATGGCGTCGCCGGCGACCTTCGGCACGTTGCGCTCCCGCCCGGCTGCGAGCATGCCCTGGGAGAAGTCGCATGCCACGACCCAAGCGCCGGACTTAGCCAGCTCGACGGTGGACACTGCGGTACCCGCCGCCAAGTCCAGCACCCGCTCGCCGGGTTTCAGGTCGAGGCGCCTGCGGGTTCGGGTGCGCCACTTTCTGTCCAGGCCGAACGAGAGCACCGTGTTGGTGATGTCGTACTTCTCCCCGACGTCGTCGAACATGCCCGCGACGTCAAAAGGTTGCTTGTCCAGGTCTGCCTTGGCCATGGTGGGAAAGTTTACGCGCCCGCTTAGTTGGCCAGCACCCAGGTGGAGGACCCGTCGGCTTTTTCAAAGCGCAGCGGCTCGTCCTCGCCGATCTCGCGCACGCTTTCGCCCGAGGTGCACACGTCGATTTCTGCTCTGTTGAGGCGCTCCTTGACCAGCGCGCCGCGCTCGAGCTTGGCCACGATCCAGTTCACCGAATCGTCCAAGTCCTCGTTTCGGAACACCGTCTCACCGAACAGCTCGTTGACGCCCTCACCGCTGTAGGGGCACGCGATCGCGGCCCGCTGGATTGGCGGCAGCAACTCCCCCAGCGTCACGGTCGCGGGGCTTGCAGCGCCCTCGAGCGCGTTACCCACGGTTTTCACGTTGTTCACAACGCTGCAGCCGGTCGCCGCGAGCGCCACGGAAGCGGCCAGGCACGCGGCCGCTGCCTGAGATGCACGCTTACTCACGACTGCCCCCTAAGCATTCTTGCGCCGCCGCGGCAGGCGCATCCACCGCGGCACAACAACGTCCTTGCCGAAGATACGCACATGCTTGCGGTCGTGCTTGGACACCACTTCCTCATAGTAGCCCATCAGCTGCCGGCACAGCGCGTCCCACGTCTTGTCCGCGACGGACTCACGGGCGTTGGCCTTCAGCTCGTCCAACCGGGTGTCGTCGAGGATCCAGGCCGCCGCCTCCGGGAGATCCTCTTCGAACGTGTCCACGTCGAGGAGCCGGCCGTTGACGTCCTCTTGTATCAGGTCGATCGGCCCGCCTGCCCTGGGACCGATGGTGGGCACGCCCGAGGCCTGCGCTTCTTGGATGGCCTGGCAGAACGTCTCGAACTCGCCGGTGTGGACGAACAGGTCCAAGCTGGCGTAAGCGCGGGCGAGGTCCTCGCCCGACAACGAGCCGGTGAACACCGCCCCCGGCAGCGCCTCCTCCAGCGCGGGGCGCTCGGGACCGTCGCCGACGATGACGAGCTGGATCGAGTCGTCGCTGTTCAACGGCGCCAGGCGGTGCACGCTCTTCTCGGCGGCAAGGCGGCCGACGAACCCGACCACCTTCTTCTCCCCCGTCGGATCCCACTCGCGGCGCAGCTCTCCGCTTCGGCGCGAGGGGTGGAACAGCTCCGCGTCCACGCCGCGGCCCCAGTGTCGCACGTTCTTGATGCCGCGGTCCTCCAGCTCGCGGATCGCCTCGGAAGACGGCGCAAGCGTCATCTGGCACATGTTGTGCACGGTGCGGGTCCAGTCCCACGCCACGTTCGCGATCATCGCAGCGTGGTACTTCGTGGCGAAGCCGGCCACGTCCGTTTGGTACAGCGCGACTGCGGGAACATCGAGCTGGCTCGCGGAAAACGCGCCCGCTCCGCCGAGGACGAACGGGCTGGCCAGGTGGATCACGTCGGGCTTGAACTCGGCGAGCGCCGCGGTCACCGTGGTCGTCGGCACGCCCACCGGCAGCGAGTCCACCAGTGGGATGCGCACCGTCGGCACGCGAACTATCTCGAATCCGAGGTAGTCGGGCACCTCCTCTTGAAAATCGCGGGCGCCTGGGGCGATCACGATGGCCTCGTGGCCCTCCTCCTTGAGGTGCTCGAGGACCCGGAGCACGGAATTGGTCACGCCGTTGATGTTCGGCAGAAACGACTCGGCCACAATTCCTACACGCATAACAGTCGAGCCTGACACAGCCGCTGAAACTAGCCGTCAACGAAACGTGAAGTTCACGTGAACTTTCGCGCCATCTCCCGCCGGGTGCCCCGGGTGGTGACCGCTTCCACGACCGCGATCGGCGCGGGGTTCGCCTCCAGCTCGAGGAGGATCTCCTGCAGTTCGGGGATGTTCTCCGCGCGGTAGTACGCGCAGCCGTACGCGTCCGCGATAGCCGCCAGGTCGGTGCCGTGGGGGGTACCGAATGCCCGCTCGAACGGCTCGCGCACGGCCTCAGCCCCAACCTCGAGTGTTTCAAAGATCCCGCCGCCGTCGTCGTTGGCCACCACGATGGTAAGGTTGCCCGGCCGCGGCTCGCCGGGGCCGATGAGCAGGCCGTTGACGTCGTGCAGGAATGTCAGGTCGCCCATGAGAGCGACCGTGCGCGGCGCGCGGATTTCGTCGGGGCGCAGCGCCTGGGTGGCCAGCGCGACGCCGACTGCCTGGGACACGGTGCCGTCGATACCCGCTGCTCCCCGCGGGCAGTAGGTGTCCACACCGTCGAACGGCATGCCGACCAGGCTGGCGTCGCGCACCGGGTTCGATGAGCCGACGACAAACGTGTCGCCGACTGCGAGGGTGTCGCACACGGCTGCTGCGACGTGGAGGCCGGTGAAGCCAAAGGCGGCGTCTTCAAGCGTGGTGCGCACGGTCTCCGCACCGACCTCGCCGGCCGCCTCGCAGATCTTCAGCCACGTGTCGGTCGGCTGGCCGGTTACATTCACGCGCGAGCCGCGCCTCATTGGGTTGCCGGTGAAAATTTCGGTGCGCGACAGGCCGATGACCTCAATGTCCGGGTCGGCCATCAGCGCCATCACGCCGCGGTGCAGCGTCGGGTGCCCCACCACAATGACCTGCTCCGGCTTCGTCGACGCCGCGAAATCCCCACCGTCGTGCGAGATCGACACCTCGGACTGCAGGAAAAACCGCGCGGCAAGCGGGTGCACCTGGTGGAACGGGGTTGGCGCGGTGGGCTCAGCGATCGTCGGCACGTGCTCGAGCCCCGGCACCTCCCACGCCTCGTCGCCCGCGATCACCAGGGTGTCCTTGGTCAGGTCGACGTCGACCGCGCCGTGGTCGACCCAGGAGGGCTTTGCTTGTAGACGCCCCGGGCCAACCCTCTTCGCCTTCCCCGCAGAAGCCGGCAAGGTCTCAGGCACCAGCGGCGTGTCGAGGGCGATGTTGATGTGGACCTGGTCGGCGTCGAACGACAGCTTGGCGACGTCCTGCTCCGTATCCACCCGCTGCGTTTCGGCGTAGCGGCCGAAGATCCCCTGCTGCCAAATGGTTTGGGGCGCGCCCGTACCCACGAGGCGGTGCGGGCGGTCTGCGCTCACCACCGCGATCGGGGTGTGCGACATGTGCGCCTCGATCACGGCGGGGTACGCGTTCGCCACAGCGGTGCCGGAGGTCATCACAACGGCCACGTGACGCTTCTGCACGCGCGCCATGCCGAGGGCGGTGAACGCGGCGGAGCGCTCGTCGATACGCATGTGCACCCGGATGTCGCGCCTGGCCAGAAGCGCGTACGCGAGCGGCGAGTTGCGCGAGCCCGGGCTCATCACCACGTCGGTGACGTTGCGGCTGAGCACGTCGACGACGGCGTTGGCTAACTGTTGCGCGTAGTACGTCATTGCGGCAACACCGACTCAGGGTGCTCAATGAAGCCGTCGAGACGGTTCAGGAAATCCTCGATGTCGACTTCTGGAAGCTCCGGCGCCGGGGGCTGTACCGCGGTCGGCTGCGGCTCCGCCGGGTTCGGGTTCGCGCCGGGATCCGCGCTGGGCGACTCGTTCTGGCGCTGCCCGAAGTCGAACGGGCGGCGCGTCGTAGTCTCCGTCGTTGTGGCGGTGGTGGTCTGGGTGATGGTCACCGGGGGCTTGTTCGCCTCCTCCGCCGCGGAGCGCCAGAGGAAGAACAACACGACGGACGCGACGGCGAGGATTGCGGACAGCAAGCCCAGCACCACCGCGGCGGTGTTGGAGCGCTGCGGCGGCTCCGGAGCGGAGTACTCGGGGGCGGCGTACTCGGGCTCCTCGTAGTACCCCGACTGCGCTTGCGGGTCGGGGAAATACTGCTGCGGGCGGCCCGGGCGCTGAGGTGTCGGGTCCCCGAAACCAAATTGGCGCGTTTGGTTATCCATGCGGATAAGCCTAACGCGCCAAGCGGGGGTGAAAACCTATAGCACCAGACCGAAGACCGGGACGGCGATGAAGTAGGTCGCCACGGAGATCAGCACGAGGCCGATCAGGTTGAGCCAGATACCGCCCTTGACCATCTCGCCCATGGTGACGTAGCCGGAGGAGTACGCGATCGCGTTCGGCGGGGTCGCGACAGGCAGCATGAACGCGCAGGTTGCGGCGAGGGCGACTGGGATGGCGAGTAGCATGACGTTCATGTCGGTGGCGTCGGTAAGCCCGATGCCCACTGCGACACCACCCATGATCGGCAGGAAGGTGGCCGCGGTCGCGGTGTTGGAGGTCAGCTCGGTGAGGAAGAGCACGAGCGCCGCGACGGCCGCGAGCAGCAGGAAGATCGGCAGGGACGCCAGACCCTTCGCCTTCTCACCGATCCACAGGCTCAGGCCCGTGGCGGTGAACATGGCCGACAGGCTGAGGCCGCCGCCGAAGAGCAGCAGGACGTCCCACGGCATCTGGTTCGCGGTCTCCCAGTCCAACAGGCGCTTGCCGTCGCCCTTCGCCGGAATGGTGAACATGAGCAGGCCGGCGATGATGCCGACAATGGCGTCGTCGTACGGGAAGTCCCAGCCGAACGCGTTGCGGCCCAGCGGGATGAAGATCCATGCCAGCGCGGCGACCAGGAAGATCAGGCCGACCATGATCTGCGGGGCAGTCCAGGCCCCGAGCTTCTTCAGCTCGTCGTCGATGAGCTCCTTGCCGCCCGGGATCTGGTCGATCTCCGGCTTGAACACGGTGATCAAAAGCCACCAGGCGACGAAGGTGAAGACGACGGCAATCGGCATACCCACAAGCATCCACTCACCGAAGCCGATGGTGATGCCGTGCGCCTCCTCCATGTAGCCCTTCAAAAGCGCGTTCGGCGGGGTACCGATCAGCGTGCCCAGCGAGCCGATGGACGCGGAGTAGGCAATGGCGAGCATGAGCGCAGTGGCGAAGCGCTTCTGGTTCTGCATGCCGCCGACGGAATCAGCGGTGAGCATGAGCACCGAGGTGCCGATCGGGAGCATCACCACGGCGGTGGCGGTGTTGGACACCCACATCGACATGAAGCCTGTGGCGAGCATGAAGCCCAGGATGATGCGCTTGGGGCTGGTGCCCACCAGCTTGACCACCATCAGCGCAAGACGGCGGTGCAGGTTCCAGCGCTGCAGGCCCAGCGCCATGAGGAAGCCGCCCATGAACAGGAAGATTGTCGCCGACGCGTACGGCGACGAGACCTCCTTGAACGGGGCGACGCCCATGATCGGGAAGACCGCGATCGGCAGGAGTGCAGTCGCTGCCAGCGGGATCGCCTCGGTCATCCACCACGCGGCCATCAGCACGGTGGTGGTGGCGACGACGCGCATGGATTGCGCGGAGTACTCCACGCCTTCCTTCGCACCGGAGGACTGGCTGACGGTGTCAGCCGCGCCGGTTGGGAAGATCCAGTAAACGATCGCGGCGAGCACAATGCCGGCGATCAGGCCGATAAGTTGGCGGCGCCACTCGCCCGGTTCCGGGCTCTTGGCAAGGTCACCGTCCGACTGGGCGGTGGAATCGAGCATGACGGGAGTTGACATGGCTTAAAACTTAACCGCCATCACCCCCGGAAACGGAACCCAAACAGGAGAAATTTTGCCCGCCTAAGAAGTTTCACCCCCGAGCAGGGGGAGACAGTCAGCCACCCGTTGGTACCACCATTCGCGCCGGTCAGCGGGGGCGCGCAAGCCGTGGAGACGCTCCGGGTCCGGGATCAGCGGCGCAGTGGACAGCGCGCCGTTGCTAAGCTGTCGCTTTTCCGCTATGTCCTCCACAAACAGCCGCTGGGTGGCAAGCCCGGCCGCGCGCGAGCCCGCAAGTTTCGCCGCCACCAACCCCGCGTTGATCCCAACCGCAGTGTCCAAGGCGCTAGCAACGGTCAGCTGAAGGTTCAGCTCCCGGGCAAGCGCAACGGTGCGCCGTACCCCACCAAGGGGGGCTTGCTTAACGACGCCCACCTGCGCCGCCCCCAGCGCCACCACCTTGTACGGGTCCGCCGCCCTCCTGATGGACTCGTCCGCGGCGATCGGTGTCGTCACCCGCGCGCGAACTTGGGCTAACTCTTCGACGGTTTTGCACGGCTGCTCGATGTACTCCAGCTGACCCTCGGCGGTGAGTTGGCGCTCCGCCTCGACGGCCTCGGCAACGCTCCACCCGCCGTTGGCGTCGACTCGGATCGCTGCACCGGGTCGGAGGCGGCGGACGGCTGCGACACGGGCAACGTCGTCAAGCAATGCGTGCCCCTTTTCCGCAACCTTGACCTTGAAGGTTCCCACACCCGGGAAACGCTCGAGGACCGCTTCGACCTCTTCCGGTCTCACCGCGGGCACGGTGCCGTTAACCTCCACGTCGCCCTCGACTTCGGGCAGTCCCTCGAACGCCGCCTCGATCCCGGCGCGCAGCCAGTGCTTCGCCTCGCCCGGCTCGTACTCCACGAACGGGGAGAACTCTCCCCAGCCGAAGGGGCCGTCAATAAGCAATGCCTCCCTGGTGGTGATTCCGCGGAAGCGCACGGCCATGGGCAGTGCGACCACGTGTGAGCGCTCGAGGATCTCATCGACGGTGGGCAGGTGCATGGCAGCCAGCGTAGCGTTGGGGCACATGAGCGCACCCGATCGCAGCGCGCTTGCGCGCCGGCTGTTCCCCGACGGCACCGAGCCAGACCCGCGCTTCACCCTTGCTAACGAGCGCACTTTCCTCGCTTGGACTCGAACGGCGCTTGCGTTTCTGGCCGGCGGGGTGGCGCTGGCGGCGTTCGACATCGCGGGGCTCGACCACTCGCGGCAGAAGGCAGTGGCGGTACTGATCATTGCCGCAGGCATCCTCATTGCCGGTGGTGCGGCCGTGCGGTGGGTGCGTGTGGAGCGCGCGATGCGCACTGGCCGCCCGCTGCCGGTGCCAGCGATCGTGCCGGTGCTGTCCCTAGTTGTGGTGGTGGCGCTCGTCGTCACCGCCGTGCTGATCGTGGTGTAGCCGGTGCGGTCCGACCTCCACGCACACGCGGATCCCGGGCTGCAGCCGGAGCGCACGTCCATGTCGTGGACGCGCACGGCGGTGGCCATGGTGGTCGTCGCGCTGGTGCTGCTGCGCTGGGCAGACGTGTACGGGCCCGCGGTGCTGCTGTTGATTGCGCTTTTGGCGTTGAGCGCGGGCTTCGTTGTGCTTTCCAACCACGCCGATTACAAGCGCGAAGTGGCCGGCCTGGAGGACGAGCGGGTGCAGCCGAACATGCACCGGGTGCTCGTGCTGACTGCCTCTGTGATCCTGCTCGGGGTGGGGTCGATCGCGCTGGTGCTCGCGCAGTAGGTCGCCCCGGGCGCTTGGTTAACTAGGTCGCTTCGTCAGCACAAGCGCGACCGGGCCCTTGACCTTCGGCCGGTCGGCGCACGTCATGCCGCCGTTGGCCGCGGCGGCGATGCAGGACCCGCAGTTGCCGCCGGCGCAGGACGAGCCGAGCTCTTCCAGGCTGAGATGGCCGGTGCGCTCGAGGTGGTGGATGACGGCGTCGACGGTCGAATCGGTCAACCCGGTCTCGCGGCGGATGTCGGCGCGGGAGCGGGCACCTTTATCAATGGCGGCGACGACCGCTTGCATGGGGCGCATCAGAAAAACACCTGCAGGATCTGGAACGTGGCCACGGCCAGCGTCCACGCGAGCGCAAGCTGGCCGACGAGGCCGAACACCGTCCACTTCCACCCGATCTCCCGGCGCTGCGCGGCGAGCGTGGCCACGCACGGGGTGTACGCCATGAGGAAGATCATGTAGGCCCACACCGCGGCGATCATGTGCCCGCCGGAAGCCTGGTCAAAGTCGGCGCGCACGGCCGCCGCCAGATCGGACTGGCCCCGCTCAGCCGGGTCCAGATCAGACGGATCCTCCAGCGCGTAGGTCTGCGCCCACGTGGAGATCACCGCCTCCTTGGCTAGGAACCCGGTCACCAAAGGCCCGGTGAGCGACCACGAGCCGAAGCCAGCCGGTTCGAAGACCGGGGCCACCGCACCGGAGGCCACCCCGTAGACGGAGTCCGCGGGTGGCAGGTCCTCGTCGCCCCAGCTGTAGCCGCCGACCGCGGGCGTGGACTGCAGCGCCCAGATCACCACCACCGTGGCCACGATGATGCCGCCGGCGGTGTGAAGGAAGCCTTTGAGCCGCGACCACATCACCGACAGCGTCAGGCGCGCGGTGGGCAGCTGGTAGGTGGGCAAGTCGATCACGAGAGGGTCCGAGCCCATGGTGCGCCACAGTGTCGAGCGAAGCAGCAGCCCGGCGAGCACGACCAGCGCGATCGAAATCACGTACATCGCAAACACAACCAGCCCCGCATGGTCCGGGAAGAACGTCTGCGCGAGCATGACGTAGACCGTCAGACGCGCCGAGCACGAGGTGAACGGCACGAGCAGCGCCGTCAGCCGCCGCTGCTCCGGAGTCGCCAGCACGCGGGTGGCGGAGATCGCCGGAACGTTGCAACCGAAACCCACGATCAGCGGGATAAACGCCTTACCCGGCAGCCCGATCGTGTGCATGAGGCGGTCCGCCACAACGGCAGCGCGCGCCATGTACCCGGAATCCTCGAGCACCGCCAGGCACAGAAACATCAGCGCCATCAGCGGCACAAACGTCAGCACCATGCCCACGCCGCCGATCACCCCGTTGACAATCAACCCCTCCACAAACGGGTAGCCCAAGCCGATACGCTCCAGCCCGGCGCGCGCCCAGTCCGACAGGGGGCCGGTAAAAAACGCGTCGAGCCCGTCCTGCAGGGGCGCTGCGACGGTGGTCGTGATCTGGAAAACCAGAAACATCGCGAAAAGGAAGATGATCGGCCCGGCCACCGGGTGCAGCACGACCTTGTCCACGCGCTCGGTCAGCGTGTCGCGGTGCTCATCGCGCACGGTCGCCGCAGCCACGGCCGCATCAATCCACTCGAAGCGCTCATCTGCCTGCTCGAACTCGTCGCCGGCTACAGGGGTTCTCGCCGCTGCGGCAGGAAGGAGCAATTGCTTAGCGACGACCCCCGCCACCCCACTCACATCCCTCCTCCGAGGATCCAACGTCACCACCGGCAAGCCCAGCTCCCGCTCGAGCACCACCGGGTCCACCTCGAGCCCCTGCTTCGCCGCCACGTCGCTCTTGGTCAGCACCACCACAACGCGGTAAGGGTGCTCCGCAAGCTGTGCGACCAGGTAGAGGCCGCGCGCCAGGTTGGAGGTGTCCACGGCGGCAAGCACGAGGTCGGGGCGGTCGGTGCCGGTAGCGCTGTCGAACAGCAGCTCCCTGGTCAGCGCTTCGTCGGGGCTGGCCGGGTCGAGCGAGTACGCGCCGGGGAAATCGAGAATGTTGTACGTCGCACCCTGCGGGCGCCACACACCGCGCGAGACCTCCACCGTGGTCCCGGGGTAGTTGCCCATCGTCGCGCTCGCACCGGTCAGGGCGTTGAAGAGCGTGGACTTGCCGGCGTTCGGCGCGCCGACCAGCGCGATTGTCGGGGTGCCGACCGGGGCATATTCGGCAACTGGGGCGCCGTGGCAGTCAGCCATTACGCGGCCTTACCGGCCGGGGCGATCGTGATCAACCGCAAGGCGGCTGCGCCGAGTGCGTAGTGGGAGCCGCCAACCTTCACCACGCGGCCGCCGCCGGCGGTTTTCTGCATGACAGTGACGTTCGCCCCGGCGCGCAAACCCAGCTCGCGGAGGCGACGAGCCGTGGGGCAGCCCACGTGGGTGATGGTGGCTTGGTGGCCGACGGGGACGTCGATAAGCACATGCTCCTGCATGCACCTGATAATAAAGCAAGGCTGTCCTAACTTGGAAGGGGTGGTGAGTACGATTACCCCCATGCAGTACAGCACCGAGAATCCCTTCGACCCGAGCCAGTGGCGCGCGGTTGAGGGTTTCGATTTCACGGACATCACCTACCACCGCCACGTGGGCACGACGCGAGCGGACGGCATCGTGCGCATCGCGTTCGACCGCCCAGAGGTGCGCAACGCGTTTCGCCCCCACACGGTCGACGAGCTCTACCGCGCGCTCGACCACGCCCGCCAAGACCCGACCGTGGGCACCGTGCTGCTCACCGGCAACGGGCCGAGCGAAAAGGACGGCGGCTGGGCGTTTTGTTCCGGCGGCGACCAGCGCATCCGCGGCCGCTCCGGGTACCAGTACGGCAGCGACTCTGGCGAGATCGACACCGCGCGCGTGAAGGCCGAGGGCGGGCGCTTGCACATCCTGGAGGTGCAGCGCCTGATCCGCACGATGCCCAAGGTGGTCATCGCGGTGGTCAACGGCTGGGCCGCCGGCGGCGGGCACTCGCTACACGTCGTGTGCGACTTGACGATCGCCTCGCGCGAAGAGGCCCGTTTCAAGCAGACCGACGCCGACGTGGGTTCCTTCGACGCGGGCTACGGCTCGGCATACTTGGCGAAGATGGTCGGGCAGAAGTTCGCCCGCGAGATTTTCTTCCTCGGCCGCACGTACACGGCCGAAGAGATGCAGCGCATGGGTGCGGTGAACATCGTCGCCCCGCACGCCGAGTTGGAGGCGGAGGCGATCCAGGCCGCGCGCGAAATCAACACCAAGTCCCCCACCGCGCAGCGCATGCTGAAGTTTGCGTTCAACCTGACCGATGACGGGCTCATGGGCCAACAGGTCTTCGCCGGTGAGGCGACCCGCCTGGCCTACATGACCGACGAGGCGGTGGAAGGCCGCGACTCCTTCCTGGAGAAGCGCCCTCCGAACTGGGAGGAGTTTCCGTACTACTACTAGGTGGGTCTAGTACGGAATCAAAACCCAGCCGCCGGGCCACGGGATCCGCCATACTTCTTTCAAGACCGTACGGAGGATCAATCGTGGCCCTGTCGCACCCCCAGCGTAGAAAACCGAAGCCGGTGGCAAACGTCCGCAAAGACGGGCGCGTTGAGTGCCCGGTCTGCAAAGTGTGGGTTCGCGCCGATCTGGACAAGAACATGGTGCACGAGCACGGCCACGACTCCGACGGGAGAATGTGCAGCGGCAGCTTCGTGCAGTTCGCGCGGAAATACCCGCGCCCGCCGGGCAAGGAAAAACAGGAACGCGTCGCCGAGATTATCGCCCGCCATCAAGTCGCCGATGCCGAAACACTGTGCGCGAAGCGGGCGCGTCGCGACGCCAAACTCACCCAATCGCAGCGAACCGACTTACGCAGGCAGGCCGAGGAAGCCGTGGATTCCAAGATGGAGCTTCAGCGATCGTTAGACCTAGCCAAGATCAACACGTATGACCCCGACTTCCACAGCCGCACCGTCAGCGGCGGTTTGCCGGGCTTAGGAAAGCGCGGCTCCTGACGTCTTCTGCGGATCTGCCTGTGGACCCGTTCACAGATGGCCTAGCCCCGCGGGTTCTCGATAACCACGGGCGCGACCTGAAAACCCGGTGTTCCGTAATCAGCAACCCACTGGAGAAACGGCGTAACTTTCTCGCCCGGACGCTTGCCCTCGTTGATCTGCTTAATAATGAGGTTCGCCGCCGCGATCTCGCCAACATGCGGCGGGCGCGCCAAGCGAACGCCCTCGAGGGTCGTGTTCTCTTTGTAGCTAAACCGCATCACTGTCCCGCCTTTCTCGTTCCTCTGCTACCCCACTGAATAGTTTCTGCATTGCAACATCGGCGATTCTGTTCACCATCTTAACCTGCTCAGGTTCTAGAAACGGCTGCCCATCGAGCTCATCCAGCACCGCTATCCCGACGGCTACCTGGAATGAGTCAGATGAGGCACACAGCTCCGTCGCCCACCGTAAATCCTGGTGCCACTCTTTCACTTTGTCCTGCAGCCGTGAGTTCAACACCGTGTGCGACACACCTGCCCAAGCGATAAGCGCCGCACCTAACGGCCCGATCAACTTCGCGGAGAAATCCAGGACCGGTGCTGTCATGTTTGGTGGGCCGAGCGCTAACACCACCGCGTAAGCAAGCGCCACGGCCGACGCCAACCCCGTAAACAACCACGCAACAGCTCCGGAATTCCTCATACCGATTTAGACCCAGCAAACCCGCCCATGGTTCCACACCTCCAGCAACAGCTTGCTCTGTTAGGAGACCTCACAGGTTGCTACCCTTATCCCCCGTGTCACACCTCCTCGAATTGACCCCCGTCGACCCGGCTAACCCCCTGGCTATCATGCCCGCGCTCGAGGAGGCGCTCACCGGCAGCCGCACGCTTCTACCGGTGCCAGCTGATGACCCGGCGCGCACCAACGTGCTGCGCAACACCCTGAAGCCCGGCGCGCCTGTTGACGACGACATCGCACTAGTCGTGTCCACCTCCGGTTCCACCGGCACACCCAAAGGCGCGATGCTCACCCCTGCAAACCTGATCTCCAGCGCCGACGCTACCCACCAAGCGCTCGGCGGCGAGGGCCAGTGGCTGCTAGCTATGCCCGCCGCCTACATCGCGGGGATCCAAGTGCTGGTGCGCAGCATGGTTGCCGGCGTGGAACCCGCATTTGTCGACCTCTCACACGGCTTCAACGTGGCCGAATTCGCCGCCCGCGCCCACGAGCTGGCCCGCACCGGTGAGCGCACCTACACCGCACTGACCCCGATGCAGCTGGCCAAGGCCACCTCCACACTGCAAGGCATCGACGCGCTGCGAACCTTCAGCGCGGTCCTCATTGGTGGCGCCGCCACCAACCCGCGCCTGCTCGAATCGGCGGCGAAGCTGCGCATCAACGTGGTCACCACCTACGGCTCCTCCGAAACCTCCGGCGGCTGCGTCTACAATGGCCGCCCGATCGCCGGCGCCCGTGTGAAAATCGTCGGTGGCCGCATCCACCTCGGCGGTCCCATGGTCGCCCGCGGCTACCATCTGCTCGACTCCCCCGACCTCAAGGACGGCTGGTTCCGCACCTCAGACGCCGGTTCGCTGGAGGGTGGCGTGCTCACTGTCCTCGGCCGCACCGACAACGTCATCTCCTCCGGCGGCCTCAAACTCCACCCCGAGGTGTTGGAAAAGGAGCTCTTGCTTATCGACGGCGTCACCGCCGCCACCGTCATCAGCAAAGACGACGACCGCCTGGGTCAACGCATCTGCGCCGCCTACACCGGCTCCGCGTCAGTGCCCGACGTCCTAGACGCGCTGGCAGATGCGGAGGACGCGGGCCGCATCGCGCACTGGCAGATACCGAAAGAACTCAAGGTGGTCGCGGCGCTGCCGCAACTCGGGCCGGGCAAGGTGGACCGCGCAGCCGTCAAAGAGTTGTTTTAGGGTGACGGCCATGAAAGACCCCGCCGATGCCCGAAAGTCAGCCGCGGAAGTGCTCGACTCGATTACAAGTGACCTACCTGATGGGTGGGCTGACAAGTTAGACGAGCCCGCAGAGCTCCCTCTAGACCCAATCCCAGATTGGGATAATTGATGCGCTCACGCCCTAGTCGTTCGGGTTCTCAATTACCAGGGGCGCGACCTGAAAGCCCGGCGAGCCGTAGTCAGCCACCCATCGCAGAAACGGCGTGATCTCTTCGCCCGGGCGCTTCCCTTCCTTGATCTGCTTAATGAGGCGCAGTCCGTCTAAAGACTGGATTTCCTTGTAGCTTCACCATATCTTCGCCGCTCTAACCCGCCGCCAACTCCGACGCCCGCTAGTACGACACCCCGAGCACCTGCCCCTTCTCGCGGAGCGTAAACCCCTCGTCCTTCGACTTGCGCGCCAGCGCAAACCTTGGGGCGACAGCCTCATCCGACGCAGCTTTCACCTTCACGCCGAGGTCGTCGGCACGCAGCCGCAACCACTCAACCTCAGTGAGGAGAATGGGCACAACCTCGATCCCGTACTCGCCCGGCTGAAACCCCGATTGAAATGCGATCGCCTCCGCGACGTCATCCTCCGCACTGTCGGGCCTCCGAGTCTGCGAGACCACCCCCAGTTCGTCGCACTCCAGCACTCAAGTGCCGCTCGCACCACGCTCCGCAGTCGCAATGAACGCCTTCATCGCCAATGCCCTCTCACATTCAGGCGCTTCCGCTCGCGGCTTCTCAATTACTGCATGACGCTCACGGAAAAATCTGCGGGCAATCTAACCAGAATCCCGCCCCTAATCGTCGAACTCGTTATCACTGAAGCCGTTTGTTCGTGCATTCTCCTTCACGGTGCGCATCGTATCTTCACTAAAGCCAGTGGGAAGTTTGGCTTCGATATCGAGTGTGAGGTTCACTTCAGCACCCGACTTAATCAAGTGCTCCACGATGGTATTCCAAATGTTGCTCTGGCGCCTTCCGTATTCGCCGGCTGAGATGCGGACGCTGCCGTAGTAGCGAGTCTTTTTATCAATCTGAGGCGGGACTAGCGACGGAGGCGGCGGTGTAGGTGTCGGACTTGGGCCTCCCCCGGTGCCGGTGCCACTGCCTCCCCCAGTGCCCGGACCAGGGCCGGGGCCAGGCTCCGGCTCAGGGGCAGGCCGTTGGGAGAGCTGTTCGCGGGCGAGGTCCGCGTCGACAAGCAACGTACTGTCTGTGACGCTCACTTCGGTGTCTGCGGGGGGCATGAAAAGGCCTCGGTATGAGCCGGTTACGAGGCTCTTACCCGCAGCGACGGCGAACTCATCCTCTTGCGAGAAGAAGGTGGTTGCGGCTGCGGCTACGGCGTCGTCTAACGTTCCGCGGCTGGCAAGACGCGGCATATACGGGTACTTGAGAAAATACGTCCAAAGTGTTCCCACTGAGATCTCCTTGCGCTCCCGCCACATTTCGCCCAGCTCGCGGCGCAAGGTGCCACCGAGCATTTCGGGGGCCAAGAGCGGGATGATGACATCGCTGCGCTTGAGGCGCTCCCAGACGCGCTCCGCGAGCGAGGCGCTGCTAGAGCCCGACAACCGCTCCTGTGCAATCTCGAATCCCTGCTCGGGGTCCGGCTGCTCGGGGTACATGCACCAAATGAAGGTGTCTGCGAGACGCGACTGCACCGCGAGATCGGTCTGCCGCACACGATCGTTCGTCTGCTTGAGTTGCTGCGGCGTGAGATTGAGGGATTCGCTCGTGTCCTGCACCATCTTCCAGCCGAGGTAAGTCCTGGCTGCGGCCTCGAGTTGCTCCAATTCTGCCCTGTCAGCGGCGAGGAACACCAGCGTGTTGCGGTTGATGCGCTGGGATGCTCCCTTCATCTCCACCGCACTTCTGACCCACTCGTTAGCCTTGCCGCTGCTCCTATTGTTAGTGGAGTACCGCGGGTGCACAATCACCAAGCGAAGTTCCTCGGTTTCGGGGATGTCACCAGTCGACTCGGGCGCGACATGGACGCGTTCGAACTGGCCACGGGAGTGCTTCTGCAAGCGGGAGGTGATCTCGTTCCAAACGGTTTCCTCATCCTCCCGCAGCTGCTCCGCGTAGTCTTTCGCAGCCTTCGCAACTGATGGCTGGGTATCGAACCAGTAGTGGCCCTGTTCCTCGTAAAAGTACGTCGACCCCTGCGCAAGCAAATCGAGCGCAGTGCCGAAGTTACCAAGGGTGTCGCCCGGGATCGCGGTCCCCAGGTACACATTCTGCTTGTCCAGACCCTTGCGAGTGCTCTTCGTCCGTGGCGCCGCACCCATAAAAATTGTGCGGGCGACGCGCTGGGTGAGGTGTCGCGAGCCGAGGCTCGGCCGCTCGATGTCAATCCGCGCAGCTGTGGATCCCGGGCCGTCAATATCGCGGTGGATGATCGGCGTCCATTGCTCCTCCAGGTACTGGGTGAGGTCTGTGGAGACCGTCGTCGCATCAAGCGGGACGTTACCTGGAAGGATCATCGGCGATTGGTCGGGCGACTTCCAAAGCTCGTAAACGATCACGGACACGAGCTTGAGCACACCGCGGGTGCGCTGGAACCGCTCGAGCGTAGACCAGTCCTCGTACAACCGGTCCAGCAGTTCCGGGTGCAGCGGGTAGGACGCCTTGATGCGATTTTCATACTCTAACCCCGGCTCGGAAACCGCGCGCGGGAACTGCTGCAGGTTGTCCCGGTAGAAGTTGACGAAGCTGCGCGCCGTGGCTGCGATCGCCTTCAGGCCCTCCGCGTCGGCGGACTGGAACAGACGGCGACGAACGATCTCGAACGACTCGTCTTTCGAAGATGGCCGCCACTGATCGGCTTTGCGGCCGATGACGTTCTTCAGCGCTTCGAGTGCCTGCTGGCCGTTCTCGCCACCAACTTCGATGTTGGAGGTCTTCTCATCGCCGTGGTCGGACGCTGGGATGGAGATGACGACCATCGTGCCGGGCACCGACTGCGCTGCTTCCGTAAGGATCTGCGCGAACGTGAACTGCGTGTCAAAGGAACCTGCGGGCAGAGACTTGTCGGTAGCCAACTGACGGGCGTACGCCACCCACTCGTCGATGAGGATGATTGCTGGGCCGTACTTCAGGAACAGATCGCGTAGCCCATCCCCCGGGCTCACGCCTTTCTCGTCCGCTGCGCGGACAACCTCGTACCCCTCGCGGCCACCGAGCTGCCATGCGAGCTCGCCCCACAGGGTGTTGATCTCAGTGCCGTCATCCTTAAGCATCGCCTGAGCGGGCGAGATGTGCGTGCCAACCAGAGCAACCCGCTTCACATCGAGGGATTCCAGGTCTACCCCGGTATCGCCGATGAGCTCCTGTAGCTCCTGCGGGAACCGGGTGATCGGCGTTCCGGAGAACAAGTGGTACAGCGCGAGCATGGAGTGGGTCTTACCGCCGCCGAAGTTAGTCTGCAGGTTGACCACTGGGCTCGCGTTTTCGTCGCCAGACAGCCGCTTGAGCGCACGAGTGAGCAGGTCGCGCAAGCCCTCGGTGATGTAGGTGCGGTTGAAGAACTCAACAGGGTCCGCGTACTCTGGGCTGGTTAGCTCGCCTGTGTGCACGAGGTGGAGATCTGCGGCAAACTCCGCCGCGTTGAAATTACCGCTGAGCACGTCCTCATGCGGGCGGATCACCTCACGCCACGGCTTGAGTCCGGCAGATTGCTCAGTGAGCACCTTCAACGAGTTTACCTTGCGGCGCGTCTGATCCTCGTACACACTTCGCTGCAGCTCGGCGCGGATCCTTTGCGCGTCGTCTGCGGAGTCGTTTGCATCCACCGCACGTAAGAGACGCTCGACTGTGTCCAACGTGCGAGCCGTGTCCTCCGAGCTGACCGGCATTCTGTGAGCCCAATTGTTCCGGGCCTCAATGAGTTCGGAGACCCAACCCACCTGCATGTACGACAAGCGATCCTTGAATAGGTACCTATTGTTTACGATCGCGTAGAGCTGCGTCTGCGGATCCCCCTTATCCTGTACGCGCTCTTCTTGCCCGTTCTTCAACGCGTACTCGCGCGCCGCGCGCTTGTTCCAGTCCGTGCCGTGGGCTTCGGTCATAACCTCGTCGACAAAGTCGCCGAGACCCTCAGACAGCAACGTCATCGCGGCATCGAGCCGCTGACTATTACTTATGGCCATGGTCGCTCCAGTAGTGATCTTTGTTCTCTTTGTTCTTCACACTACTTCGCTTGTCGTCGTTCCTCCGGCCCCAGCGCACACACTTTCTAAACCCATCACATCGGCGACGGGCCAGCCTTAGAGATCGAACGTACCCTGCACCGCCTCCGGACCCTGGGCTGCCATATCGTTCGCCATCGCAACAATGTCGGGCCATGAGGTGACCAGCGCGTTGAAGTACCCAGCAGTCCTACTGTCGCTACGCTTCTCTGCCTCGTGAAAAAGGAGGAAGCCCAAGTCCTTCACCGCGTCGAGCTGCACCCGCTGCTGCACCCCGACAAGCATCCGCGCGGCACCATCCGCACCGTCGCTCTGCAACACTCCGGCCAGTCGCACCGTAGCTTCCCAGATGCTCAACGCGTCGTCAGCGAGCGCGTTCCACTCCCCCGACATCTCCTCCGGAGGGAGCAAGCGCGCCTTGCCGCCGCCTGTTTGCAGGATCCCCCCACGCTCGAGCGCACCCAGCGACGTATCCGAGGACCGCGCGAGCTGGTCAGCGAGTCCCGAGCTCTCCTTGTTCCACCCATACGAGCGGAACCACCGGCTTGCGAATCGTGTCTCCGGATCGAAGTCCGACTCTTGCTCCCCCAGCACCTCATCCAGCACCTGGTTGATCAGAATGAGCGCCTCCCGCACGCCCATGTCTGTGCCGTCGGCATCGCGCACCCGCGAGTAGCGGGAGTAAATCGCGATGCCCGGCCCGATAGCCGCCTGCGCCAAGTCCACCGGCGCGATCGATCCCTGCAGCATCGTGCGGAGTGCTTCTGGAAGTTCTTTTTTCAACGCCCGGGTGAACTCGCGGCGCGTAGTCGAAGGCGCGCCCTCGGGTCGCGGCCGGCACGCGAGGACGATGGAAGATGCTAGGGCGTTAGTGCCCACGCTAATCATCCGGCCTCCTCGCTCGCTCCGCATGGGCCACGTAGCAGTGATCTCCCAGCCAGTGTTCATTAGACCGTCAAGCAACGTATGCCAGCCCGTCGAGGAAGTTCCCGTATCGCGCGTATCTTGTTGCTTATAGGCGTAGTAAACGGTCATGGGTATCGTGACCTCGGCACCCCGTCTAATCCTTTCAAATACGGTATTAAAACCGTCGATGAAGAATTCCTCTGCTGCTGCTCTACCACCCAATCGGTGGGGGTTCGCAACAAGCTCTCTTTCCTTCGGGGTGAGGATCGTTGCAGTCAAGTCTGGATAGAAGGATTCGAGTGACTGGCGGAGCCAAACGTAAAAATAATCGGATAGATCGGAATAACCGATATTGTCGTAGTACGGAGGATCAGTCGAAATTACCGCGTTACTGTAGCTTCGCGTCCCCGCATCTGCTTGCGCGGCAAATCCGGGCGGACTCGTTGGCACTCGCTGTATGACTTCCTCAACCCAGCCAATATTGCCGTGGAAGCCCCCTGAAGATTGGGAAAAAATATTTGCTTCAGCGAAATCCCAAACCATAGGCATGGCTTGACGCCCAAACACATTTCGGATCTTCTCTGGGCCATTCTGCCAGCTGGCCAAGGTTGAAAGTCGATCACTTTGGCGACTCACTGCAAACGAAAGGTAAGTTGCCACCGCTTCAGGATAGGTATTTCGACCTTGGGTGGTGCAGTGGCTTTCAACCAAGCTTCGCACTTCCGCCACCAGTGCCGTCAGCTCGTTCATTGCCACCAACTGTCTATTCGAAAACAGGTCACTGAACTCGGTCATGCCGTACCTGTAAACGTTGATACGTCCTGGCCAGTCGAAGATCTGCCCAACAGGGAGCTCGCGCGGTCGATCGATAGCTGCTGTCTCAATATGCAGCTTGTTAGGGGAGGCATAGATGCGCCCCCGTTTATCTTGGCCAACGATCGCAATCAGATGAGTCCCGATGCGACCCGCGCGGCCTTCTTCGCGGATGTACTTGAAATCGATGGGAGTGCCGTCAGCAATCGACACTGCCCCGGTACGCTTCACTGTCCCGTCTGCATCTCCCGTCGGCCCATTCGCATCGTGGCGGACCTCGTAGCGGACCTCACCGTCGACGACCTTCGCCTCGACCCAGGCTTCCTTGCCCTTCTTCTTGCTCAGCCACCAGGAACGGACGAGCGGAACCTCGATCGGGTTTGCCGGGTTCGGGTTGCGGACGGTGCGCGCCCAGATCCAGGCGATGACGGTGTGTTCCGTGCCGCCCGGGGCCTTCACCTTTGGGTAGAGGTGGCCGATGCGCTTTTCGGCCTCGTCGCGCATCCACTCGCCGTAAAGGCGCACGTCTTCTGCAAGGCCCTCGGCGCCCTTCCACTCTGTGCGAGTTTCCGCTGCGCCAGGGAAGACCGGGGGCATGTCCTTGAACTTCGGAGGGATTTCGATGAGGGCTTTGTTGATCAGCACTGCGAGCGGGTTGAGGTCGCTGGCGTGGGCCTCGAGACCAAGTCGTTGTGCCTCGAGCGGGATGGCACCGCCGCCGGCGAACGGGTCGAGGACGGCGGGGAGCTCACCGCCATTGCTGTCGCGGATCTCCTTGCGGGCCTGTTCGAGCAGCCGTTCGTCGTTGGAGTTCTCCCACACCACCAACTCCTCGATGAGCTTGTGTAGGCGGTCACGCTCCGCGTCCTGCTCCTCAATGGTGGGGAATTTTTCGGGGTGGGCCGAAGGGTCGTCGACAAGCTGCGCAAAGAGCACTGCGCGAGCGGCGGCGAGCGGGCGGCGAGCCCAGTAGAGGTGCAACGTGGATGGGTGCCCGTGGCGGATCGATTTCTCCCGCGACGCTTCTGCGTTGATTTTCTCCAATGGGAGGGAGACTTCGATGAGCTTTTTCTTCACGGGATCGGCCATGCGGGTAACTGTACAAGGAGGACAGAGATTCGGTTCTGCCGGCGGAAGCTACCAGCAGCCATGCCAGGTTCTACATTGATAACCTCAGTGAGCTTATCCCGTTGCTTTTTAGTGTGGCGCCGATCCGCGCGACCAATAATCACGCCATTTTTCGTTCATGGACTGGGTGGTGGCAGACAGCTGAATGTGCGAGAAAGCGTTGTCCACGTAGCGGACCTCGTCGTGATCCGGTCCAAGCGGGGACACTCGCACCAGCGCCAAGCGATGCTGTGCCTTTTGTGTGTTCGCTGTGTTGACCTCCATCGAGGTGATTGTAAACGTGTCCGCGCCTTCTACGCGGCCCTTGACCTCAATGAAGAAGCCAATTCCTCTATCGTCATATGAGCGGATGTCAAAACCCGGATTGTAGTGGTCTTGTTCCTCCGGGAGCCTGCCTAGAGCGCGCTCTGCAGCGATGACCGCGTCTACTGCTCGGCGCTCTGTCTCCTCCGTATTCAACACAAACGTATCTGGCACTTTCTCGGGCGGTGCCACTAGCGAAGCCGGCACCACCAGGGCGGCTCCAACCACAATGGCGGGGCGGATAGCGAGCTGTCGAGATGCATCGATTTCAACGAGTCGCCGGTCCAAACGGTCTTGGAGGTCGGCGACTTTCTCTTCCGCTCTACGCGCAGTGAGCCTGCTAAACCTACCTGCTCGCTCCTCCTCCTGCAAACGGAGCATTTCGGTCGCCCAGTGGTTGATCTCAGTTTTCAGCCGTTCTTCCACCTCGCTCCGAGTGTGGCCGAGCTCTGCATCCCTCCGCACTGCGACCTCCCGCTTGCGAGGTACCGCGCCTTCTCTCAGGGCAAAGGATTTGATGGTGTTCTCATGGTGGGCGGGAACGAAGCCTTCCTTAAACAGTTGCTGTACTTGCGACAACTCCTCATCGGTTGGAGCGTCGAAATCAAGGAACGGCGGAGTCTTCGTTAGTGTCATCGAGCCGTCTTGTTCGAGTAGAACGTAATCGAAATGGTGCGAGACACTGGTGTCGTTCCCAGTAACGATCCGCTGTTCCACGATGAAGATGAGGGTGGTTCCGGCGATTGGGGCATCGCGGCGGTCTACAAGAACCGTTCCCCTGGTCAGATCGGCGTGGTCGCGCTTTATAGTTTCTTCGATCACGACACCGAGGAGCGGATGGCCCGGCGCCAACAACGTGGGTTTTGTGCCTCCTTCGAGCGATACCCTGTCGAGGTCAAACGTGACGCGCTCATAGCGTTGCGTTACCGGGTTCCAGGGGTTGATGGCCCGCGCGGCGTGAATTAGCGAGCTTGGTACGTGCCGGATCTCGTACGTGCCATCGCGGCGGTCTTTGATGCGTCCGCCTAGGCGCTCGAAGGCGGGAATGAAAAACGCGGCAATGAAGCCCGGCTGCAGGCGGCGTTCCTTGGCTTCCTCCATTTGGCGACGTAGCTCCTCGATGTCCAGCTGCGATTGGATGCTTCGCTCGAGGCCGTGGTTCTGCATTAATTCGTCGAGACCCTGGGAGACGGATGAGTCGATGATCTGGTCGAGTTTCTTCTTTACCTCCGGCTGGTCTCCGTAGCGGATTGCATCTAGCAACAAATCGCGCAAAGACCTTTGCTCGAACGCGTCACCCTCACCCAGTACGTTGAAAAGGTTGCCGTTGTAGGCGGTCGACATTGCATCAATCTTGGTGAGCAGCCTGGTAAACACGTCGCCTTCGCGAGTGTCAGCCGCTACGAGGTTCCACAGATGGCACACCTCGCGCTGACCAATTCGGTGGATGCGGCCGAAACGCTGCTCAATGCGGTTTGGATTCCACGGCAAGTCGTAATTCACCATGAGGTGAGCGCGCTGCAGGTTGAGGCCTTCACCCGCGGCGTCGGTGGCCAGGAGCACCATGGCGCTGGGATCGTTCGTGAAGCTTTCCTGCGCTCGCTTACGCTCCTCACGCCCCGTGCCACCATGGATGGTTATTACCGCGTCGTCTCTGCCCAGCTGGGTGGCAATCTGTCGTTCCAGGTAGTTCAACGTATCCCGGTGCTCCGTGAATATGATGATCTTGCGTGCTATGTCGTCGGTAGATTTGCCCAGCACCTCCTTATCGAGGATCGTGCGCAGTTGTACCCATTTCGTGTCCTCTTCTCGGCTGCGAACGTTCATAGCCACCCGCACCAGTTCGTCCAGCGTGGCAATCTCCGCCTGTAGCTCCGGCACCGTTTGCGCCGCGGTAGCGAGGTCTACGACGTCGTCGATCTCTCGTTCGAGCTCCTCGAATTCACCGATGCTGAGCTCATCAGGGTCATCCCACTTCGATTGTTTATCGGCGCCTACAGTTGAAACCGCCTCGATCATTCGCAGCGCCTTCCGCTCCGCAACGCTGAGATTTTCGATCTCCTCGAGCCGGTTCTGTAGACGTGCCCGGCGGCGTTCCAGCGATCGGAGGATAGCTTCGGGGCTGGATGCTAAGCGGCGCTGCAGGACTGTCAGAGCAAAGCCAATTGTGTTGCCGCGCTTCTTATCCAACATCCTTTCCGCTCGACCCATCTCTTCACGCACGTACGTGGTCACTTGCTCATACAAGTTCCGCTCCGCTGGGCTCAGGTCGTACGTCACGGTGTAGGCGCGCCGCTCTGGGAACAGCGGCTTGCCTTCAAACGTGAGCAGGTCCTCCTTCACCATCCTGCGCATGAGTCCGTCGGTGTCCGTGCGGTGCGCACCCGGGCGGTACTCGCCCTCGAACCTGTCCGGATCAAGCAGCGACATGAATAGCTGAAAATCTTCATCCTTGCCTGCGTGCGGTGTTGCTGTCATCAGGAGGAAATGTTGGGCCGTCTGAGATAGCAACCTGCCCAGCTCAAACCTGGCTGTTTTATCCACTTCCCCCGCCCATGACCTGTGATGCGCGGACATTCGGTGCGCCTCGTCCACAACCGCGACATCCCAGGTTACGGCACCCAGGTCGTTGAATAGATCTTCGTTTCTTGCGACCTGGTCCATCCTGACGATCAGATATGGATGGTCCGCAAATGCGTTGCCGCCCGCGCTGGCCTCGATCATGGCGCGGTGGAAAATCTCAAAGTGCAGGCCGAACTTCTCCTCCAGCTCCTCCCGCCACTGTTCGACCAAGCCACCCGGCGCGACGATGATCGCCCGGTCACATGCAGAACGCAACGTCAGTTCTTTGATGTATAGGCCGGCCATGATCGTCTTGCCCGCCCCTGGGTCGTCGGCAAGCAAGAAGCGAAGCGGAACGCGCGGGAGCAGCTCTTCGTATACCGCGCGGATCTGGTGCGGCAGCGGATCCACATCAGATGAATTCACCGCAGCCAGTGGGTCGTAGAGGGCAGCGTACTTAATGCGCATCGCCTCTGACGCAAGTTTGAACGTATCGGGATTGCCGTCGAAGGTGTACGCGGGCTCGTCTTCCATCACGATCTCGATATCGATGTCCTTCTCGAGCACCTGTTCCCGAATGATTCCGTCTTGGCCCCGGAACGCGACCTGCACCATGGACGGGCCCATTGGTGCCACTGCGGTTATCTCCACCACCTGGTTGGGTACGAGACCACGCACGCGCCTGCCGATGGAGATGGACGCTAGTTGGTTTTCTACGTGGGATGGGGCTGATTCACGATCACCGAGGCTCATGGAAACAGGCTAAGCCAAACATGTGGGACGGTTCTTCTACGCGGCTAATCGGTCAGACGGCTCAGTAGATGTTTTCCGATGTAACCAACGTAGATATCCCGTCGATCCCACTTGCGTCGTAGCGATGCATCCTGAGTGCTTATCCTTCGACGGAAAGGGACTCTCCAACTGTTCAACACACATTCACCTCGAGTGAACCAAATCCGTTCTGATCCGACCCGTCGGGTGAGACCCGCCCTTTGCACCCGCGCCGCTCAGACGGGCGGGCTAGGCTCCCCGCGCCTCGTCGATAAGCCTCATCAGCTTGCTGATGGGAACAGAGGCTTCGCCAGTAGTATGCCGAGTGACGCCTTCGTCAATTAAACGGCGCAGGACGTCGGCAGTGGAAACTCCTCGGGCAGCGGCGATTTCACGTGCCGCGTCAAGCACCCCTCGAGGCATGCTGACCGTATAGGAAACCATGGCTTCAGAATCTGTCAGATCACCCAAGTCCACACGCTCTGCTTCCGCCATGAGGTCAGAGACATCCGTGCTGTCGTAAAAATTCCGCAGTTGGTCCAACTGTTGTTCGTTCATCTTCACCCTTTTCGAGGAGTTTCGAGCGGCTACTCCTCCCAAGTCACCGCTTCAGCTAGGAGTAGGTCCGCAAGTTTCGCATTGTGGAAGCGCGAGTACATCGTGGAGCCCCGGCGCATGAGGCGGGTGTTGAGCGTGTATGCCTCCTCAAGCATCCGATCGAGATTTGGGAAAGTGATGTGGCCATCGATAATGGCGAGTATCACGCCGAGGCTGAACTCGAAGCTGGACACCCGCTCCCCGCGGTATGAGACGTTGCCGTAGACCCTCCAAAAACCATCTTGACTTTCATACCGCTTCGGGTCATCCAGGGGCGAGGTATTGATCCGTACCGCTACGAATGCGTTCGGGTCGTTTGCGTAATCCACCGACTTGCTTGCAACAATGAACAACGTCTCCAGGTTTCCGCACGACAGAGTGAGCAGGCGGTGCTCCCTTGGAGTGCGGTTTGTGGACGGCATGCATGTCACCGTCCACAACTGGCCGGCGGTCGCTGCCGGGTCAGGCATGGTGTTGGCGATGTACCACCCAAGAAGCGCCCGGATCTCTGGGAATACGGGATGCCTAAGAAGCTGAGCGAGCTTAGCGTATACCTCGTCCGCGTAGGACTGAGTGGCGCCTTTGGCTCGCTCACGCTCCCACGGCAATGCGACGGTTGAACCTTGTAGAGTCACGATCTCCGCGGTGTCATTTCCCCGTGGTCGATTGGTTAGCATGACGTTTCGCACTGAATACTGAGCTTCAGTCTCGGTGATTAGGAACTGCTCCGCTGCGGTGATTTGGTCTTCCGGTAACGGGAAGAAGTCAACGGCGACGATGTCCGGCCAGCGCCGCCGGTGGCTCGCGAATCTACTCACGACATTCTTGGACTTACCCGGGTACGCCTCTCCGTTTTCGAAGTGAAGGCGATAGACACCACACTTCGAATCACCCTTCTTAAATGCGGGCGCGAGTGACGAAAGATCGCGCACATCGATGGTCCTCCCCTTAGGCAGCTGCATACAGCGATGTTAACCAGAGGATCAGTGATATGACCGCGGGTTTCATGGTTCATCTAAGCCCAGCTGTAATCACTTTCCTATCGATAATGCGTTTCGGTCCAATTGTCCACGGAAATGTGCAGGTTCGACCAGCCAATAGCATCGTTTTCTGGCTAAACTTCACCAAAACCCTGATGCCCGAAGCTGCGAAGAAGGAGGTCCACAGTGTCCTATGACTCCAAACTCGCGTCATTCCTCAGTGGTGCCACCCGTTCCCAATTAGACGGATGGGCGAAGAGCGGCGTGTTGCGACCCGAAATCTCTTCCCGCCCAAGACGATATTCGTTTCGCGATGTCGTGGCTCTACGGACCATCGCCAGATTGCGTTCGAAAGTGTCGCTTCAGAGGATCCGCGCCGCTCTGGCCACCTTGCACGACCAGGATTTCAACGAGCATCTCTCCACGTACAGATTCGCTACCGACGGTGAGTCCGTGAAACTGTGGACAGACGAGGGCTGGCTGGATTTGGTTTCCAACCCGGGCCAGTGGGAGCTTTACACCTTCGAAGATATCTACGGAGAGTTCCCGAACTGGAAGAACAGGATTGTGCCTCCCCTTCTGCAGCCGCACGAGGGAATTGAAATTGATCCCCAGAAAATGCATGGGACTCCTGTGCTTGCAGGAACTCGGGTTCCGTTCGACTTAGTCATAGATCTTTGCAGTGGTGACGAGGCTATGGATGTGGACGAACTTAAGGATGCGTACCCCTCGCTAGATCAAGACGCCATCAACCACGCGCTCGACTTCGAGTCAGCGGTTAAAGAGTGGTCTGCGTGAGATTCCTCATTGATGAGAACTTTCCGGGGAACACAATTGATCCTCTACAACGGCTGGCCAAATCACGACACACTTTCCTGAAACCGGGCCGCGACTACCCAACTGGGATCAGCGATGTCGAGCTATTCAGCATCGCTGCATCGCTCGACGCCAAGGCAGTTATCACAGCTGATCTGCTCCAGATTCAGGGGTTGGACCGGAAGCATGAACGAGCCGCGTGCAGATCTGCGGGGTTGCACTGGATCGGGGTTCCCCGGCATCCCCAGGCCCGTGGTCGGCGCATCGCGCATCTTCAACTAGCCCAGCTGGTAGCGGCACTCGAACCAATGGCAGCACAGATAAGCGAAGCTACGGATCCGAAAGCCTTTCTATTGACATCCGGTTCGATGAATGCGCCATTCCAAGAGGGGTATCTTCAGGCTCTCTAGCCCTTCACGGCGACCAAAGTGGACCGCACCTCATCCAGGGGGGCGGATGAAGGATGGCGGATATGCGGTCAAAAAGCGGTATATCCGCCATCCAAGATCCGCCCCCCGGCAAATCCGCGGTCGGTGCAGACACCGGCTCAATGTTCACCAGACATTCACCTCCAGTGACCCAAAGCCGCAAAGCACATGCGTGTAATTCATGTGACAATCACGGGGTGTGAGGACCGAGACGCTCCACTCGAAAAATCAGACACTGAATCCGAAGTACGCCACGACCCTTACCACCCACACTGCAACCCAAGTCGCCGCTCGCCAGTACCATCAACCGACGCGCTACCGTTACAAACAACGCCGCCCCTTTGTTCGCACGCTATAAAGACACGACAGACAGCACGCATTAGTGGCACGCCTGAGGAAACGGCCACCCGCGATCGCTAGCCGTCCAACCGCAATGCAGGCATGATGGGTGCCATGCACCCGAACGCTGACACCCCGAAATCTGAGCGCGCCGATATTGCGTGGCGCGCGTGGTGGGAAGCCGCCCGCCCGCACACCTGGCCAAACGCCATCGCCCCTGTCATCGCCGGCACTGGCGCCGCCGCCTACTGGGGCAGCGCGCACCTGGGTAAGGCGCTACTCGCGCTGGGTGTCGCCCTCGCGCTCATCATCGGCGTGAACTACGCCAACGACTACTCCGACGGGGTGCGCGGCACCGACAACAAGCGCACCGGCCCGACGCGGCTGACAGCATCCGGTATCGCGCGCCCCGAGGATGTCAAGCTCGCCGCGTTCATCGCGTTTGGCGTGGCTGGGGTGCTCGGCTTTATCCTCGCTGCGACGTCGTCGTGGTGGCTGATTCTTGTCGGCGCGCTGTGCATCGCCGCCGCGTGGTTCTACACCGGCGGGCCACGCCCGTACGGTTACGCGGGGTTCGGCGAGCTGGCGGTGTTCGTCTTCTTCGGCCTCGTCGCCGTGATGGGAACCGAGTTCGTTCAGTCCGGGTTCGTCTCCGGCCAAGGGTTCGGGTGCGCGATCGCCATTGGTTGCATCTCCGCGGCGGTGAACCTGGCGAACAACATCCGCGACATCGAGACTGATGAGGCCGCGGGCAAGCACACCCTGGCCGTGCGGATCGGCGACCAAAGCGCACGCGCGCTATTCACCGCGCTCACGCTGGTGCCGTTTGCTGCCACGATCCTGCTCGCCATCACGTTCACCCCGGCGCTCCTCGCGTTCGCGGCACTCCCGTTCGCCATCGCCGCCATCCTCACGGTTCGTCGCGGCGCCACCGGCACGGACCTCATCCCAGTGCTCGGTATGAACGGGTGGGCAATGCTGATTTGGGCGGTCATGACCGCTCTCGCCCTGTCCTGGTTCGGGTCCACCTTCTGGGGCCAGCCAGTGCCGTACGTCGGTGAATCTGACTTTGGCTGGTCGATGTACATCGACGACCAGTTCCCTGGCGACGAGTTCCCTGGCGACGATGCAGTTGAGCAATCGGTCGCGCCGATGTTTTAAGCTTTAAAAAATGCTCGACGTACTAACCGGCTTTTCCATCATCTTTGCGGTGATCGGGGCCGGTTTCTTTTTGGCGCAGAAAGGCATCATCCGAAGCAACAACCGGCTGATGCTGAATCAGATCGCTTTTTATGTGGCCACCCCGTCGTTAATCTTCTCTTCCGTTGCCACGTCGGATACCAGCGCGTTTTTGTCGCCGGTGGTGTTGGTGATTGCGGTGGCGTCGGTAAGCACCATGGTGCTCTACTGGGTGATCAGTGCGGCGCTGTTTAAGCGGAGTGTGGCGGAGACGATGGCGGGCGCGGCGTCGGCAAGCTACTACAACTCTGTCAACATCGGGCTGCCGATTGCCACCTACGTCATCGGCGATCCGACGTATGTTGTGCCGGCGCTGGTGCTGCAGGTGGCGATCCTCACCCCGATCATCATCACCGGGCTGAACTACGGCGGATCCGGCAGGGCCGACACGCGCAAGGCGATCGTTGCGGGGCTCACCGCGCCGATGGTGGTTGCGGCGGTGATCGGGTTTGTCATCTCGTATGCGGGGTGGACCGTGCCCGAGCCGGTCATGGCGCCGCTGGAAATCCTCGGCGGGGCCTCTATCCCGCTGATTCTGATGAGTTTCGGCGCCTCTCTCAAGGGCGATCGCGTCCTCCAAGACGAGCGCGCACCCACGATGACCGCGACCGCGCTGAAGCTCGTCGGCATGCCCGCCGTCGCAGCAGGTGTGGGCGCGGCGATGGGTTTGAGCGGGGACCTGCTCTACGCCGCGGTGATTCTCGCCGCGCTGCCGACCGCGCAGAACGTGTACAACTACACCGCCACCTACCAGGTCGGGCAGACGGTGGCGCGCGACACGGTCTTCCTCACCACGTTCCTCTCGCTGCCCGCGATGCTGCTCATCGCGTTCATCTTCGGCGGGTAGAACGCGGGTAGAACGCTAGCGCTCGGCGAGCTCCGAGGCGATCCACTCCTTGCGCGCGGCGCGCTGCCCTTTCCACTGCGCGATGGCCTGGGTGGCCTCAACGCGCTGTTTGGTGAAGATGAACATGGACAGCGGGAACGCCACAATCAGCGCGAGCAGCGCCGACATCACCAGGGGCACCGGCGCACCGATCAGCACCGCGAGCAGCTGGATAACCACCGTCAGCACGATAAACAGCAACAGCCGCAACAGCCCGTACTTGGCAGCGGCCTTGTTCGCGCGCGAGCGGGCCTGCGGGTCGACGGCTGGCGGTTGTGCGGCGGTTGCGTTGTCAGTCACGGTTCCTAACCCTAACGACCCGCCGGGTAAAGTTGGTAGTCATGGGACGTGTTCTGCTTGTCATCTTGGTCCTTGCCGCCGCGTACCTCATGTGGCGCGCCTTCGGCCCCGGCTCAAACGAGCGCTACGGCGGCGCCGCGCAGCAACCGCGGCCGGAAATCAAGGGTCCGGACGATGACGAGGAGTTCCTCTGGAACATCGAAAAGAACCGCTTCAAAGAGCGCCGGGCAAAAGAGGAAGAAGAGCGCAAGCGGCGCGAGGAGGAAGAGCGGCGCAGGCGCCGCGAAGAGGGGCTTTAGCTTGACGACGCCCCGTTAAACCCCACCTCAAGCCCCAACGCGTCCGCCACCGCGACCACTTTCTCCCAGCGCACGCCGGCACCCCCGTGTTCGATGGTGTGCAGCGTGGAGCGCGAGACCCCGGCAGCGTCAGCGACCTCTTGCTGGAGGCGGCCGCTGTCGCGGCGCGTCGTGGCGATCTGTTCCCCCAGCTTGATCAGCGTCTCGTTATCGCTGGCGGGCTTGCCCTCTTTGTGCCGGGGTAGATGCCTAGTCACGGATTGTGCCCTCCTTGTCTAACACGTCCGGGAGCTTCGCAGCCCACGCGAGCGAGTCCCGAACTCCGTCGGCAACGGTGAGTTCTGCGCGCCAGCCGAGGATCTCCTCGGCAAGCGCGGTGCGCGTCGCGCAGCCCACGACGTCACCGTCGCGCGGCGGCGCTGTTGTCACCTCGAGCGGTTCGCCCGTTGCTTCGCCGAACGCTTTCGCGAGCTCGAAGACGGTCGTGCCCTGGCCGGTGCCGAGGTTGATCGTGGTGTGAGCACCCAGCGCGGACGGGTCCAGCTGCAGCGCGCGGACGTGGGCGCGGGCGAGGTCCCAGACATGGACGTAGTCGCGCAAGCCAGAGCCGTCGCGGGTCGGCCAGTCCACGCCCGTGACGGTGAACGGCGCGCGGCGCTGGTGCGCCTCAATCATCTTGCCCAGCGCGTGGGTTGGATGCGGGTTCTGCAGCCCGGTGCGCATGGAAGGATCCGCGCCGATCGGGTTGAAGTAGCGCAGGCTCAGCGACTGGATCGACTGGGTGTCCTCGAGCACCCGCTCCACCATGCGTTTGGACGCCGCGTAGGGGCTCAACGGGTTAATCGAGCTTTGCTCGTCCACCATGTAGTCGGGACCGGGCTCGTACATCGACGCGGTGGAGCTCAGGATGAACCGGGTGATGCCGTGGCGCTCAAGTGTGCGCAGCAGCTCGATAGACTTGGCCACGTTGTTGCTGTAGTACGCAAGCGGGTTGGCCACGCTTTCCGGGACGATGATCTTCGCCGCGCAGTGCACCACGGCGTCGATGTCCGGGTGGTCGGCGAAGATGCGATCCACCAGCGCGGCGTCCGCGATGTCGCCTTCGTAGTGGTCGAAGCGGCGGGCGAAAACGCGCAACCCCGTGGAGTAATCATCAAGAATCACCGGGGTGATCCCGTTGTCTGCGCAGCAGCTAGTGATGGTCGAGCCGATGTAGCCGGCCCCGCCGGTGATAAGGACCTTCATTGCTGTCACCGGGAGTTAGTTCAAGCCCGCGTAGGAGTGCAGGGACGCGGAAACGAAGTTGACGTAGGTCATGTTGAACACCGTCATCAGCATGGCGAAGACATTAATCCACGCGGCCTTCGAGTTCTTCCAGCCGGCGGTGGCGCGGGCGTGGAGGTAGGCGGCGTAGAGCACCCACGTAATCATGGACACGGTTTCCTTCGCGTCCCAGTTCCACGGGCGGCCCCAGGCGACCTCCGCCCAGATCGCACCGAAAACGATGCCGATGCCGAACAGCGGCAGCGTAACAATCGCGGACTTGTAGGTGATGCGGTCGAGCGTCTTCGCGCTTGGCAGCGGCTTGGCGATCGCGCCAAAGAAGCCCTGCTCCTGACCCTTGGGCTGCCACATACGCAGCAGGTACAGCGCAGCGAAGACGCCGGAGACGATGCCGATCGACGCGCCAACGGACACCGTGGAGACGTGCACCGGCAGCCAGTACGACTGCAGCGCCGGCACCACCGGGGCCGCCCTCAGGTGGAACACGGTGGAGTTCAAGAACATGGTCACGACCATGGGGAACAGCAGCCACGGCCACAGGGAGTGCCAGCTCTTGCGCTGGATCACGGTGGCGGCGACGACCATGATCACCGCGGTCATGAACAGGATGTACTCGTACAGGTTGCCCAGCGGGAACCGCTGCGTGGCAATACCGCGGGTGACAAAGGCGACGATGTGCAGGGTGACGCCGAACCAGACCAGGGCCTGGGTCATGTTCGCCCACTTGCGCGCGTTGGCCACGCGCTGGTCGTACTCGCCCGGCGGGATGGAGTTCTCGCCGCGGGATACCGGCTCCTCGACCACCACCTCGTGGTTGCCGCCGCCGGCCGTCACCGCGACGGCGGTTGTGACCGCGGCGCGCTCACGGCGCAGGTCGATCACGCTGATCAGCCGGCCGTAGTAGATGCACGACATCACGAGCGCAGCGATGTAGATGACAAACGCCGTGCGGAACGTCAGGTCCGACAGGGCGGCCATTGAAGAATCCACGAGCATGTGCTTAAACTACCGCACCCGTCAAGCGCGTTCCAAGAGGTCGGGTTCGTCCTCGTCCAGCTCATCCAAGTCGCCGACGAGCTTTGAATCGGCGCGCCCGAGCACATGCGCGGCGATGTCGTCGAACTCGCTACCCCAACCCGCGCGGTCCGTGCGCGATAGCCCCGCGATTTCGACGAGGGTGCCGGAGGAGGGGTTCGTGGCGTCGGCAAGCGAAAGCCTGACCCAAATGCGGCGGCGGCGAATCGTCAGCGACGCGGCGAGCGCGAGCAGCATGGTCACCGTGGTGACGAGGATCCAGGGCTGGAACGGGTCGCGGGAAATTTGGTAGTTGGCAAACTCGGCGGCGCCGTCGAAGCGCACACTCACCGGTCCGGCGGGGTCGCCGACGTCCACCAAGGCCTCCTGGCCCGGCTCGAGTTGGAGGCGGTCGACTTTTTGCAGGCGGCCGTCGGCAAGCAATGCCTGATCCAGCACGAAAATGTTCTGCGGGCGACCGGTGTCGAGCCCGGCGTCGCCGGAGTACACCTCAACCACCATCGCCGGGTCCTCCATCGCGGGGAAAGCGGACTGCAGCATGTCGGCGTTCGGCCCGACCCAGGACGCGGTGGGGGCGAAGACGCCCTCGATCGCGATTTGGTGCTGGCGGCGGTCGTTCAAATCCGGGTACATGCCCGCCGGCGGGTCAAAGCGCATCACGCCGGAGGAGAGGAAGGTCTGCACGTCGGTGGGCCTAAACTGCACCATCTGGGTGCGGGATTCGCCGTTCGGCCAGGTGATTGTCACCTGCGGGGCGAACCCGTGGCCCTGGAGGTAGACACGGTCGCCGTTGATGCGCAGCGGGTTGTTCACCTGAAGGGTGTAGGGCTGCCACTGATCCTTCGGGGTAGCCAGGTCATCCGTGTAGGTGATGTCGGACCAGAACCCGTTGGCTTGGCCGTTGTTCAGGTACGCCGCGCGGAAGTTCTCCGATTCGATGCAGAAGGGGGTAAGCCCCGTGCCGTCGAACAGCGGCCCGGCGCGGAAGACGTCGAAGTTGGCGGGGCTGGTGTTGCAGAACTCGCGGGAGCGCTCCACCGGCACCGCGTACTCGGATTCGGAATCCGTGACCACGATGACCTGGCCTTCGTAGAAGACCATACGGCCGGCGGCGAACGTGACGATCATGCCGACCAAGCCGATGTGGAAGATCAGGTTCATCAGCTCGCGGGCGTAGCCGCGCTCGGCTGAGATGGAGAACGCGCCCGCGCGGTCTTCACCCGGCGCGTAGTCCGCGACGTGCCAGCGCTTCAGCGCGCCTTTGGAGCGGTCGGCGATCTCCTCCACCGACTCGTCGAGGGTGGCGCTTTTGTACATCGGCATGCGCGCCAAGTACTTCGGGGCGCGCGTGGGCGTGGCGCGGTAGGCGCGCCAGTGGTCGACGGAGCGGGGGATGATGCAGCCGACGAGGGAGACCATCAACAGCGTGACAATCGCCACGAACCAGGTCGAGGAGAACACGTCGAAGAACTGAAGTCGGTCGTAAATCGGACCGAGGGTGGGGTTGGCGTTGAGGTAGTCGTCGACAAGCGATGTGCTCACCTGGCGCTGCGGCAATAGCGCGCCGGGGATCGCGGCGAGCGCGAGCAGGAACAACAGAATCAGCGCGGTGCTCATGCTGGTCAGCCAGTGCCACGCCTTCCGCAGGTAGAGCCACACCGTGCGCATTGCCGTCACCTCAAATCACCGTCGTTCCGAAACCAACCGTAAGCTGCCGCGCCCAGCCGATGAAATGATTCCACGCGCCGGTGATCAGCAGCACACCGACCACGATCATGGCCACGCCGCCGATCACCTGGATCTGGCGCGAGTGGCGGCGCAGGAAATCGACGCTTCGCACCGCGCGAGCCGAGCCGAGGGCGAGCAGGAGAAACGGCAGACCGAGCCCCAGGCAGTACATGATCACCAGCACCACACCGCGCGCCGCGGTGACACCGGCGGTGCCGACGGACACGGAGATGATCGCGGCGAGCGTGGGCCCGAGGCAGGGCGTCCAACCGAGGGCGAACACCCCGCCGAGCAGCGGCGCGCCGAGGATGGTGGCCCAGCGCTTCGGCTGCATGCGGGTGTCGCGCTGGAGTAGCGGCACCGCGCCCATGAACACCACGCCCATCACGATGGTGATCACCCCGCCGATGCGCATCAGGGTGTCGGCGTTGAGCTGGATCAGCGAGATCGCACCAAAGACCGAGACCGTGGCTAGGAGGAAGACTACGGTAAACCCGAGGATGAACAGCAGGGCCGCCCCCGCCACGCGGGCCTGCTTGGAGGTCACGCGCGGGCCGTGGTCGTCGAACTCCATCTCGCCGCCGACGACGCCGGTTAAGTACGACAGGTAGCCGGGCACCAGCGGGATGACACACGGGGAGGCAAACGACACCAGCCCGGCGAGCATCGCCGCCAGCATGCCGAGCAGCAGCGGGCCCTCGGCGGCAAGGTTGGAAAAGAGATCGCCCACGTACGCTATTCCGTTTCCAGCTTGGCGGTGACCTCGAGGATGTCGTCGGCGCTTATCTCGCGCAGGAACACCGCCGCCGGGCGGTGCTGCTTGTCCAGGATCACCGTGGTTGGGATGACGGAGCTGGGCACGCCGCCGAGGAACGCGGCGGTCTTGAACGGCGGGTCGTAGATCGACGGGTAGGTCACCCCGTTGTCGGCGACGAAGTCGCGGGAGATCTCGGGGTTGAAGTCGCGGACGTTGATGCCGAGCACCGTGCCTTGGTTGTGCGCCTGGAGGGTCTCGTGGACCTCCTGCAGGTCGTCCACCTCCGCCCGGCACGGCGCGCACCACTGGCCCCACGCGTTGACCACCACGATCTGGCCGTCGAAATCCGACAGGCGGATCTCCTGGCCCGGGTCGGTGAGCGATTCCCCGCCGAAATCTGCCAGGGGTTTGCGCTCAGCCTCGTCGTAGAAGATCTCCACCTGCCCACCCGGCGAGTGGAACGAGAACGTGCCGCCACCGTCGGTGGTATCGCTCGCGCAGCCCGCCACGCCGAAGACGGTCAGGCAGAGGGCGGCGCTTAAAAACGGTGCGGCAAACCTGGAGTGCATGGCGTGGCTTTCTAAATGTGGGCGGCAGGGGTGTTGTACGACCAGTCAATAACAACGTCGTCGTCGAACACAAGTGAGGTCACGCTGGCCAGGTCGCACTCGCGCGAGGCGTGGTAGAGAGGTTTGCCCTGCACGTGGCGCTGCACCATGACAATCGGCAGCTGGTGGCTCACCAGCACTGCCTCGTGGCCCTCGGCGTGCACCCGCGCGGCCTCGATGGCGGTCTCCATCCGGGCGAGGATCTCCGTGTACGGCTCGCCCCAGCTGGGCTTGAGCGGGTTGGTCATGTGGCGCCAGCGAATCGGGTTCCACAGCTGGGAGCGCACACCTTTGGTGCGGAGCCCCTCGAAGGTGTTGGCCGCCTCGATGACGTCCGGGATTGTGTCAATGGCCAGGCCGGTAAGTTCCGCGATCGGCTGCGCCGTCTCCTGGGCCCGCTCGAGCGGGCTGGCCGCGAGGTAGGTCACGTCGCAGCCTTCGAAGAAGCGGGCGGTGGCCGCCGCCATTGACTGGCCCCGGGAACTTAAGTGGTAGTCGGGCATGCGCCCGTAGAGCACCCGCTTCGGGTTGAACACTTCCCCGTGGCGGACCAGGTGCACGGTGGTGCGCGGCGCGTCTTGCGTCATCAGCGCGGCTCCGCGGCCGCTGCCGCCTTCGCCGCCGGCACAAGGGCCTCTTCGATGCGGCCGAAATCCTCGTCCGTCAGCGCCGTGGAGACGAACCAGGTCTCAAACGGGCTCGGCGGGGCGTAGACGCCCGCGTCGAGCAACGCGTGGAAGAACGCCGGGTAGCGCCACGTCTGCGCCGCCTTCATGTCGTCGAAATTGTGGCCCTGCCCTTCAGCGAAGCGGACCGACAGCATCGTCGCGGCGCGCTGGATGTTGTGCGCAACCCCCTCGCGCGTCAGCGCAGTCGAGATCAGACCAGCCAAGGTGTCCGCGTTGCGGTTGAGCACGGGGTAGATGTCCTCGGAGGCCAAGCGAAGGCTGGCCAGCCCCGCTGCCATGGCGACCGGGTTACCGGAGAGCGTGCCCGCTTGGTAGACCGGCCCGTTCGGCGCGAGGCGCTCCATAATGTCACGGCGCCCGCCGAATGCTGCTGCCGGGAGCCCGCCGGAGATCACCTTGCCAAAGGTGGTCAGGTCGCCCGCCACGCCGTCGACGCCGTACCAGCCCTTATACGAGGTGCGGAAGCCAGTCATGACCTCGTCCAAGATGAGCAGCGCGCCGTGCTCGTGGCAGACGTCTTTGAGCTTCTGGTTGAAGTTATCCTTCGGCGCAACGGTGCCCATGTTGCCCGCCGCGGCCTCCGCGATCACGCAGGCGATCTGGTCGGGGTTGTCCTCGAAAGCCTTCCGGACGGCGTCGATATCGTTGTAGGGCACCACGATGGTGTCGGCGGCTTGGGCACCGGTGACGCCGGGGGAATCGGGCAACGAAAACGTCGCCAAGCCGGAGCCCGCAGACGCGAGCAGCGCGTCCACGTGACCGTGGTAGCAGCCGTCGAACTTGATCACCTTCGGCCGTCCGGTGAAGCCGCGGGCGAGGCGCACCGCGCTCATCGTGGCCTCCGTGCCGGAGTTGACCATGCGGACCTCTTCCACGCTGGTGCGGTTGACCAGGTGCTCGGCGATCTCCACCTCGGCCTCCGTCGGCGCGCCGAAGCTCAAGCCCTTGCTCAGCGCGTTTTCCACCGCGGCGATGATGTCCGGGTGCGCGTTGCCGTGAATCATCGGACCCCAGGAGCACACCAGGTCGACGTACGCGTTGCCGTCCGCGTCAATCAGCGTGGAACCGTGCGCGCTGTCGATAAACCGCGTCTGCCCGCCGACGGACCCGAACGCGCGCACCGGCGAGTTCACGCCGCCGGGAGTGAGCTGCTGCGCGCGAGCGAACAGTTCGGCGGAGCGTGTCGTGTTTGCTGAAGTCGGTTTTTGGGCAGTCATGGTTGCCTATTCTAGGCCATATGAACATTGCATTTTTAGGCCTCGGCCGCATGGGCACCGAGCTGGCGCTCAAGCTTGTCGACGATCACGATCTCACGGTGTGGAACCGCACTCACTCCAAAACCGAGCCGCTGGTTGCGCGTGGTGCGCGCGCTGCAGACTCCCCTGCCGAGGCGGTGGACGGCGCCGAGCTGGTCATCACCTCCCTGTTCGGCCCGGCGGAGGTGCGCGAGGTTGTCATCGAACCCGCGCTCATCCCCGACGGGGTGACCTGGGCGGACGCCACCACCATCTCCCCCACGGACGCCGCCGAGTTCGCCGCCGCGGTGCCCGGCTTCATCCACACCCCGGTTGTCGGTTCGCTGCCGCCTGCGCGCGAGGGCAAGCTCGGGGTCTACGTGGGAGGAGCAGATGCTTCACGACGCTCCCTTGTCGCCTCCACCGTCGCCCCCTGGGCAGCCGCCAACCCGGATCGCCTGCGCGAAGTCGACAGCGCCTCCAAGGCCGCGGTGGGCAAGCTCTTGGCCAACCTGGCGCTTGCCGTGAGCATCGAAGGCTTCCGCGAAGCCCTCGACATGGGCGAGTCGCAGGGGCTGACCGAGGACGAGGTCATTTCGATGCTTGGGTCAACGGGGCTCGAGTTCATCGTCAACATGAAGGCGCCGTTCGTGCGCGGCGAGCGCTCCACGGACCCGGGCGACTTCTCCGTCGACGCCATCGCCAAAGACGCGCGGTTGATGATTGCTTCCGCCGACCACGAACTGCCCGCCGTCGCTGCGGCGCTGCGCTCCCTTGAGGCGCAGCAGCGCGCAGGCCACGGCGACGAGGATCTGTCGTCGGTGGTTGTCTACCGCGACAACTAGCCCTTGCTTGCTAGTGGCCAGCCTCGATCTCGTTGCCGACCACCTCAGCGGGGCGGTTGGCTGACTTCGACTGCTTGCGGAAGATCCCGAAGAAGACCACCACGATCAGGCCGATCGCGATCCAGTTCGCTACCTTGGCGTACTGGTCGAGGACGGTGACCACGGGTTCGCCGATCCACCAGCCAAGGCCGAAATAGAGGAACGACCAGATGGTTTTGGACACGAAGTCCAGCACCATGAACTTCCACAGCGGCATCCCGGTCATGCCCATCAGCACGAACACCACAAAGGCGATGGGCAGCGGGATCGGCACGTACGCCAGGAAGATGCCCAGCCATCCGAGCTTGACCGCCCAGTGCTCGACGCGCTCAATATTCTTTGCCGCGCGCTTGGAGTTCGCGCCTTGGACCTCCAAGATGCCGCGGCCCCACAGCTTGCCCGCCCACCAGTAGATCCAGTCGAATTTGATCGCGACGATCGATCCGATGAGCAGGTAGACCAGCCAGTGGGGCGCTTGCCCAACCGCCGCAAGCGCCCCTGTGGACGCCGCACCAAGGCGTGAACCCGTGAGCGCGAGCATGATCGGCGGATCGAGACCCAGCAGCCACGCCCGGAGCGGGATCATGGCGAGGCCAAAGAGCCCCACGAACCCGAACCAGCCGAGGCACCAGTAGTCAGCCTTGGTGGGTTTGCCGTTCCACGGCAGGCCTTCTTCCTCCCACCACTCCTTTTCCTGCGGTTCCATTCGTGTCACCTCTGCTTCAGGATTTCCTGCGCAGCGGCGCGGGCGTCTGCGATCACGGCAGGCACGCCCACTCCTCCGGCCCACGCGCCGGTGGCGGAGATGCCGACGACGCTGGCGAGCTGCTCGCGGGCGGTGGCGACGGTGGCGAGGTGCTGCTCGTCGAAGCGCGGCAGCCCGCCGAACCAGCGCTGGACGTAGATCTCTTCCAAGCCGGCAGCGCGGCCGTCGAACCCGGTGATCGTCTGCAGGTCGTCCAGCGCCCAATCCACAAGATCGTCCTCGTCGGCGCGCAGCGGGACGTCGTCGCCGAAGCGGCCGAAGCTGGCGCGCACCAGCGCACCGCCGCGCTCTGCCAAGTGCGGCCACTTGCGCGACGAAAGGGTGAACGCCTTAGCGCCGACGTCGTCCGCGCCTGCGGCCACCAGCACACCAGAGTTCTCCGGCAGGCCCTCATCAGTGGCAAACCGCATGCCCACCACCACCGAGTTCGCGAGCTGCACCGTCTTCAGCGTCGCCGCCACCTCCGGTGCGACCTGCTTGAGCAGCAGCGCCGCTGTTGGGGCGGGGGTGGCCAACACCACGTGGTCGTAGACCGTGTCCTCGCCGCCTTTCAAGCGGAACCCCTCGCCCTCGCGGGTGATGGCGGAGATGAACGCGTCGATATAGATGTCGGCGCCAGATTCCTCCGCCAGCGTTTCGTAGAGCTCCTGGTAGCCGTCGCGGAACGCGTTGAACACCGCGCCTTGGCCGGTGGGCAGCTCCTTGCGCGCGTCCTCGAGGTTGCGCACCGCCTCGGACAGGTGGACGGTGCCGTTGTCGCTCGCGGCGGCAAGGCGGTCGAACTCCGCCGCCAGCTGCGGGATGGTGGCGCGAACGCCCAAGTCGTCCGCCGCGCACGAGTAGACTCCGCCGAGCAGGGAGGTGACCACGTTGTCCACCACCTCGTCGCCGTAGCGCTCGCGCACCAGCTTGCCCACGTTCTGATCCCCGCCGATCTCCCACGCGAATCCGTCGGTGCTGCCCTCGGCGTCGATGCGGGCGGCGGTTTCGGCGGACACGAGGTGCGCTACCGGCTCCGACGTGGACGGGATACCCATGATGCCTGCGCGCGGCAGCGGCTCAGTGCGGCCGTCCACGTACACCAGCGACCCCAGCCCCGAGGGCTCGACCAGCGCATCGGCTAGTCCCAACTGGTGGAAGAGCTCCACGGCGTCTTTCCGGCGCGCCATGAACGCCTCGGCGCCCATGTCGGTGGGGCCGGCCTCGAAGGGGACGGTGAAGAGTTTGCCGCCGATGCGGTCGGTGGCTTCGTACACGTCCACCTCGATGCCGCCGCCCTCGGCGGTGCCCAGCTCGTACGCGCAGGTGAGCCCGGCTAGGCCGGCGCCGATGATTGCTACCTTCATGTTCTTCGTTGCTCCTCTTGTTACGCCTCGTGGATCACGCGCACCGCGTGCGTGATGGCGTCCGGGTCAGTGGTGGGCAGCACGCCGTGTCCAAGGTTGAAGATGTGGCCGGTGGCGGTGCCTTCCTCGATCGCGGCGGCGGCCTCGGCCTTGATGCGGCGCACTTCGCTCTTGATTACCTCGTCGCCTGCGAACAAGATGGCGGGGTCCAAGTTGCCCTGCAGCACCCTCGGCGAGGCGAAGCGGCGCGCAGCGGTGTCGAGCGGGACCCGCCAGTCCACACCCATGACCTCGCTGCCGGCCTCGCTCATCGCGCCGAGCAGCTCGCCGGTAGCCACCCCGAAGTGGATGCGCGGAATCTCTCCCGCGACGGACTCCAAAATCTCCACGGAGTACGGAAGGACGTGGGTGCGGTAATCCCGCTCCGTCAAAAAGCCTGCCCACGAGTCGAACAGCTGCATCGCGTCGATCCCTGCTTCCACCTGGGTGCAGAGGAACGCCGTGATGGTGGGCACCAGCTTGCGCATGAGCGCGTGCCACGTCTCCGGGTCGGCGTGCATCATGGCTTTGGTCTTCTCGTGGTTCTTGCTCGGCCCGCCCTCAACCAGGTAGCTGGCGAGGGTGAACGGCGCACCGACAAAACCGATGAGCGCCTGGGTGCTGTTCAGCTCCTCGAGGATGATGCGGATACCCTCGGCGACCTCGTCAACGTGGTGGTCGAGCTCCGGCAGGGCCGCGACGTCCTCTTTCGTCCGTATCGGCTTGCCCATCACCGGGCCCTTGCCCGGCACGATCTCGACGTCGACGCCCGCAGCTTTCAGCGGCACCACGATATCGGAGAACAAGATCGCCGCGTCCATGTCGTGGCGGCGCACCGGCTGCAGCGTGATCTCGGCGAGCAGCTCCGGCATGAAGCACGAGTCCAGCATGGGGATGCCCTCGCGGACCTTCCGGTACTCCGGGAGCGAGCGGCCGGCTTGGCGCATGAACCACACAGGAGTGCGGGTTGGGGTGCGGCCACAGGCGGCGTCGATAAGCGGGGCGTGGTCGAGGTCGCGTCTGGTCATGCTGTGTAAGCCTAGACGGGGAAGCGCCCAGCGCGTAGCGAGCGTTGCTCGATGATCAGCGACGACCCGAGCATGAACAGCGTCGCACCCATCGGGGGCAGCACACCGAACATGGCTAAGCCCACCGCCGCGGCGTTGTAGATCAGGGCGAACGCCATGTTGGAGTCGATAATGCGGGACACGCGGCGGCCGTGCTCGATCAGCTGCGGCACCGCCATCACGTCGTCGCGCATGATGACGGCATCCACGCCTTCCTCCCGGGCCTTAAAGTGGCCCTCGAAGAACTCGTCCTCGGCGTAGAGGATGCCCACGTCGCCGACCTCGATCACGTCAAGCACGCTGGTGGAGCCGACCATGGCCACGTTCGCGCCACGCGTGTGGAGCTGGCGCACCGCAGCCGCCTTGTCCTGGGCCGTGATGCCGGCGAGCACGGACGTGATACCGAGCATGTTGGCGAAACGGCGGCCCACGGTATAGGTGTCGCGCGTCAACATGACGGTGGTGGTGCCCATTGCTTCGAGACGGTCCACTGCCTCCGCAGCGTCCTGCTTCTCCGGGTCGTGGAGCGTGATCACTCCGCGGTCTTTGCCCTTCCAGCGCACCACGATCGGGGCGCCGCCGGACGTCGCCGCGAGTGCGAGCCGGCCGGACAAGCGGGACATGTTGAGCGGGCGCCACAGCAGTGCGTCGAGGTGGGTGGAGGCGTCGTCGTCGGCCACGCGGCCGTCAACAACCGGGCGCAGCGTGACGCGCCCCTTCGTGGTGCCGTCGGCACCTAGCTCGACTTCTTCCAGATCGACGCGCCACGGTGCGCCGCGGCCTTTCGCCTCGCGGGCGGCGGCGACGATGGCGCGGGCTGCCGGGTGGTTCGACTCCACCAGCAGCGCCCCGGCGATAAGCAGGACCATCTCGGAGTCTTCCCCGCGCGCGGCAGTGACCGTTTCGACGTTCATCTCCGGTTCAACCAATGTGCCGACGCGGTTGAAGACCACCGTGTCTACGTCAGCCAGCCGGCGCAGGGTGATGCCGTCGCGCACGAGCACGGCGTTGCGCGCCGCCGCCTCGATGCCGTGGCGCGTGGCGAGCGCCGGGGAAATCGCCAACGCCACCGGCGCCACGACCGCGAGAATGGCGAGCGCGGTGGAAAAGGCGGCGTTCAAGTCCCCAGTGATCAGCCACCACATGCCGAAATCCACCACTGCCAGCACGTAGGCTGCCGGGATGAGGAGACTGGCGGAGCGGGTGGAGACCATCGTCGCGGCGTTTTCCCGGCGCGACGCTTCCTCCACCCAGCGGCTCACCGAGGACCAGCGGGTGGCGTGCCCGGTGCGCTGCGCGCGGATCTTCACGGAGCCGCGTTGGACCACGGCGCCTGCCGCCACATCGTCGCCCACGCCGACGGAGTCTTTGAGGTCGACGTTGGTAAGCACATGCCTCAAGCTCGCAGAACCGCCGACGACCTCCCCGTCGACCGGGACGATCGACCCGCTTCCAACCACCACGTCGTCGCCGCGGTTGATTTCGGAGAGCGTGAGCCACTGGCTCTGACCGCTGCCGCGGCGGGCCACTTCATATTTGGTCTCGGGATCCGGGGCGAAGCGGCGCATCTGGTCCACCAGCGAGCGGCCAATGCGTTTGGAGTAGTAGCGGCCGATGAGCAGCAGCGCGGTCACCCCACAGGCAACGTCGAGGAAGATCTCAACCTCGTTACCGCGCCTGGTGGGCAGCCACCCACCTGAGGAGACCCAGCCGATCTCACCGGCGGAAGTGAACACCAGCGCCGCGGCGGACCAGATGTAGGCTGCCAGCACCGCGACGGAGCTCGCGCCGTCGAGAGCCGAGAGCCCGCGGCGCACGCCCCCTGCCATCGCGCGGTGGAACGGCAGGGCGCACCACAGGGCAACCGGGGTGGCCAGCGCGAAGCAGACCCACTGCCAGCCGCGGAACTGGATCTCCGGGATGTAGCTGAGGACAACCACGGGGATGGCCAGCACGATGGCGGTGATCAGACGGGCAGGGGTGACCAAGTCGCGGGCGGTAAAGAGCACGTCGCCGGAGTCAGTCTTCCCGCGCGTGCGGCGCACAAACCCAGCCTCGCGCGCTGCTGTGAGCGTCGCCTGCGCATCCTTGCGGCGCTTCCGGATCTGCCCCGACATCCCACGCGTGCTCAAGCGCGGCGAGCGGCGGTCGACCGGCTCGTGCATGAGCGCCCGGCGACGCAGCGTGGAATCCGTCATCTCGGCCGTGACGTCGAAGGACTCGATCACCTCCGCGAGCTTCAACGGGTCGATCGTCGTCGGCGCGGTCACCCAAGCCATGGAAGTGGAGTACACCAGCTGGGCATCCACACCGGGGATAGCTTCAAGCGCTTCCTCGATGTCACCGAGCTGCGGCCCGTCTTTCAGCCCGTCGAGCTCGAACGCGTACGACGCGTTCGCCTGGCGCGGCGCGTCCTCGTCGTCGGAGACACCGTGCACGGCATCCGGGTCGATGCCCGCCAACTTGGCTGCGCGTCGGGCCTGCTCAATGGACTCGGACAGTTCCTCAGAGATCAACGCACCACCGTCTTCGTAAGCTTCGTTAGCTGACATTGCGCCACAGATCGCCGCTGCGCTCGTCCACGAACGCGTTTGCTGACGGGCGGAAGATAAAAAACGCGCCCACGGCGAGGAGCGCCACAATGGCGAACACCACCCAGCCAGCGACACCGACGAAGAAACCGGCGAAGTTGAGGAAGATGGTGAGGAAGATAAACAGCGACGCGGAGCGGCGGGCGCGCTTGGACCCGCGCTCGAAGAACGCCGCGCACGCGGTCAGGCACAGCGCGAGGATGATGTTTCCGGCAGCGACGATGCGCATGTTGCGGCGGAACGACATCGCGACGTCCTGCTCTAGCTCCGCAGGCGCGCCGGCGCGCAGCATGAGGAAGCTAGACACCAGCATCAGCACAGCTGCGAGCAGGAAGCACCAGTACCCCGCGCGCAGCGGTGCGGGCCACTTATCACCCACCGGCCCCGAATAGCGGCGGTTGCGGTCGTCGGGGTCTGCGACCATCGAAGGAAACATCCCGGCCATGTGTTCTTACGCTCCTTTATCACCGGGGCCCGCGCTTCCGCCGCGCCCCTTGGTGGGCGGTGCACCAGCTTCCGCCCAGTCAGTCGCTTCCTTCTGGGAAGCGTAAAACAGGCCGAGCGCACCCGCCACGCCGATAATGATCTGCACGACGCCGTCGAACGCGTAGAACGCCAGCGGCACGGCGGAGGCGGCGGGCTTCGCCACAAACACGGCGAGCACGCGCACAGCGAAGAAAACTGAGAACACTTGCAGCAGACGGCGAGCGGTCGGAGCCCACTTCTTCTGCTTCTGCAGGGCAACCAGTGCGGTTACAAACAGCGCGATGATAGCTAACTGGATCAACGCGGCGATAGCAATGGAACCCCACATGCTGGCCGAAACCACCGATTCGGGAACCTCTTCGCCCTTGGTCTTCGCCGCCTGCTTTGCGGCGGCGATGAGCTCGCTCGGGTCGATAACGATGGCGACAACCGTGAGGATCTGGTGGAGCAGCTCGCCGGCGATCATGACCGCCCAGCTCAACAGCATCAATCGCACAGCCTCCGGCTGCTTCGGGTTCTTCGACGGGCCTTTCTTGCGGTCCACAGCAGCCGGGTCGACGTGCGATCCGGTCTCCGGGTTGACCGGCGGCCCGGCTGGCGCAGAAGGCCCCGGAGGCGCGGGGATGTTAGCCACGGCCGCCGCCCAGACGCTTGGCCGCCTCGATGGCGTAGTAGGTCAGAATCTGGTCGGCGCCTGCGCGCTTGATGCCGATGAGGGACTCCATCATCGTCTCTTCGAAGTCGATCCAGCCGTTCTGCCCGGCAGCTACCAGCATCGCGTACTCGCCAGAGACCTGGTACGCGGCGACCGGAACCGGCGACATCGCGGCCACCTCGGCCAGCACGTCGAGGTACGGCATCGCGGGCTTGACCATGACGAAGTCTGCGCCTTCGTCGATATCCAGCTGCGTCTCCAAGATGGACTCGCGGATATTGGCCGGGTCCTGCTGGTAAGTGCGCCGGTCGCCCTTGAGCGACGATCCCACGGCGTCGCGGAACGGGCCGAAGAACTTCGACGCGTACTTGGCGGAGTACGCCATAATCGCCACGTCGGTGAAGCCGGCCTCGTCCAGCGCAGTGCGGATCGCCTCAATTTGGCCATCCATCATCCCCGACGGGCTGACAATGTGGGCGCCCGCCTCAGCCTGCGCTACCGCCATCTTGGTGTAGAGATCGACCGTTGCGTCGTTGTCCACCACTTCGCGGCCCCAGCGGTCGGTGGTGAGCACGCCGCAGTGACCGTGGTCCGTGAACTCGTCCAAGCAGGTGTCAGCCATGATCAGCAGGTCGTCGCCAAACTCGGCGCGCAGCTCCCGGAGGTTGCGGTTGAGCACGCCGTCGGCGTCCCAGGCCACCGAGCCTTCTGCGTCCTTGTCCTCGTCCACCGGGACCCCGAACAGGTCGACACAGGTCACCCCGGCGTCGAGCGCTTCGTGGCAGATCGCCTTCAAGCTGTCGGTGGTGTGCTGGTACACACCCGGCATCGAAGTGATCTCGCGGGGAGCATCGATGCCGTCGGCCACGAAGAGCGGGAGGATGAAGTCCGCCGGGGTCAGCCGCGTTTCGGCCGTCAAAGTGCGGATTTGCGGGTTCTGCCGCAGGCGGCGCGGGCGGCGCAGCAGCGGCAGGGAGTGGGCGTTGCGATCTTGCGACATGTGCCCCATCTTAGGACGAGGGGCAAATTATCGTGCTAGCTCGCGGTATCCGCGACGTCCTGGCCGGCAGCAGCGGCGGTGTCCTCGCTCGCCTTGCGGCGCGCGCGGCGCTTCTTGCGCGGCGGCGGCAGCTGGCCGGCGGCGCGCAGGTCGGCAACATGGGCCGCGAGGGCGTCGACAAGCGAAGGCACGTCTGCCACCTCGGGGACGACGTCGACGCGCAAGCCCTGCTCCCGCGCCTCCGCAGCGGCCATCGGACCGATGCAGGCGATGATCGTGCGCGGGTGCGGTTTGCCGGCGATGCCGACCAGGTTCTTGACCGTGGACGCGGACGTGAAGCACACCGCGTCGAAGCCGCCGGACTTGATCATGTCGCGCACCTCAGGCGCCGGCGGGGCGGCGCGCACGGTGCGGTACGCCACCACGTCGTCAACCTCCCAGCCCTTCTCCACCAGGCCGTCCACCAGCACGTCCGTTCCAAGGTCCGCTCGCGGCAACAGCACGCGGGAGACTGGATCGATGTCTTCGACGTACTCGGGGAAGACTTCCACCAGGCCGGCGGCGTTCTGCTTCGTGCGGTGCGGCAGCACCTCCGGAAACATGCCGCGGGCGCGCACGGCGTCGGCGGTCTTCTCCCCCACCGCGGCGAGGTGCACTCCAGCGAACGAGCGCGCGTCGAGGCCGAGTTCCTCGAACTTGTCCCACACCGCGTCCACCGCGTTGGTCGAGGTGAACACGACCCACTGGTAGCGGCCCTCAACGATGCCCTTGATCGCGCGGTCCATCTGCGCGGGGTTGCGGGGCGGCTCCATGGAGATCGTGGGCACGGACTGCGGGATCGCGCCGTAGGAGCTCAGGCGGGTGTTCATAGGACCCGCCTGTTCCTTCGCGCGGGGCACGAGCACGCGCCAGCCGTAGAGCGGGCGGTTCTCCCACCAGGAGTATTTCGCGCGCTCATCCGGCACGGTGCCGAGGGTGACCACCAGCGAGCCAGACAGGTCGGCATCCAACTTCGCCAGGGTCTCAAGCGTGGCGTCGAAGGTGCGCTGCAGCCGCGTCGTGCCGTTCGTGGTGACCGAGACCGGAGTCGAGCCCGTGAATCCGCGCTGCGTGAGCTCAGCAACCATGACCGCGAGGTGCTCCTGCGCGGCCTGGAACACCAGGGGCTGCGGCGCGGTGGCCAGCTGGTCCCAGTCCACCGACTCGTTTGCCAGGTCGGTTTCGGTGTAGGTCGAGCCCAGCGCGATGCCGGCGAAACTCGGCACCGTCGACGGCAGGCTCATGCCCGGCACCACCTGGAATTCGAGCCCGGCAGCCGCCGCTGCGGAGACCTCCGCCATGACCGAATCGCGGGTCAGCGGGTTACCGCACACCAGGCGGATCACGTCGCCCTCGCCGCCTTCGCCGCGCTCGGCCAACTCCTCAGCGTCCGCGAGGGCAGCTTTTAGCTTGTCGACGATCCCTTCAACCCCACACTCAACCTCAACGACCTCCGCTGCGGTCGGGTCCTCGGGGCGGGCGGGTTTGCGGCGCGCGCCGGCCTCTTTGGCCTCAGCGACCATCTGCTCGTACGCGGCGTCGGCGGCCTCGAGCTTGGATTTCGGCACTGGCAACCCAGCGGCGATGACGTTTTGGACCCCCTGAGAAACCTGCGGATCCACCAGCGCGATAGCATTGGATTCCAACACCTCGCGAGCGCGGATGGTCAGCAGATCGGGGTTTCCCGGGCCTGCACCGACGAAGATGATCTTTGTCATAAGTGAACTTTTCTAAGGCACAAGTAGTCGTCTCGGCAAAAAGGCCCCGTTTAAGGGACCCGATAGCACCGAGACTTGGGTGTGTTTGCTAGGTCCACCTTAAGGTGGACGCGTCTCGAAACAAAAACGCGTCTTAGGCGTCGCCCATCACAACCGCCGCGCCGCGCTCCAACAGCGCCGCGGCAACCCGCTTCCCCAGTTCCTCAGCCGAATCCGCCGGGCCCGCCAGTGTTTCGACGATTTTTTTCGAGCCGTCGAGAGCGAACACGCCGGCGCTCAAAGTGAGCACGTCCTCACCGCCGGTCTCCCCGCCGTAGGTGGCGTACGCCGCGACCGGTGCGGTGCAGCCAGCCTCCAGCGTCGCCAGCACCTGGCGCTCTGCGCGCGCCTGCACCGTCGCAACCCGGTCGGACAGCGCATCGATCGCGCTGCGCGTTTTGTCGTCGCCACTGCGGCACTCCACCGCCAGTGCGCCCTGGGCAGGCGCCGGCATAAGCACGTGCGGCTCGAAGATTTGGGTGGCCCGCTCGGCGTAGCCGCCGCGGGACAGCCCCGCGTACGCCAAAACGATCGCGTCCAGCTCGCCGGAGGTGACGTACCCCATGCGAGTCTCGATGTTGCCCCGCAGCGGGCGGATCTCCAGGTCCGGGCGCAAACTGCGCAGCTGCGAGACGCGCCGCGGCGCTGACGTGCCCACCCGCGCGCCTTGCGGCAGTTGGTCGAGAGTCAGCCCGTCGCGGGCAATCAGTGCCTCCCGGTTGTCTTCTCGCGCGGGCACGATCAGGTGCGCCCGCGGCTCGTCCGCCGTCGGCAGGTCCTTGAACGAGTGCACGGCAATGTCCACCTCGCCGGCGAACAGCGCGTCGCGCAGCGCGGAGGTGAACACACCCACGCCGATGCGCTCGACTGGGGCCGTCGACACATCGCCGGGCGTGGTCACAATGTGCAGCTCGGCGGGGTGGCCTAACTCCCCGAGAGCGTCCCTGACGTGTCCGGACTGGGTGGTCGCGAGGTGCGATCCTCGGGTACCGATGCGCTTCATGCGTGCTCCTTTGGGTTCATGTCCTCTGGGCGCGGCAGATTCTGCGCGTCGACGGCGATGCTCGACCTGCCGATGCCGAACAACTCCTCGAACACGGTGTCAATGCTGACGGTGTTCGAGGACGCCGCGAGCTCCTTGATCTTCACCGTCGGCGTGTGGAGCAACTTGTCCACAACGCGGCGCACGGTGCGCGAGACCTGTTCGAAGTCGTCGTCCGCCATCTCGGGTAGCTTCGCGCGCAGCTTCTCCAGTTCGAGTTCCTGAATCTCGTTCGCGGTCCGGCGCAGCTGCGCCACGGCCGGGGCAACCTCGCGGACGCGCTGCTCCGAGGAGAACGCCTCGACCTCTTCAGCCACAATGCTCTGGGCGAGTCGCAGCGCGGTCGCGTCCTCACGCGACGCATCCCCGCGGCGTTTGTGCAGGTACTCAATGTTGATGAGGCGCACACCCTCGCGGGAGACGACGTCGTCGGCGATATCGCGGGGCAGCGACAGGTCGATCAGCGTGGCGGGCCCCGAAAGGTCCTCCGCGGTGATGGTGAACCCGTCCGACGCAGTTGCAGAGACGGTGATGTCCGCCCGCGAAATCGCTCCGGCGCGCGCGTTGAAGTCCACAACCTCGGCGCTCACGCCCGCCTCGCGCGCGTGCTCGGCGAGGCGCTCGGCGCGCGAGCGCGTGCGGTTGGCAATGATCAGTTTGCTCACCCCGCGCTTGCCCAACTGCGTCGCCGCGAGCGAGCTCATCGCCCCGGCGCCGAGCACCAGCGCTGTTTTGCCCTCGAACCCGGACGCATCCATGGCTGCCGCGGCCTCGTCCAAAGCGAAGGAGACCATCGACACGCCCTCGCCGTCGATGCTGGTCTCGGAGTGCACGCGCTTGCCGGTGTGCAGGGCTGTTTGGGCGAGCGAGTGCAGCGTCGGGCCCACGGTGCCGCGCTCGGCGGCGTCGAGATACGCCGTGCGCACTTGGCCGATGATCTGCTGCTCTCCAACCACCATCGAGTCGAGGCCGGCGGCGACGGAGAACATGTGCTCCGCGGCCGCGTCGGCGTAACGCACGTAGAGATAGGTGCGCAGCTCCGCCTCGGAGACACCTGAGACGTCCGCCAGCACCTCCAGCACGTCCTCCACCCCGGCGTGGAACGCGTTGGTCACGGTGTAGATCTCTAAACGGTTGCACGTCGAGATGATCATCGCTTCGCTCAGCGACGCCTGATCCACCAACGCCGCCCCGGTCTGGTTTTGCACCGCGGCGTCCATACTCAACCGCTCAAGCAGCGCGACTGGAGCCGAGCGGTGGGACATCCCCACGACCAATACGCTCACGCAATTCCTCCTCAGCTGCGAATCAACCGAAAGTATAATGCCTTAGGATTCGAGCTCTGTTTCCAGCTCGTGAAGGTCCACTTCCCAGCACGCGAATTCCTCTCCGTCGATCACCACCACCGGCACTCGGTCGCCGAATTCCGCAGCCAGCTCGGGGTCGGTGTCCACATCCACGGTCCGCATCAGGGCATCATGCTTATCGACGACGCCCTGCACCTCCCCAGCCACCCTCACACACGAACCGCAGCCTTCGCGCACCATAATCTCGACCGTCTTCACACCCGTTCCTCCTCGTCTTCCTCAGCGCCACCATCCGGTACCATGAACTAATCCGTTCACGCTAACAGCAGAAAGGCGGGCTTTAAGGAAAGCCATGGCTGAGCCCAGTGAGCTGCTTTCGCAGTGGAGCGTCTCGCACGGTAACTTGCGCCGTTTTTTCGAGGACCGCGCTCTGCCCCCGATCGACGAAGCATCCCAGCGCACCGCCGGCGAGGCCGCAGCCGCAGCCGCTATCGAGGAGACGTTCGGTATCAGCATCGAGGACTTCTCCCTCGGCGTGCACTCCGTCGGCGGCGCGTTCGCGACTGCCGGTCGCCCGCATCTGACCCAGCCCGACCCGGACATCCCAGTCGATGTCGGCGCCGCCGCCTTTTTCGACGTCGACAACACACTCATCCAGGGCTCGTCGTTAATCCTGCTCGCCGAAGAGCTGGCCAAGCGCCGTTTCATCTCAATTCGCGAACTCCTGCCCGCCGTGGTCAAGCAGCTGCGCTACCGCATCTCCGGCTCCGAAAACGCCGACGACATTGCTGAGGGTCGCGAGCAAGCTCTCGCCATCGTCCGCGGCAAGTCTGTCGCCGAACTTCAGGAGCTGTGCCGCGACATCGTCGACCGGCACATGCTGACCAAGGCGTACCAGGACACCATCGAGCTCGGCGCGATGCACATCGCAGCTGGCCAACAGGTGTGGCTTGTCTCTGCTACTCCTGTGCAGATTGGTCAGGCGCTGGCGGAGCGCCTTGGATTCACCGGCGCGCTGGGCACCGTCGCGGAGGAAGAAGACGGGGTGTTCACCGGCCGCCTCGTCGGCGACATCCTGCACGGACCGGGCAAGAAGCACGCCGTCGCCGCGCTCGCTGCAATCCAGCAGCTGGACTTAGGCAAGTGCACTGCATACTCGGACTCGGTCAACGATCTGCCGATGCTCGAGATGGTCGGCGAGCCCATCGCCGTCAACCCTGACAGAAAACTACGCCAGCACGCGAAGGCCCGCGGGTGGGCCATCCGCGACTACCGCTCCATGCGCCGCGTCACCCGCTCGTACGCGCTTCCAGCTCTTGCCGTCGCCGCCCTCGGCGCGGGTGCCTTCGCACTGAACCGCCGCCGCTAGGCCAGAGCCGAGGGGTGAGGCTTCTCTAAGTTAGAAGCCCGCCGCGGATTATGCGCGGCAGAATTTCACCCCACCTGCAACAGCAGCATCAACCCCGCGAGGACACTTCCCCGCCGAGTTGACCGTCACCCACCGCGTTTCCCCAGGACATTATGCGAGGCATAATTTCGCCCCACCAGCCCCACGGGCCACACCCGCAGGTTGAGAAGCTGCCGCGGATTATGCGTGGCAGAATTTCGCAACACCTGTCACAGCCACGGGTCCACCAGATCGAGCACTGTCCACCGTCAGGCATAAAAAACCGCCCCCGCTGCAGACAGTTTCTGCTGCGGAGACGGTGTGAAGCCCAGAAGACTTACTTGCCAAGCTTGCGACGCTGAACGCGCGTGCGGCGCAGCATCTTGCGGTGCTTCTTCTTGGACATACGCTTGCGGCGCTTCTTAATTACAGAACCCATTGGGTTTGCCTCGTTTCTACAAATCGGTACATGTACTCGTTCACCGGCAGGCCAGGCCGGTTGGAATGGGTAACAGCTTACCCAGTGCCCCTCGCTGGAGACAAAAAGAGAAACGTCCGACGCCTCACCCAAAGGGCGGCGCCGGACGGGCTTTGGGGTGCGGAGCTAAGCGCAAAGGCTTAGACCGCATCCGTTCCCACGTCGTACACCGAGGACTCGAGGTACTCGCTGACCGCGGTCTCGTTCACGCGGAACGAGCGACCCACGCGCACAGCCGGCAGCTCACCGGAGTGCACGAGGCGGTAGACGGTCATTTTGGAAACGCGCATAATCTCCGCGACTTCCGCGACGGTAAGGAACTTACCCTTCTCTTCATTTGCCATGTTATTAACCTTCCGCACGGTAGGCGCGCTGTAGGCTTCCCCTCCCACAGGACGGACACGCACGTGCTCACGCGAGCCTACCGTGAACCTTGTGCCACGCGCGACTTATGATCTAAAAATTTTTCAAAGTGCTGTGAGATCGCTCGTGTGATTCACGGGACGAAGCGGGCGGGCTACAGACCAAGCTCGGCAGAGCGCGCGGCACACGCTTCAGTTGCTCGGTAGACCGCGCCGCGCAAACCCGATTCCTCCAGCTCGCGGATTGCGCGCACCGTTGTGCCCGCGGGAGACGACACCGCCGCGCGCAGCTGAGCCGGCGAGACTGGGCCTGAAAGCATCACACCTGCCCCCTCCGCCGTGGATGTCGCCAGCTGGGTAGCCAAGTCGCGGCTTAGGCCGAGGGAAACGCCGGCGTCGATTAGCGCCTCTGTGAACAGGAAGTAGTACGCGGGACCTGAGCCGGAAATCGCCGTCACCGCGTCCATCTTCGCTTCGGCGACCTCGACAACCTCGCCAGCGGAGGCGAGCAGGCAGCGCACCACCCGGCGCTGCTCTTCGGTGACGTAGCGCCCCCACGACACTGCGAAGACTCCCTTGCCCACCAGCATCGGGGTGTTCGGCATAACGCGGACGAGCGGCGCACCGGCGGTGGGGACCGCCGCCTCCATCGCGCTTAGGGTCACACCCGCCGCCATCGACACCAGCACGGTCGCGACGTCGTTGCCTTCGACAACCTCGCCGATCTCCTCGAGCACCTCCCCGATCTGGGCGGGCTTGACGCACAAAAAGACGGCTTCAGCTTCCTGAACGGCTTCGCGGTTGTCGGTCTCAGTGTGGACCTGGTAGCGCGCGGCCAACTCATCCGAGTGCTGCGCCGAGCGGTTTGTCGCGGTGATTGTCTTCGGGTCTACGTCCGCGTCGATCAAGCCAGCGATCAGCGCCTCGCCGATGTTGCCGGCTCCGATGACTGCGATCTTGCGAACGCCCTTCGCCTGCTCCACCGCGGTTTGCTCCACAGTCTCCTCTGGTGTGTCCATACCGGCCAAGCCTAAACACGTTCACCCCGCCGGTCTAGGCGGCGGCCTAGAGGCGGGGTGAACGGTAAGGGGAGAGATCTATAGCAGTGCGGGGCCGAATGCGACAACGATCGCGGCGATACCCGCCAGCGCGGTGGTGAGCCAATCGCGGCCGGTACCCAACGCGCGTGCTCCGAAGATCGCGCCGGCGACAGCAGCGATGCCCAGCACCGCCGCGAGGATGGCCGAGGTGTTCGCCCAGAGCCACTGGAAGAGCAGGAAGCCGGCGACACCGACAAGCACGCCGAGGAAAACCAGTAGGACCAGAAGGATCGGGTTGACGCCCTCCTCCTCAACCACGATCTCATCGGCGGGAACAGTCTCAGGCTCGAGGAACTCGTCGAGTTCATCCGCAGGTTCAGTAACCTCAACCGGATCGGTGTCCTCGACGGGAACTTCCACCACCGGCACTGCATTCGGCGACGTCTCCGCCATCGACGGCGCGGGTTCCTTCGCCTCTGCCACAGGCTCGACGCGATCGACACGCTCCGGCTCCGGTGCGGCAACCTTGCGCAGAACCGTCGTCTCTTCGCCTGTCTGCTCTTCACGCGCCGGTTTCGCAGCCTCAGCCTTCGGCGCCTCAACCTTTGGCGCTGCAGCTTTCGGTGCCTCAGCCTTGGGCGCAGCAGCCTTCGGCGTCGCCTCCTTCGGCGCAGGCGCAGAGTATCGAGTGGAGCCCGGCACCTTTGGCACTTCCGTCTTCGGCTTTTCAACCTTCGGCTCTGGCGCGTCGATTGGCACGGAAGAGTGGCGCGACTCGACCGGCTTGGCCTCGACCTTCTTCAAGGACCCGGTGAGTTCTGCGACGGACACACCGCCGTCTTCCAAGCTGCGACGACGACGCCGGCGCGTCCCTGCCTCGGGGTTCTCCTGTTGCGCCTTGGCCAGGATCTCCGCGACGGTGAGTTGCTTCTGCTCAGACATCAGTCGTCCGCTCCTTCATCCATTCCTCCGGCACCGGCTGCGGTGTCCTGGTCGATCCACTTCAGGATGACACCCTCGCGCAGCGCCCACGGACAGATTTCCAACTTATCAATGTTTAGCGCGCGCATCGCGGCTTCCGCGACCAGCGCGCCGGCAACAATTTGGTGGGAACGATCCGAGTTGATGCCCTCGAGTTCCGCGCGGTCCGCAGCGGTCATGCGGGAGATGAACGCGATGAGCTGGCGCAGGCCCGGCGCGGTCAACGTCCGCTTAACGTACGGCCCGGCAGATGACGGCGCGGCACCAGTCAGGCGGGCAAGCGAGCGGAAGGTCTTCGACGTGCCGACTGCTAGGCCGGCTTCGCCCATGGCGCGGAACTGCTCAGCGGGGCCAGCAAGCTCTGCGTCGATGTAGTCGCGCAGCAGGTTGATCTTTTTGCGCTCCGGCGGATCGGTGTCAAACCACTCGTGGGTGAGCCGGCCCGCACCGAGGTCGAGCGACACCGCGAGGTCGGGGATCTCTTCGGTGCCGGTAGACATCTCTAGTGAGCCGCCGCCGATATCTAAGTTGGTGATGCGACCTGCTGACCAGCCGTACCAGCGGCGCGCCGCGAGGAACGTCAGCCGCGCTTCTTCTTCCCCGCTGAGCACGCGCAGGCGAACGCCGGTTTTTTTCTCCACGCGCTTAAGCACCGCGTCAGAGTTCGAGGCGGAGCGCACAGCAGAAGTAGCAAACGCCAAAAACTCCTCGCAGCGGAGGTTGTCCGCGAGGTCGGAGGCTTCTTGGACAGCGCCGACGAGCTTGTCCACGCCCTTGTCTTCGATGTTGCCGTCTTTATCAATCAGCTCCACCAACCGAAGCGGTTGCTTCCAGTCCGACATCGGGGTTGGCCGGCCGCCGCTGTAGGCATCCACTGCCACGAGATGGACAGTGTTGCTGCCTACGTCCAATACACCTAAACGCACACAGCCAGCGTAACGGGTCTACGGTACCAAGGTGTGAATCAACCAGCCTCTCAACCAGTTTTCCTTGGATTTCCTGTGAATTCCCCCGCTGGGAGGTCTATTGCCGCTGGGCGGGAGCTGCCCCCGGATTTCCCCCGCGAGTGGTTCGAGTTCGTACATCCGGAAGATCCGCTGCACTCGTTCTCCATTGACTTAACATGGGCCGAATCGACGTGGTCCTGCCGCTTCGGCACACCGCAGTGCCACGGCGTGAACGCTGACTTGCCGGTTGTTGGTTGCTGCACGCACGGGGCGTACCTTGCCGACGAAACCGACCGCGACGATCTCTACGCCGCTGTCGGCGACTTGCCGGCACACTTCTGGCAGCTTCGCCCCGCGGGTGTCGACGAGTACCTGGCCAACCCCGACCCAACCCAGCTGGAACCGTGGCTGGAGTGGGACGACGATGATGAAGAACCGTCAGTAAAAACGAAGGTTATCGACGGCGCGTGCATCTTCGCCAACCGAAGCGACGCCGAGACGGGGCCGGGCTGCGCGCTGCATCAATGGGCGGTGGCTGCGGGTAAGAACCTCGTCGGATCGAAGCCAGAGGTGTGCTGGCAGGTGCCATTCTCCCGAGTCGACGAGTGGGAGGAGCGCCCGGATGGCCAGGAAATTCTGCGCACCACCATCGGCGAGTACGACCGTCGTCAGTGGGGCGGCGGGGGCGAGGACTTCGATTGGTGGTGCACGGCCGACCCGACGTGCCACACCCAAACCTCCGACGGCACACGCGAGCCGGTGTGGGTCACGATGAAAGATGAGTTAATCGGATTGATCGGCGAGGAACCCTACGCGGTGTTGGCGGCGCACTGCCGGGCACGCCGAGCGCTTCCCGCCGAAGTCAAGGCGGTGCACCCAGCAACGCGCGCCGCCGACGAGCGCGAGGGGGCTTAGGCCTCGAACTTGTAGCCCAAGCCTCGCACTGTAACCAGCTGGGTCGGGCGCGAGGGCTCTTTCTCAATCTTGGTGCGCAGGCGCTTGACGTGCACGTCCAGAGTCTTTGTGTCGCCGACGTAATCGGCTCCCCAAATCCGGTCGATCAACTGGGCGCGGGTGAGGACCCGGCCGGCGTTGCGCATCAGGTACTCGAGGAGGTCGAACTCTTTCAGAGGCATGGCGACGGGCGCCCCGTCGACAAACACCGTGTGACGCTCGACGTCCATGCGCACTCGACCGCCCTCGATAATCTGGTCGTCGAACTCCTCAACTTCTTCGATCTCCGGGCCGCGGCGTAGCACCGCGCGGATGCGGGCAACCAGCTCGCGGGTGGAGTAGGGCTTGGTCACGTAATCGTCGGCGCCAAGCTCGAGGCCGACGACCTTATCTATTTCAGAGTCGCGGGCGGTGACCATGATGATCGGCACGTCGGACTCGGCGCGCAGCTTGCGGCACACGTCGGTCCCGCTCATGCCGGGCAGCATCAGGTCGAGCAAGACGAGGTCCACGCCGTCGTCGCTAAACTGCTCCAGCGCGCTCGGGCCGTCGGCGGCCATGATCGTCTCGAACCCCTCCTTGTTGAGGAGGTACGCGAGCGGTTCCGCGAGCGATTCTTCGTCTTCAACGATGAGAATTGTCGTCACTTCTCTTGGTTACCCTTCGTGTTCTCCGGCCGGCTGTCAGGCTGGTAAATCGGCAGCTCGATGGTGAACGTAGAGCCCGTCCCAAGACGGGACCACAACTTGATATTACCGCCGTGGTTTGCCACCACATGCTTGACAATGGCCAAACCCAAACCAGTGCCCCCGGTCGAGCGCGAACGCGCCTTGTCCACGCGGTAGAAACGCTCGAAGACGCGCTTCTGGTCTTCCGGCGCAATGCCGATGCCGCGGTCGGTCACCCGGACCAGCACGACGTTCTCGCGCACCACCTTCTGCGAGATACTCACCGGCTGCCCGTTCGGCGAGTAATTGATCGCGTTCGAGACCAAGTTGGACACCGCCGCCGTCAAAAGCGGGCGGTCCCCCATCACCCGGATGCCGGTGTGCGGACCACGGGTTATGTCGATCTCGCGGCTTTCGGCGTTGACGTGGTTGCGCTCGATGGCGTCGTCGATCACGTCGTCGATGCTCACGGGCACCATCTCCGGCAGTGCTTCGGCGCCCTGCAGCTTGGACAGGCTGATCAAATCCGTGATCATCTCGCCCATGCGGTGGGATTCTTTCACCAGCTTCTGGCCGAAGTGCTCCACCATCTCCTCGTCGCCCGGGTCCTGCAGCAGGGCCTCCGCCAACAGGGCCATGCCACCGACCGGTGTTTTGAGCTCGTGTGAGACGTTGGCGACGAAGTCGCGGCGGGCGGACTCCATGCGCACGTTCTCGCTCTCGTCGGTGGCGTACGCGATCACGTAGGCACTCTGGGTCAGCGCGAGCGGCTTCACCACCACCGACACGTTGCGGATGCGGCTGCCGGTCGCCCGCCTTGGCAGGTCAAGATCCAGCGTGTGCGTCTCGGAGTCGACGAACGCCACGAGCGCCGCGTCCCACACCTCGGGGTTGATGGTGCGGTCGTGCACGATCGACATGTCGTGCGCCCGCGGGTTCGACATGATGACGCGACCGGAGCGGTTGAAGATTGCGATGCCCGTCGGCGAGCCCTGGACCGCCAAATTCAGAAGCTGGCTGACGGTCTGGATCTCGTCGTCGTTGCTGGACTCCGCCGAGCTGTTGCGGTCGCGCCAGCTACGCACGGAGGAGTACATCCAGCACGCCAATACGGCGAGCGCCGCGCCGAGCAGGAACGCGACAATGGGTGCTACACCCACGGTGTCGCTACCTCCCTATCGGTTTACTTCTGGCCCTGGTTCGCCACAGCCGCAGCGCCAGCCTCGGCCGCCTCGGGGTCCAAGTAGGTGCCGCCCGGGTTGGTAACACGGCCGGTTTCATCGAACTCGTAGACCAACGGCATACCGGTCGGAATGTTGAGCCCGGCGATGTCGTCGTCGGAGATGTTATCCAGGTACTTCACCAACGCGCGAAGCGAGTTGCCGTGGGCTGCGACCATGACGGTCTTACCCGCGAGCACCTCGGGCAGGATGCGGTCGATGTAGTACGGCAGGAAGCGTTCCACCACGTCCTTCAAGCACTCGGTGCGGGGCACCTCGGGCAGAAACGCGTAGCGCGGGTCATCGGTCTGCGCGTACTGGTTGTCGGTGTCGATCTCCGGAGGCGGGGTGTCGTAGGAGCGGCGCCACTCCATGAACTGCTCTTCGCCGAATTCCTCGCGGATCTCGGCCTTGTTCAGGCCCTGCAGCTTGCCGTAGTGGCGCTCGTTGAGGCGCCAGTTGCGCTCGACCGGAATCCAGTGCCGGTCGGCGGCGTTCAGCGCGATGTTGGCGGTGCGGATCGCGCGGCGCAAAAGCGAGGTGAACACCACATCCGGCAGCACGCCCTTGTCCACCATGAGCTTGCCGGCGTTGACGGCCTCGGCCTCGCCCTGCTCGGTCAGATCGACGTCAACCCAGCCGGTGAACTGGTTGGATTTATTCCACTCGCTCTGGCCGTGACGGACCAGGATCAGCTTTCCGTTACCCATGTAATAAAGCATGCCATGCTTTAGACTGACCGGCATGAACTTGAGGTTTTCACGAGCGGCTGCGGGCATGATCGCAGCCGCACTGTCGTTTTCTGCCGTTCCCGCCGCACATGCAGCAGAGCCGGCGCTCGCCGCTCCCGGCGCGCCGATGCGCATGCTGCCGGTCAACCCGCCAGCGACCATCACCAACGTCTACGGGGACCAGGTGAAGGTGCCGCCGGAGGCGTTCGTCCAGTTGTGTTCCCAGGGCCCGATTGGCACGATCCGCACCCTCGATGGCACGACGCAGCACGTCATGCTCACCGCTTCGCACTGCATCAACCCGATGCCGGGCATGCCTGCGATGGACGACGCCGTCAGTGTCAACGTCGACGGGGAGTACCAGCGCATCGGCACCCGCGGCCACTCCAACCACGTGCCGCCGGCGGCACTCGACCTGTCGGACCCGGTGGCCACTTACAACACGGCGGACTGGGGCGTCGTGCTGATCGACGATGGGGTGACCGACACACGCACCGCCCAGTCCCGCGGCAACGGCCAGGCGCAACCGTCTGAACCGGTGGTGCTGACCTCGATCAAGGACTACCGCACGCTAGCCCCCGGCGCGATCTCCTTCGACAACGCCGGCCAGCCGATCTGCAAGGACGGATCCACCACCGGCCGCACCTGCGGCACGCAGCTGTTCCGGAACCGCGACGGCGTCTTCTCCTGGGACTTGAACTACGTGGTGGGCGACTCCGGCGGCGTGAACTACGACCCGCGAGACAACTCCGTGATCGGCGTGAGCTCCATGGTGCTCGGCCCGCTGGGTAAGGCGCAGGCCGCCGACCGCATTATTGAGGAGGCCTACGGTATCCCGGACGGCGCGGTCAACGACCACTTCACACTGACCGAGTCCACCGCCCCGCACGCTGCGCTTCCGACTGCGGCTGAGGAGTTCGCTGACATGGGCGAGCAAATCGAGGCGATGAACCCGGATCTCGCGCAAACCGACCCGAAGGCGGAGCTGGACAAGGCGATCGCCGGTGCACAGCAGGATGCCCAGCGCATTGTGGACGAAGCGCTCCGCGGCAACCTCGACATCGCGGAGGCGCAACACACCGCGGGCTACCACGCCGGCAAGCTCACCCAGCTGGGCGAGCTCGCCCTCCAGCAGAAGCTGCTCGGCTAAACCCCGGCCGGCTGGCGGGTGGCGGCCTGCGGGTCGAACCCGTCGAGCACGGTTTGGTACACCTTGTAGAGCTCGCTTGCTGACGCGCGCCACGAAAATTTCTTCGCGTGCGCCACTGCGGTGGTGGCCATGGTGATGCGCAGGTGGTCGTCGATAAGCAACTGCTCCAGCGCCGTCGCCCAATCGGCAGGGTCGTGGCCTGCCACCAGCACCCCCGACTCGCCGTCCGCCACCGCGAGCGGCAGGCCGCCCACTCGCGCTGCCACCACGGGTGTTCCTGTGGCCTGCGCCTCGACGGCGACCAGCCCGAAGCTTTCGTTGTAGCTGGGTACCGCCACGATGTCGGCGGCTTGGTACACGCTCGCCAGCTCCTGCGGGGGACGCGGGCCGAGGAAGCGAGTGATCGACGCGATGCCCTCTTCCTGGGCGATGGCGCGGTAGTGCTCCACCGACGAGCCCGCGCCGGACGCGCCGCCGCACATCACCAACCGTAAGGGGGCGTCCAACTGGTCGCGGCGCACCACCTCCCCCACCGCGCGCAGGAGCACCTGCGGACCCTTGAAATCCTGCAACCGGCCCACAAAAGCGACGACTTTCGCGTGCAGCGGGATGCCCAGCGCGCGACGGGCGCGCTCCGTGTTGCGGTCGGTGCCGGGGGTGAAAAGTTCCGTATCGGCGCCGGGGCTGACCACGGCGATCTTCTCCGTGTCGACGTCGTAGAAGCGGGCGAGCTGCTCGGTCTCGTCGGCGGTGTTGACCACCACGACATCGGCGTTGTCCACCAGCTGCTGCTCGCAGATGCGCCGAGCCTCACTTTCTGCGCCATCAACGCCAGAGGCGTTCTTCACCGCAGCCCACGTGTGCCCGGTGTGGACCAGCGGCACGCCGATGAGATCTGCCAGCAACCACCCCACCTGACCGGAAAGCCAGTAGTGAGAGTGGATGAGGTCGTACTCGAGCGCGTGACCGCCGTGGCCGTTGGTGCGCAGGAACTGGATGATCCCGCCCGCGAAGGCCGCGAGTTGGGTGGGCAGCTCGTCCTTCTCCAACCCTTCGTACGGCCCAGCCACGATGTGGATCACCCGGTACCCGGGGGCGGCCTCGACGATCTCACCGAGGCTGGGGCGCGTGGCGCGCGTGAACACGTCGACCTCCACACCCTGGCGCGAAAGCTGGGTCGCGATGTTGTGGATGTAGACGTTCATGCCCCCGGCGTCTCCGGTGCCCGGCTGCTCAAGCGGGGAAGTGTGCATGGAGATCATGGCGACGCGCATGCAGCTAGCGTAGCGCTCCCGAAGAAAGTTACGGGCTCGTACCTTACGGTTGCGTAGGTTTGGCGTATTGTTGTCCGCATGAGTACGCCCCTGAACAACGACGCACCCGGCGTGGACCCCAACGAGACGCAGCCGTGGCTGCAGTACTACCCCGAGTGGACGGACCACACGCTCGAGTACAGCAACAAGACACTGCCGGAGATCTACCTGGACAATCTCGAGCGCAACGCCCACAAACCGGCGACGCGCTTCTTCGGCCGCACGCACACGTTCGCCGAGCTTGACCGGGAGGTGCGCCGCGCCGCGGCGGGCCTCAAAGCTTTCGGCGTGCGCCCCGGCGACCGCGTGGCCATCATGCTGCCGAACTGCCCGCAGCACGTCGCCGCGTTCTACGCGGTGCACCTGATCGGCGGCGTGGTCGTTGAGCACAACCCGCTCTACACCGCTAACGAGCTGCGCCCGCAGTTCAACGACCACGGCGCCCGTGTGGCCATTGTCTGGGATAAGGCGGCGGACACGCTTGAGCAGCTGCGCGTGGACACCCCGCTGGAGACCGTGGTCAGCGTGGATATGACGAAGGCGATGCCGAAGCTGCAGCGCTTCGCCCTGCGCCTCCCGCTGCCGAAGCTGCGCGAAGCCCGCGCATCGCTGACCGGCCCCTCCACCAACACCGTGCCGTGGGAAGCGCTGGTCAGCTCTGCTATCGGCGGGGAAGGCGCCGACTTGGAAATCCCGGAAAGCGTTACCGCCGAATCCCCCGCACTGGTGCTTTACACCTCCGGCACCACCGGCGCGCCCAAGGGTGCGGTACTCACCCACACCAACTTGCTGGCTAACCCGCAGCAGGGCCGCGCGTGGGCGAAAGAGCTGCAGGAACCGGGCCAGCGCATGCTTGCCACCTTGCCCTTCTTCCACGCCTACGGCCTCGCGTTCTCGCTCACGCTGCCGATCCTGGTCGGCTCCGAGCTCATCCTGATCCCGGCCCCGAAGATGGAACTGATCATGGATGCGATGAAGAAGCACACCCCGACCTTCGTGCCGGGCGTGCCCACCGTGTTCGAGCGCATCATTAGCACGGCAAAGGAAAAGAAGATTGACCTTTCCAAGGTGCAGATCGGCTTCTCGGGTGCGTCCTCGCTGCCGGCTCAGGTGATTGAGGACTGGGAGGCGCTCACCGGCGGCTACCTGGTCGAGGGCTACGGACTGACCGAGACAGGCCCGATCCTGATCGGCAACCCGCGAAGCGCAGACCGCCGCCCCGGCTACATCGGCATCCCCTTCCCCGACACCGAAATTCGAATTGTGAACCCGGACAACCCGGACGAGCTGATGCCCTACGGCGAGGCGGGCGAGATTCTGGCGAAAGGACCCCAGGTTTTCGGCGGCTACCTCAACAACCCAGAAGCCACGGAGAAGGCTTTCCACAACGGCTGGTTCCGCACCGGCGACATGGGAGTGATGGAGGAGGACGGTTTCGTCCGCCTCGTCTCCCGCATCAAAGAACTCATCATCACCGGCGGCTTCAACGTCTACCCGGCGGAGGTGGAGGAAGTCATGCGCCGCCACCGCGACGTCAAGGACGTCGCCGTGGTCGGCCGCCCGCGCAAGGACGGTTCGGAGGACGTCGTCGCCTGTGTCGTGCTGGAAGACGGCGCGGCGCTCGACCCGGAGGGCTTAAAGGATTTCGCGCGCGAAAACCTCACCCGCTACAAGGTGCCGCGCACCTTCTACCACTTCGAGGAGCTGAACAAGGACCAGATGGGGAAGGTCCGCCGCCGCGAGGTGCGCGATTCACTGCTCGAACTGCTGGCGGAAGACCAGCGCTAGAAACCGATCCAGACCGGTTCGGGGTGGAGCTCCACACCGAACCGGTCTTTCACGCCCGCCTGCACATCCCGCGCGAGCGCAACGATGTCGTCGGCGGCGGCGCCGCCGCGGTTGGTCAGCGCCAGGGTGTGCTTGGTGGACAGGCGAGCCGGCGCGCCCTCACCCGGGTAGCCGCGCGGGAACCCGGCGCGCTCAATCAGCCACGCGGCCGACAGTTTCTCGGTGCCGTCGGCCGCCGCGTAGCGCGGCATGGCGGCCTCGCCCACGCTGCGCTCGATCTCTTCGGCGAGCGCGGCCGGCACGACCGGGTTGGTGAAAAACGAGCCAGCGGACCACGTGTCGTGGTCGGCGGCGTCGAGCACCATGCCCTTTGATCGGCGGGTCTGAAGGACAGACTGGCGGGCTTCAGCGAGCGGGACCTCGCGCCCGCCCAAGTGGCGGAGCGGGATAGAGCGGTCCGTGGGGTTAAGCTTCAGCTCGATCTCCAGCACCACGGCACGGTTAGTGAATTTCAAGTTGGAGTAGCGGTAGGCCAAGTCCAGCGCGGACGCGTCGACCCACTCGTCGCGCCCGGTCTCCCGGTTGTGCAGGCGCACGCGCGTGAGCACGTCCGAGATCTCGGAGCCGTAAGCGCCGACGTTTTGCACCGGGGTCGCGCCCGCGGAGCCGGGGATGCCGGAAAGCGCCTCGATGCCGCCGAGGCCGTGATCGACGGCGAAAGCGACCACGTCGTCCCACGGGGTGCCGGCTTGGATGGAGATGGTGGTGGCGTCGACAAGCGAAATGCCCTCGTTGCGCACCAGCACCGCCGTAAGATCCAGCGGACCGTCAGCCACTACCAAGTTCGATCCCCCGCCGACCACCAAAAGCGGGCGGCCGTCGGCGTCGAGCCGGGCGACCGTCTCCGCGATTTCTGCGGCGGAGGTGCACGCGGTCACCTCCACGGGCGTGCCGCCGACGCGCAGTGTGGTCAGATGGGCGAAAGATAAGTCCTGCACCTATCTCACGGTAGTCTGTTGACCATGACTGTACGTAGCGAAACCTCCGTTACCATCAACCACCCGGCACAGAAGGTCGCCGAGGCGTACGCGTCCAAGGCGTACTGGGAGTTCATCGCAGAGAAGCTCTCCCCGGAGCCGGGCTCGCTCAACGAGTTCACGGGCAACCAGGCCGTGCTGTTCGAGATCCTGCCGAAGTCCATCATGCCGGCCGCCGCGCAGGCCATGATTTCCCAGGACCTGAAGCTCAAGCGCGTAGTGAACATCGGCGAGCTCGACGGCGGCCGCGCCACCCACACCTTCACCGGCGACGTGAAAGGCACCCCGGTGGACTTTTCCGGCGAGATCGAGATGACCGGCGAAGGCGACACCACCACCCTGGCGTACGACAACGAGGTCAAGGTGGACATCCCCTTCATGGGCGCGGCGCTCGAGCCGAAGGTGGCCGAGGCGCTGGAGGAGATCGTGGGCAACGAGGCCAAGCTCACCGAGCAGTGGATCTCCGAAAACCTCTAACCCTGTTCACACTTTCCAACGAAAAGCGCTGATGGCGCACTACCACAACCTGCGGGCGCAGGCGGGCCCCGGAAAGCCGTACGGCGTGATCACGCGCGGCACCACCGGGGTAAACCGCCTGCGCCGCTGTGATCGTTGGACCAGGTTCAACCCGCAGGTGCAATCGCTTCTGCGCTCGGTTCCGCAGCCGCTGGCGCTCGATGTGGGCTACGGCGCCTCCCACACCACCACGGTGGAGTGGGCCGGGTGGTTGCGCCAGATCAACCCGCGGGTAGAGGTGGTCGGCCTCGAGATCGACCCCCAGCGAGTTCTGCCGCCGCGCGATCGCGTGCGCTTCGAGCTTGGCGGGTTCGAGCTCGCCGGGTACCGCCCGCAGCTCGTGCGCGCCTTCAACGTGCTGCGCCAGTACGACGTGGCGGATGTCGCCGACGTGTGGGAGGAAGTCTGCTCGCGCCTCGCGCCCGGCGGGTTGTTCATCGAGGGCACCTGCGACGAGCTCGGTCGCCGGGGGGCTTGGGTGCTTCTCGACGCCGCGGGGCCCAAAACCCTCACCCTGGCCTGGGACCCCCACGACGTCGCCTCCCCCAGCGACGTCGCCGAGCGGCTGCCCAAGGTGCTCATCCACCGCAACGTGGAGGGAGAGGCCATCCACGCGCTGCTTGCCGACGCCGACGCCGCTTGGGCCAACGCCGCCGGATGGGCACCCCACGGCCCGCGCGTGCGCTGGCGCGAAGCGCAAGCGGAGCTGATCCGCCGCGGCTGGCCCGTCACGCCGCAGCGGCGCCGACTGAGAGACAACGCGCTCACAGTCGATTGGGCCGCTGTCGCGCCATCCGTAGACTGAACCGCATGAAAACAGCGTGGAAGGTCATCGTCGGAATTCTCGCGGCGCTGCTGGTGCTCCTGATCGTCGCCGAGATCGGGGTGCGCATGTTCCTCACCAACCAGATCACCAAAGGCGTCGAGCAGCAATCTGCCGGCCAGGCGGTCGCAGCCGGCCAACCGGAGGTGTCCTTCGGCTCGCAGCCGGTCACGCTGGGCCTGCTCACCGGGTCGCTACCGCACCTGACGGTGACGACCCCTTCAACGCTCACAGTCAGCGGCGACACGATCTCCGGCGAGCCCGGCGCCACCATCAAAATGGACAAGGTCAACATTGTCGACGGCGAGCCGGTGGCGCAGGCCTTCACACTTACCACCGAGCTGCCGAACGACTTCCTGCGCGCCACGCTAAACCAGTCGCTGCACGAACAGCTGGGCGACAACCGCTGGCTGGACAGCCTGATCACCGTCTCCGAGGTGACCACCGATCCAGCAAACGGCACCTTCACCGTGCTGTTCACCAGCGGTGTGGCCGGTATCGAGCTGCGCCCGGCGCAGACGGGCGGCGGGGTCTCGTTCGAAGCCGAGAGCACCCAGCTCTTCGGCTTCAACCTGCCCAGCGAGGTCGCAGGCGTGATCAACAACTCGCTCGAAGAAGGGATGGCGTCCTTCGGGAACTCGCAGATGCACCTCAGCGACGTCGCCGTCACCCCGGACGGCTTACAGATGCAGCTGAGCGGCGAGAACGTGAACTTCAACGAGCTGCAGCAGTCCTTGGTGCCATCGCCGCAGGGCACCCAGCAACAAGAAAAGCCGGCCTACGCCGGCTAAAAGTGGGCTGGTCGCAGCGGGTTACCAAGCGCCGCCGCTGTTGCCCTCGATCTCTCTGACCTGCGGGCGGACATCGAAGTAGTAAATACCCACCGCTACGGCCGCGAACCACGCGATGAACGGCAGCCGCAACAGCAGCGCCAACGTGGACAGAGCCAAAATCGCGACCCACGTCATCTTCGGCTGGCGGCCCGCTGCCTCGAACGCGTCGGCCCGCGTGATGGATGCGAAGATGACACCCGCGATGCCGGCGACGCCCACAGCGACGAAGAGGATGCGCTCAGCCACCACGGGGATTCGCATGATCGTGGTGATTTGATCGAGGGCTGATGCATCCATGCAGGCGGATCTCCGTTACTTGTTCAGGTCGGCGGCGGTGCTGCCACCCTCGTTGTCGACGATTTCGCCGTCGATGATATCACCGGCCTCGTGGCGGCCAGCAGCGTCCTCGCTGCTGGTGAACTGGTCCTGAATGCGCTCGACCAAGTCGTCGAAGCGGGTGCGCAGATCCTTCAGGGTGCTCTCCGCGGTCTCGGAGCCGGACGCGTCGACGCGGTCGAGGCGCTCGTTGAAGGACTGGCGGATGTCGGCGACCGACTTGCTCAAAGATGCCTTCGCGTCGTCGGTGAACTTCAGGTCGCGCTCGCGCAGCGAGTTAAAAGCCTTCTCCGCCTCGTTGGTCACGTTGGCGGCCCAGGAGCGGACCTCACCCTCGGTGTTCGCCGAGTTGAGGGTCTCGCGCGCGGAATCCGATGCGATCTTGAAACGCTCCGGCAGGCCCTCAGCGAACTTGCCGAATGCGGCGCCGATCGCGGAACCGGCTGCCAAGAGCGCGTCGCCCGCCTCGCGGAGGTTGTCGCGCACCTCGGAGGAAGTCTCCTCGGTCGTGGACTCTGCAGCGGCCTCGAGGTTCTCGTTGATGTTGTCGTTGATGTTGTTGTGCTCGGTCATGGGGTGCTCCTTACGTAAAAAACAGCAGTTGAGACACAGTGTAAATAACTAAGCCGGCCAGCGCACCGACGATTGTGCCGTTCAGGCGGATGAACTGCAGGTCCTTGCCCACCATGAGCTCGATTTTGTCCGCGGCCTCGGCGCCGTCCCACCGTTGGATCGTCTCCGCGATGATGCCGACGATCTGTCCCGCGCCGTTCTCCGCCGCGTAGTGCACGGCTTTCTCCAGCCGCTTTTCGGCCTGGGAGCGCACCTGCGGGTCGGTGGCCAACAGCGCGCCCCAATCCTGGATGGAGCTTTGCGCTTTTCGACGCAACGTCGAATCCCCATCCGTCAATGCCGCTACCAGCGCGGCCGACACCTGCTCCCAAATTCCGCCCGCCGCGGACGCGACCGCGCTCGAGCCCATGATGTCGTGCTTGAGTTCCTCCACGCGGGTGATCATGTCGCCGTCGAACTGCAGGTCCTGCGCGAACTGGTTGATGGTGCGGCGAATCGCGCGGCGCGCCTCGTGCTCGGGCTGAGAGTCGACGTCCTCCATGAACTCCGTCATCTCCCGGTAGACGCGGTCCCCTACCAGTTCCTTCGCAAACTTTGGCGCCCACTTCGGCATCCGCTCGTCGATCGCGGTGACGATCGTGTCTTCCATGCCGTCAAGCTTGCGCCTGCCCCATGCGACGATGTCGTCGACTACGGGCTCCACCTTGCCGTCGGCGATGAAGCCCTCCAGCATGCGGCCAAGCGGCGGGCCCCAAACAGGTTCCGAGACCCGTTCTACGACTTGGGTGTCGATCAGCGCCTCGGCGTCTGCTGGGTCAATGCCCTTGACAATGTTCGCCGCGAACGTTCCCGCCTCCGCGCTCACCCGCGCAGCGTTGTCCTCCTGCGCCAGCCAGCGGCCGGCTTTCTCCGGGATACCCGCCTGCATCACCTTGTCCGTGATGGTGCGCGCATTGAGGAAGTTTTCGCTGACGAACTCACTCAGTGCCTCGGCGACCTGGTCCTTCTTGTTCGGGATGATCGCCGTATGCGGAATGGGGATCCCCATCGGGTACTTGAACAGGGCTGTCACGGCGAACCAGTCCGCCAACCCGCCGACCATCCCGGCCTCCGCCGCGGCGCGGACGTACCCAACCCACCCCGGTGCTCCGCCGCGCGACTGCCACCACGAGCACGCGAGGAAGATCACCGCAGCCATTGCAAGCAGACTGGTGACGAAGATCTTGTGGTTGCGCAACACGCGCCGGCGCTCTACCTCGTTGGACGGCGCCGGCATTAGGGGTAGCGATTCCATGCTGTCGATTAAAGCAGCCCTGCCCAACATCACCTGAAACCAGCGAAAAAGGCGCTTCCCTACCCGGCTTTGGGAGGGAAGCGCCTTCGCTTACGACGCGCGGTGCGTTAGTTCACGCGGCCCGTGGTCTTGCGGTAGTTCTTGTAGTCCTTGCGGCCCATGGACAGCAGCACCGCGGCAGCCACAATGCACACGGCCATCTCGATGCCGCCGAGGATCATCAGGCGGCTGGAGAAGTCCTCGCTCTGAGCGCCCCAGCCCACGAAGTGCGCGCCAGCGCCCCACACCAGGATGCCCAGGCCGAACAGGGTGGCCAGGATCAGGCCCATCGACACCCACGTGGAGTAGCGGGACAGGGAGGAGTGCGGCGCGCCCAGCGAAACCGGGTCGTAGCCCTCGATGTACGAGTCGTGCAGCTGGGTCTGGTAGCCCGGGAACGACTCCGACTGGATGTCTGCAACCGCGTGCTGGGAAGCCATGTCTATGTCCTTACGTTTCCTGGAAAGATCCGGATCTTGTACCTAGTTAGCCACTATACGGCATGCTCTAGTCGTCGCCGCCACGGAAAGCAGCACGTGCGCGCTCCGCGTTGATGGCGCCGACAGCGTCGAGCGGGATGCCTGCCGGGCACACATCCGCGCACTCGCCGTAGAGCGAGCAGTGGCCGAAGTTGGTCTCCAGCTCGTCAACCATCTTGCGGGCGCGGCGGGCGCGCTCCTGCTGGCCCAGCGGAAGCAGCTTGAGGTGCTTCAGCTTCGCGCCGGTGAACAGGTGAGCTGCGCCGTTCGGGCACGCCGCAACGCAGGCGCCGCAGCCGATGCAGGCGGCGTAGTCGAGTGCGAGCTCGGCGTCGTGGTGGTTGACGTGCAGGGTGTCGGCGTCCGGTGCGGTGCCGGCGTTGACGGACACGTAACCGCCCTGCTGCATCACGCGGTCCAGTGCGGAGCGGTCCACAGCGAGGTCCTTGATCACCGGGAACGCGCCGGAGCGGAACGGCTCGATCTTCAGGGTGTCGCCGTCTTTGTAGTTGAACAGGCGCTGCAGACACGCAGTGGTGTTCTGGCCGGCGCCGTGCGGGCGACCGTTCACCGTGAGGCCGCAGGTGCCACAGATGCCCTCGCGGCAGTCGTGCGCGAAGGTGAAGGGCTCCTTGCCCTCCTCCACGTAGCGGTTGTTCACGTGGTCCAGCAACTCCAGGATGGACATCTGCTCGACAGCGTCGTCGACCTGGACGGTTTCGAAGCTGCCGTCGGTATCGGGTCCGGCCTGACGCCAGATCTCAAGTGTCAGTTTCATTTACTTGTAGTTCCTTGCCATCAGCGGGATCGAATCGAAGAACAGGGGTTCAGCGTGGCGGATGAACTGGCCTTCGCCGGCCGGCTCCCACGCGGAGACGAAGCACCAGTTGTCGTCGTCACGCTCGGCCTCACCGTCGTCGGTGAGGTGGTCCATGCGGTAGTGAGCACCGCACGACTCGTCGCGGTCCAACGCGTCCACGCACATAAGCTCGCCGAGGTTGATGTAGTCCACAAGGCGGAGCGCCGCCTCGAGGGTCTGGTTCATGTCGTTCGGGTTACCCGGAATGTGCAGGTTGCGCCAGAAGTCCTCGCGCAGTGCACGGATACGGCGGATGCCTTCCTCCAGGCCCTCGACGGTGCGGGACACACCGCAGAACTCGTAGAGGATGGCGCCGAGCTGCTCGTGGAAGTATTCCGGGCCGTGTGGCTCAACCGCCTGGATGCGCATCAGGGATTCGATGCGGTCCTGGGTGCGGGTGACGGCTTCGGCCACCTCCGGCGCCTCGAGAGAGAGCACTTCCTCGCCCAGGTGGTTCGCCAGGTAGTTCGGGATGGTGAACGGCAGCGTGAACCAGCCGTCAACGGACGCCGACAGCAGCGAGTTCGCGCCCAGTCGGTTGGCGCCGTGGTAGGTCCACGAGCACTCGCCGGCAGCGAAGAGGCCGTCAATCGAGGTCATCTCGTTGAAGTCGGTCCACAGGCCACCCATGGTGAAGTGGACGGTCGGTGCAATGCGCATCGGGGCCTTGTACGGGTCCTCGCCAGTGGAGTCCTCGTACATTTCGAACAGGTTGGAGTAGCGCTCGCGGATGGTGTCCTCACCGAGGCGCTCAATCGCGTCGGAGAAGTCCAGGTACGCGGAGTTGTGCAGCGGGCCCACGCCGTAGCCGGCGTTCAGCTGCTGGGAAATGGCGCGGGACGCCACGTCGCGCGGCACGAGGTTACCGAACGCCGGGTAACGGCGCTCGAGGAAGTAATCGCGCTCGTCCTCCGGGATGTCCTTCGGGTCGCGGTCGTCGCCCTTCTCCTTCGGGGTCCAGATGCGACCGTCGTTGCGCAGCGACTCCGACATCAGCGTCGTCTTTGCCTGCCACTTGGCGTTGACCGGAAGACCAGTCGGGTGGAACTGCACGAAGCACGGGGACGCGAGGTAGGCGCCACGCTCGTACGCGCGCATCATGGCGGACGCGTTGGAGTTCTTCGCCAGGGTGGTCTTGTGGTACACGTTGCCGTACCCGCCGGTGGCGAGAATAACGGCGTGGCCGGTGAACGGAGTGATCGTGCCCGTGATCAGGTTGCGGGTGACAATACCGCGGCAAGCCTTCTTGCCGTCCTCTTCCGTAATGATCAGATCCATCAGGTCGTTGTGGGTGAAGATCTCCACGTTGCCCAGGTGGATCTGGCGCTGCAGCGCGGACGCGGTCGACAGCTGCAGCTGCTGCCCTGTTTGGCCGCGGGTGTAGTAGGTGCGGGACACCTGCACACCTCCGAATGAACGGGTGGCCAGGGTGCCGCCGTACTCGCGGGCGAACGGTGCGCCGATGGCGTTCATGTGGTCGATCACGCGGACCGACTCGATGGCCAGGCGCCAGCAGTCGGACTCGCGGCAGCGGTAGTCGCCGCCCTTGACGGTGTCCTTGGTGTGGCGGTACGCGCCGTCGTTGTCCACCTTCTTGCCGCGGGCGGAGTTCACGCCACCCTGCGCTGCGATGGAGTGGGCGCGGCGGGGAGCGTCGTGGTAGGTGAAGACCTTCACGTTGTAGCCCAGCTCGCCGAGCGCGGCGGCGGCGGCGCCGCCGGAGAGGCCGGTGCCGACAACGAGGACGGTGAACTTGCGGCGGTTCAGCGGGGAGACCAAGTTCATGTGGTCCTTCTGGTACTCCCACATGTCGCGCATCCGAACTTCGTCGCGGTTCGGCTCGTTGCTCGCCAGCACCTCGCCGATGGTCACACCGGAAACTGCGGACTCTGGCTGGCGGAAGCCGCCGGTGACGTCTGCGCCCTGCGGGGCAGAAGCGGTCAGCTGGTCGCCGGAAGCGCCCTGCGCCGCGTTGATTGAGGTAGTCATAGTTTTTCTCCTAAACAGCCGTTACCTGGTAAATCCCGGTACCCAGCCGAATGCGATGGCGATCGGCATGACGATGTTGCCAATGACAACGATGAGCGGAAGAACGTAGGCGAGCAGCACCATCAGCCCGCGACCGCGCTCGCCGAGCCAGCCCAGGTCGGACACCGCGAGGTAGACGCCGTGGGTCAGGTGCAGCGCGAGCGCAACCATGGCGAGGACGTAGAACAGGGTGACCGGCCAACGCGCAGGCGCGAAGGTGGCCAGCAGGTTGTCGCGGACAGCGCCGTGGACGAACTCGTCAGACGCGACGACCTCACCGATGGTCAGGTCCAGCAGGTGGAAGATGATGAAGAGCAACAAGATGACGCCGGTGGTCAGCATCGCGCGGGTCGCGGTGGACTGCCAGCCGCCCATGAGGTTGGTGCGGCGGAACTTTCCGCGCGACTTGGACGAACGCGCGCGCAGCGCGAACGCGCCCCACACGTGCAGCACCAGGCAGGCGAGCAGCACAATGCGGACAATCCACAGGAAGCCCTCCCGCGGGAACAGCGGCTCACCCAGCGTGCGCAGCCACTCGCCGTACTCGTCGATCGGCGCAACACCGTTGGCGTTAAGCGGCATGAAGATTTTCAGGTTGCCCACCATGTGGCCGAGCACAAACAGCCCGAAGATCAGGCCGGTGATGGCCATGGTGAGTTTGACAGCCCAAGTTGGGAAAGATGGCCGCTCGCGCAGCGGCGCTTCGGTAATTTTTCCGTGACGAATGGCCTCACGGTCTGCGTTTTGTACAGTCATGGCACCTCCAGTGTCGGTTTCACTTTAAGGAAGGCGCCGCGCCCCCACACATTTTTGGCCGGCGCTTTTCTTCAGGCATCTCCCCGGCTCCTTACAGCTTCAATCATCGGACGCCACTCAGAGCCGGTAGTCGCGCCATTTTCCCGCAAATCGCGCCAATTGTGATATTGCGCACAAAGTACTGCTGCCACCCCTTTCAGCGTCAACCTTTGGTTGGTAAGTATTATCTTACCTCGCGTTATGGCGAAACGCGGTACCCTTGGGCACATGACTGAAGCAACGAATCAGAACTCCGCAACCCGCACCATCGACGCACCGGCAAAGGACATCTTCGACATCCTTTCCAACCCGGAGCGCCACAAGGAAACAGACGACTCCGGCATGGTGGTCTCCGCAGACCAGGCTGAGCGCCTGAAGGCTGTCGGTGACACCTTCACCATGAACATGACCAAGGAGGACGGCGACTACCAGACCAAGAACGAGGTCTTCGCTTTCCAGGAGGACCGTGTTATCGGATGGAAGAACGTCGAGAACACCACCGCCGAGGTGAAGGTCGGCGCCAAGTGGCTCTACGAGCTCGAGCCGGTCGACCCGGACCACACCGAGGTCACCCTGACCTACCAGCGCGACGAGATCGAGTCCGACGAGGTCCGCAAGATGAGCGAGAAGTTCGACGACGACTTCCTGGCGAAGTCGCTCGACTCCCTCGCTGCGGCTGTTGCCGGCACCGACAACTAGAGAGCCCAAAAAGCTCCCGCACGGCGCGACGCTGTGCGGGAGCTTTTTTGGGCTTTGCTTGGCGACGCTCGCCCCGTCGCCAAGCACCTGCCCCTTAGAGGTTGATCATGTGGCCTTCGACGCCGTGCGCGATCTCCTTGATCACCTCGGGCAGGGTCGGGTGAATGTGGATCGAGCGGGCGATCTCGCCTGCGGTGAGGTCGAAGCGCTGAGCCAGGACGACCTCCGGCAGGAGCTCGGAGACGTTGGCGCCGACGAGGTGGCAGCCGAGGATCTCGCCGAACTCGGCATCCGCGACGAGCTTGCCAAAGCCAGCGGTCTCCGCCAGGCCGACTGCCTTGCCGTTCGCGCTGAACGGGAAGGTGGCGACCTTGATGTCGCGGTCCGGCCACTTCTCCTTGGCCTGCTCCTCGGTGTAGCCCATGGAGGCGACCTGCGGGTTGCAGAAGGTGGCGCGCGGGGTCATCATGTAGTCCTCGATCTCGAGGGTCTCCGCGTCCGCGATGGTCTCGGCGGCGATGATGCCCTGGGCCTCCGCCACGTGGGCGAGCTGGAGCTTCGCGGTGACGTCGCCGATGGCGTAGATGTGCTCGACGTTGGTGCGCATGCGCTCGTCGATGGCGATGGCGCCGCGGTCGGTGAGCTCCACGCCGGTGTTCTCCAGGCCGTAGCCCTCGGTGCGCGGGGCGAAGCCGACGGAGATCATGACGCGGTCGGCGGTGAGGGTCTCAACGTCGTCGGAGCCGTTCTTCTTCACGTCGACCTCGACGGAATCGCCGTTGTCGCGCACCTCGGTGGTGGCGTGGCCGGTGAGCAGCTTCACGCCGAGCTTCTTGTACGCCTTGGCGATCTCCTTGGACACGTCCTTGTCCTCGTTCGGCAGGACGCGGTCCATGTACTCGATGACGGTGACGTCAACGCCGTAGTTGGACAGCACGTACGCGAACTCCATGCCAATCGCGCCGGCGCCGACGATGACCATCTTCTTCGGAGCCTCCGGGTTGAGGATCTGCTCCTCGTAGGAGACGACGTTCTCGGACAGCTCGATGCCCGGCAGGGTGCGCACAACTGCGCCGGTTGCGATGATGCAGTCGTCGAAGGTGATGGTCTTGCCCTTGTCGTCACCCTCTGTGATCTCGATGGTCTTGGCGTCCTTGAAGATGCCCAGGCCGTTGATTTCCTGGATCTTGTTCTTCTTCATCAGGTAGTGCACGCCGCCGACAATCTTCTCGGAGACCTTGCGGGAGCGCTTTTGGGCGTCCGTGTAGTCGAACTCCACGTCACCCTTGATGCCGAAGGTCTTCGCCTCGTGGTTGAAGATCTCCGCCACCTCGGCGTTCTTGATCAGGGACTTCGACGGGATGCAGCCCACGTTGAGGCAGACACCACCCCAGTACTTCTTCTCAACAACGGCAACCTTTTTGCCAAGTTGAGCTGCACGAATTGCGGCAACGTAGCCACCGGGGCCCGCGCCGAGGACAACAACGTCAAAATGTTCGGTAGTCACGCCCTACAGAATACGTCGCTTAGGCACACGAGGGGCGGCGAGTTGGCAGATTACCGGACGGTAATGCTCGCGCAGTCTGGCAAGATAAGGAACATATACGCCTCGTGCCCGCCAACTCACAGGAAGAGAGCTCACAGAGCATGAAACACACCCGCCGCGTTCTCACCACCGTCGCCGCGATCGCGCTTGTGGCAGGCGCCGCTCCAGCCGCTGTCCACCACCGCGCTGCGGAGGACGCGCAGGGCTTGCAAACAATTGCACGCATCCAGCCGGCCGACGAGCAAGTCGAGGTGGTTGCTGAAGCCTCGGAGCCTGCTGATTTAGACGAGATTGCCAACGCCGCCGCGGAGAGCGGCGCGGCGGGTGACGCGGGGGACGCGGGTGACACGGACGAGACCACGGCTGACACGACCGTCGTGGAAGCTGAGACGGTTGAGGTCGTTGAAGCGCAGGAGGTGGCCGAGGCTCCGGTTGTGAACGGCGCATCCGTCCCCGACGGCGACGGGCAGGGCTTGACCAACGTGGTGGAGACGGCGCTGCAGCCCGAGGCAACCGGCGAGGACGCCGACAACATGCCTGAAGCGGTGACGGCGCAGGACGCCGCTGATTCGCTCGGCGAAGTGCGCGAGCTGACCGCGGCACCGAAGGACTACAACGGTGAGGACCAGTATTGGTTCAGCCAGATCAGGCGGTACCGTGGCGGCGAGGCCGTGGAGGTCTACTCCCAGGCCATGGACCGCTACATTCCCGTCGCGTTGATCCGCGCGACCGACCAGGAAGGCAAGCCGGTCGAGGACGCACCGACCTACTACCTGCTCAACGGCGCCGGTGGCTCCGAGCAGAACACCGACTGGATCTCCCAGGCCGCCACCACCGTGCAGGACGTGCTGGAGAACGAGCCGGTCAACGTTGTCATCCCGATGGAAGGCGCGTTCTCCTACTACGTCGACTGGCTGACTAAGCCCGAGGAGAACAAGTACTTCAAGGGCGAGCAGAAGTGGTCGACGTTCTTGGCTCACGAACTGCGCCCCTCCATCGAGGACTACACAAAGGCCAGCGACAAGCGCGCGGTCTCCGGGTTCTCGATGGCTGCGACGTCCGTCCTGCTTCTGGCGGAGCACAACCCGGACATGTTCGACGCGGTGGGCTCGTTCTCCGGCTGTGCCGCCACCTCGACCCCGCTGCCCAACTTCTTCGTCGGCCTGACCGTCAACCGCGGCTCTGCCGGCACCGGCAGGGTCACCCCGGAAAACCTCTGGGGCCCGCGCGGGTCCGAGTACAACCGGTACAACGACGCGCTGGTAATGGCAGACAATCTCAAGGACTCCAAGACGAAGTTCTACGTCTCCGCCGGCACCGGCCTTCCGGGACAAACCGACATGCTGGGTTACCTGAAGGAGAACCAAACCTCTTCCGTGGCCCTGCAGCAGGCGCTCACCCTGTGGGTTGAGGGCGGCGCGATCGAGGCTGCTATGAACGCGTGCACCCACGACTTCAACACCAAGGCGCGCAGCGTGGGCGCAGACGTGTACTTCAACCGCCGCGCGGTAGGCACCCACTCGTGGCCGATCTGGCAAGACGACCTCAAGGTGTCCTGGGACAAGGTGATTAAGCCGGCGCTGCTCGGTTAGTTACGGCCCCCGAACGAAGAAGAGGAGCCGCGGCGCGTGCCGCGGCTCCTCTTACGCTTTCTGGCTCTTCTTAGAACAACCCGATGCCGAACGCGATCTGGGACGAAGTGGACGAGCCGAAGTGGATTAGCTGGCCGAGGACCTCGTTGATCTGCAGCTGCACGTTCTCAATCATGTGAATTCCTTTACGGGTGAGGAAGCAGTTGTGGGTTATTGTTGCACAATTTGTTTACTGTGACCGTAATATGGCCGGTTATGAGCCTAAAGCGTACCGTCACGGCCGCAGTCGCGGCAGCCGCCATTGCCCTCGGCATCACACCCGCAGCTACTGCTGCCCCGGTCAACCCCGCGCAGGTCGCAGGTCAGACCCCGGTCGGCACTGTCAAGGCTTGGAACGCGCCGGGTAACCCGCCACTGATCGTGAGTTCGGGCCTTCCGCAGGAGTGGGTCAAGCAGGTCGACCACAAGACCGTGCTGTCCTACATGGTCTACTCCCCCTCCATGCGCCGCGACGTCCCGGTTGCGGTCATCCCTGCCACCAATGCGCAGGGCCAGCGCGTGGCAAAGGCACCAACCCTGTACCTGCTCAACGGCGCCGGCGGCGCAGAGCAGAACCAGGACTGGCTGAACATGGCCCCAGTCAAGGACTTTTTCGCTGGCAAGGGCGTGAACGTGGTCATCCCCCAGGCTGGCGCGTTCTCGTACTACACCGACTGGCTCGACGAGTCGATGAACACCCCGTACATGCGCGGCCCCCAGAAGTGGGAGACCTTCCTAACTAAGGAGCTGCCGGGTCCAATCGAGCGCATGCTGAACGCCGACAACCGCCGCGGCATCGCCGGTTTCTCCATGTCTGGCACGTCTGCGCTCGTACTGCCCGAGCACAACCCCGGGTTCTACGACGCCGCCGCGTCGTTCTCGGGATGCCCGGCCACGAGCTCACCCCACGCGTACAACTTTGCGCGCCTGACGGTGAATCGCGCCGGCGGCTCTGATTTCCAGACCATCACTCCGGAGATGATGTGGGGCCCGATGGGCGGCCCGTACAACCGCTGGAACGACGCACTCGTCAACGCGGAGAATCTCCGCGGCACACGGCTCTACCTCTCCACAGCCACGGGCCTCGCAGGCCGCCAGGACCAAGTCGGCTACCTCCTCGGCCAGGGCGCACCGCAAGGCATCGCCCAGTTCGCGTCTGCCCGCCTGCAGGTGTCGGGCGGCGCGATCGAGGCCGCCATCAACCAGTGCAACCACGACATGCGTGTGAAGCTGGACTCCCTCGGCATCCCGGCCCACTACGAGTTCCGCAACGTCGGCACACACTCTTGGCCGTACTGGCGCGAGGATGTTGAGAAGGCTTGGTTCACCACCTTCGCACCGGCCTTCGGCCTGTAACTCACAGAGCCGCACGACGCCGCGACCACCGAGTCCTTTCGGATCGCGGCGTTTTTGTTGCCGCATTTCCCCAGGACATTATGCGAGGCATAATTTCGCCCCACCGGCCCCACGCGCCACACCCGCAGGTCAAGGCCCTGTTGGGATTATGCGCGGCAGAATCTCGCACCACCCGCCACATCCGCAACATAGCTGCGGTGGGTCGACAGCGGCGCAGACTGCCGCATTCCCTTAGGCAATTACGCCGCGCATAATCCCGGCAGCAACGCGAGAGCTGGCCCGCAGTAGACTTCCCCTCGATATGATCATGCACCGTCTGAACAACGAGCCCGCTGGGTCGCCGGCTTCCACGTCGAAACCCGCCACGCGCGATGCGTACACGGGTGTGGATTTCAACCTCGGTTTTCACGTCTCGCACTACAACCTGGACTTCGATTACCGGGTAGGTCCGAACCGGTTAGACGCCACCGCGACGCTTACGCTGACGCCGTGGCGCGACTTGGAAACCATGACGCTGGATCTCGTTGACGGGATGCGAGTGCGCAGCGTGGAGGCGAGCGCTGCGCCGGTGAAGCGGTTCCGGCAGTCGGGCAACAAGCTGCGCATCACGTTTGCGGAACCGGTTGAGGTGGACACTGAGTTCCGGCTTGCGGTTCGCTATGTCGGCAACCCGCACCCGCGCCGCACGACATGGGGCCACCTCGGGTGGGAAGAGCTGACCAACGGCGCGCTGACAGCGAACCAACCCAACGGCGCGCCGAGCTGGTTCCCCTGTGACGACGCCCCCGGCGAAAAGGCGACCTACACCATCGCAGTGCGCACGGACCGCGGCTACCAGGCCATCACCACCAGCACCACCCGCCCTGTCCCCGCGTACCTGGCCAGCGTCAACATTGGCCAGTTCCGCCACGTCCGTTCGGGCCGCAACACCGGCACATGGCTGCCGCGCAGCGTCGAGATGGGCGACTTCGCGCTGCAGCAGGAGATGTTGGACTTCTTCGAAACGCGCTTCGGCCCCTACCCGTTCGAGCGCTACGACGCGATCGTCCACGAAGACAACCTCGAGATCCCGCTGGAGGCAGCGGGCCAGTCAATCTTCGGCCGCAACCACACCTCGGGAGAGGAGCGCCTCATCGCACACGAGCTCGCGCACCAGTGGTTCGGCAACTCCTTGAGTATCGCCGACTGGGGCGATATCTGGCTCAACGAAGGTTTCGCCTGCTACGCCGAGTGGCTGTGGCTGGACTTCAAGGGCCGGACCACTCTGGACTCGTCGGTGACCACCCACTACAACATCCTCGCCTCTCTGCGGCCGCTGGAATTCCCGCTGGCAAACCCGGGCCCGAAGGAAATGTTCGATGACCGGGTGTACAAACGCGGCGCGTTGACCTTGCACGCGTTGCACATGGCGCTTGGTAGCGAGGCGTTCTTCTCTGCAGTGCGCAATTACACCGCCAAGTCAGCTCACGGTGTGGTGGAGCAGGGGGATTTCGCGCGGGCGTTGGGCGCTGCGTCGCCAAGCATGAAGCCCCAGATCGACGCCGTGTGGAACGCGTGGCTCCGCACCACCGCCCTTCCCCCGCTCGGGTAAACCGCTATGCGCAACCTCTCGCTCGCAACGGTGTTCTCAGCGCTCGCCGGGTTCATCCTCATGTGGGTGGCGAGCTGGGCTTTAAACGTCGGCACGGAGTACCGCTACTTCCAGGCGTACTGGGGGCTGTTCTTCGCTTCAACAGGACTTATCGACGGTGTGACCAACGAAACCACGCGCGCCGTCGCGCACGCGCGGGAAACGAAAGTCCGCGGGAGCGCCAACCCGTGGCGTTTCGCCTCCATGGTTGCGGCGTTTGTCGTGGTGGTGGTCATCGCTGCCGGCTACTGGGCGATGCGCGCGATCGTGCCGATGTCGCCGACGCTAGCCACCTCGCTACTGGTCTTCGGGCTGGTCAGCTACATCTTCCAGGCGGTGCTCGCCGGGATCTTGTCCGGCGCCGGCCTGTGGGACCAGTACGCCGGGCTTGTCGCCCTCGACTCCGGCATCCGGCTGCTGATCGCGCTCGCCGCGTGGGGGCTCGGCTGGGGGCTGGACGCGTTTTTGTTCATCACCGTCATCGGCGCAGCTAGCTGGCTCGTTGTCTTGGGCGCGTCGACGTCGGCGCGCAGCAACATCAGGATCGCGCTCGACGTGGACCGGGGCGCGTTCATCGGCCGCGTCGTCTCCGCCATGGTGGCCTCGGGCGCATCAGCGGCGCTGATCACCGGGTTCCCGACGGCGGTTTCCGCCGCGTTCGCTGACGGCGACGAGCGCGTCTCCACCATCGTCGCCGCGGTCAACAACGCTGTCATGCTCACCCGCGCGCCGGTGCTGGTGCCGCTGCAGCGCTTCCAATCCGCGCTGGTGGTCCGCTTCGTGGAAAAGAAGGACCAGATCTACCGCGCGCTCGCTGGCCCGGCGGCGGCGGTGTTAGGCGTCGGCGCGATCGGGTTCGCCGCCGCGTGGGCGGTCGGGCCGTGGATTCTGCGCGTGGCGTTCAAGCCGGAGTTGTTTGTCGGCGGGGTGACGCTGGGGTTCCTGACGCTCGCGTCAGCGATCATGGGCATGCTGATGATTACCGGCGTCGCGGTCCTGGCAACGGAGCGCCACGGCTGGTACGTCGCCGGGTGGCTCGTGGCCTCGGCGGTGGCGTTCGCGGTGCTGTTCATCGGGCCGTGGCCAGTGATCACCTCGGTGATCGTGGCCCTGTTCGCGGGGCCCCTCGCCGGCGCGTTCGTCCACGTCCTCGGGTTGTCGCGGGCGGTAACATAGCCACGCATGACAACTTTGCTGGTAACCGGTGGCGCCGGGTTCATCGGTTCGAACTTCGTGAGGCTCGCGGCGCAGCGCGGCGCCGCCGAGCGCATCGTGGTGCTGGACAAGCTGACCTACGCCGGCAACGAGGCGAACCTCGACGGCATCGAGGGCGCGGCCCTCGAGTTCGTGCTCGGCGATGTCGCCGATGCTGAGCTGGTCAGCGAGCTTGTGCGCCAAGCGGACGCGGTGGTGCATTTCGCCGCGGAGTCGCACAACGACAACTCTCTGCGCGACCCGTCCGCCTTCGTGCAGACCAACGTCGTCGGCACGTTTGCTCTGTTAGAGGCCGTGCGCGAGCACGGCACGCGCCTGCACCACATCTCCACCGACGAGGTCTTCGGCGACCTCCCGCTCGGCGGCGATGAGCGGTTTGTGGAAACGACCCCCTACAACCCCTCCTCGCCCTACTCTGCAACCAAGGCCGGCTCCGACCACTTGGTGCGCGCGTGGGTGCGCTCCTTCGACATCAACGCGACGATCTCCAACTGCTCGAACAACTACGGTCCATACCAGCACGTAGAGAAGTTCATCCCCCGCCAGATCACCAACATCCTCACCGGCCAGCCGGCGAAGCTGTACGGCTCGGGCGAGCAGGTGCGCGACTGGATCCACGTCGACGACCACAACGACGCTGTGCTCACCATCCTCGAGCGCGGCAAACCGGGCGAAACCTACAACATCGGCGCGAGCGCGCCCGGCGACGCGCACGTGACGAACAAGCAGGTCATCGAGGCCATCTGCCAGATCATGGGCGGCACCTACGAGCACGTGGCGGACCGCCCCGGGCACGACCAGCGCTACACCATGGACGCCACGAAACTGCGCGAAGAACTCGGGTGGCGGCCGCGCTACACCGATCTGCGCGACGGTCTTGCGCAGACCATTGCGTGGTACACCGATAACCGTGGATGGTGGGAGGGGGTGAAGGGTGGCGTCGAAAAGCAATATGCCCTGAGCGGACAGTAACTTGGGCACCATGCGCACCCCGATCGACGGCCTGGAAATCCACCACCTCACAGTCCACGAGGACTCTCGCGGCTGGTTCAAGGAGAACTGGGCGGGGCAGGCGCTGGTGCCGCGGCAAAACAACGTGAGCTTTAACGCCACACCCGGCACCACGCGCGGCATGCACGCTGAGCCGTGGGACAAGTGGGTCAGCGTTGCCACGGGCCGGGTCTACGGCGCGTGGGTGGACATGCGCGAGGGCTCGCCGACGTTTGGTGCGAAGTTCGGCGTAGAGATCACCCCGTCCACCGCGGTGTTCGTGCCGCGCGGGGTGGCCAACGGGTTCCAGACACTCGAACCCGACACCGCCTACATTTACCTGGTCAACCAGCGATACAACCCGCGCGGCGACTACGCGTACTGCTCCTACAAGGAGATCGACTGGCCGCTTACGCCCACAAAGCTATCGAAGGCCGACCAGGAGCATCCGCTGCTTGCCGACGCCCCCTTAGTCCCCCCAAAGCGCATCCTTGTCACGGGAGCGAACGGCCAGCTGGGCCGCGCACTCCGCACCCGCCTCGGCGAGGGTGACGCCGACTTTGTCGGTCGCGACGAGTTCGACATCACCGCGATCGACCCAGATTTCGACTTCTCCCCGTACCGCGCGATCATCAACTGCGCCGCGTTCAACGACGTCAACGGCGCCGAAACCAACCGCGCGCAGGCGTGGCGGGTCAACGCGGACGCCCCGGCGCGCCTCGCGGAGATCGCGAACGAACACGACCTGACGCTGGTGCACGTCTCCAGCGACTACATCTTCGACGGATCGGTGGAGGTGCACGCGGAAGACGAGCCGGCCAGCCCGCTGTCGGCGTACGGCGCGTCGAAGGCCGCAGGCGACACGGCCGCCCAAGTCGCGCGGCGCCACTACGTCATCCGCACCTCCTGGGTCTTCGGCGACGGCGGCAACTTCATGTCCACGATGGCGGCGCTCGCCCAGGCCGGGAAGCAGCCCAGCGTGGTGGCGGACCAGCGAGGGCGTCCCACCTGGGCCGAGGACTTAGCCAAGGGCATCCTGCACCTTTTGGACACGGGCGCGGAGTACGGCGTGTACAACCTCACCTCCGACGGCGACACCGCCGGACGCGACGAGATCGCCATGGCCGTGTTCATCGGGCTCGGCCACGACCCCTCCGACGTGCACCCCGTAACCACCGAGCAGTACACGCAGCTTTACGGCGCGGAAGCCCCGCGGCCGAAGGAATCCACGCTGGATCTCACCAAGATCAAGGCAACCGGATTCTCCCCGACCAACTGGCGCGCGGCGCTGGCGATGTATCTTCCCACCTGCTAGCAGTTGTGTTTAGACTGTGTGCAGTCTTTTCACGCTTCAGGATGTTCTCAAGGAGCCCCTCCATGTCCCGCACCCGCACCTCGATTGCCCTAGTCACCGCCGCGACGTGCGCGACTGTGCTGGTTAGCCACGCTCAGGCGGAGCCGACGGAGGTGCCGCCTACGCCGGTGGCGCCGGTTTCTGCGACCGGCACCCCGGTCACCACCACGCCGACGCCGGGCGCAACCGTTTCCACCACGGTGACCACCACCCCGACAGTCACGGTCACCAGCACCACCGTCGCGCCGACAACCCCGAAGCCCGCAAGCGCGGGCGACGTCGTACGCGCGATGTCCTCCGGTGACTTCTCCGAGGTCGGACCGGCCTCGATCGCGCTGTTCGTCATCGCTGTCCTCACCGGCCTGCTGAACATCATCATGCAGTTCGACAACGGCCAGATCGAGGCGATGCTGGCAAACGTCCGCCTGCCGGAAATGCCGCAACTGCCGGAAATGCCGCAGCTTCCGCAGCTCCCGCAGCTCCCGCAGCTGCCGCGCTAGGCAGCGGGGCGGGCTGACGCGGTGAAGGGGATCATCCTGGCTGGCGGATCGGGCACGCGCCTGTACCCGATTACAAAAGGCATCTCGAAGCAGCTGATGCCGATTTACGACAAGCCGATGATCTACTACCCGCTCACCACGCTGATCAGCGCCGGCATCCGCGAGATCCTCGTCATTACCACCCCGGAGGACCGCCCCGCGTTTGAGCGCCTTTTAGGCACCGGCGCGCAGTTCGGCGTGATGCTGAGCTACGCCGAGCAGCCCTCCCCCGACGGGCTGGCGCAGGCCTTCCTCATCGGCGAGGACTTCATTGGCGACGACGCGGTTGCGCTGGTGCTTGGGGACAACATCTTCGACGGCAACGGGCTTACCGCAGTGCTGGGTGAAACGGACAGCACGGCCGGAATCGACGGCGGCGCGATCTTCGCCTACGAGGTGTCGGATCCGCAGCGCTACGGCGTGGTGGCGTTCGCCGCCGACGGCACGGCGCTATCCATCGAGGAGAAACCCACGAACCCGAAGTCGAACTACGCCGTGGTCGGGCTGTACTTCTACGACAACACCGTGGTGGAGAAAGCGAAAAGCATCACCCCGTCGGCGCGCGGCGAGCTGGAGATCACGTCGGTCAACGAGGCCTACCTCAACGAGGGCAACCTGAAGGTGCACCGCCTGCACCGCGGCGACGTGTGGCTGGACACCGGCACGATCGACTCGATGGCCGAGGCCAGCGCGTACGTCGAAGTGATCCAGAAACGCACCGGCACGGTCATCGGCTCGCCCGAGGTCGCTGCGTACCGGGAGGGATTCATTGACGCGGCCCAGCTCGAACGCCTCGCCGAGCCGATGCTGAAATCCGGCTACGGCCGCTACCTCATTGACGCTGCAAGGGACTAACCGGGAGCACACCATGGCCACGCTGTCTGTCCTTATGACCATTTACCACGGCACCAACGCCGCAGAACTCGCCGTCGCGCTGCAGTCCTTGGCGGCGCAGACCCGCCCGGCGGATGAGGTGGTCATCGTGTTCGACGGCCCCGTCGCGGAGGATGTTGAGCACGTAGCAACCGGCTTTGCCGCTACCCAGAAGGCCCGCCTGATCCGCCTGCCGGTAAACCGCGGCTCGGGCCCCGCCTCCCAGGCTGGTCTGGAAACGATCGAGTCGGACTACACCGCCCGCCTGGACTCCGACGACGCCGCGCGCCCGGAGCGCTTCGAACGCCAACTGTCGTACCTCGAGGCGCATCCCGAGGTGGCGGCGCTCGGCACGGCGGTCGAGGAATTTGAGCATTTGCTTGGCGACGCCGCCCGCATCCGCACGCTGCCCCAAAACCCCGCCCAGTACGCCAAGATGAACTCCCCGATCAACAACCCATCCGTGATGTTCCGCACGGACGCGGCGAAGAACGTCGGCGGGTACGAGGATGTGCCGTTCATGGAGGATTACGACCTCTGGGCCCGTATGCTCGCCGGAGGGTGGGAACTGCGCAACTTGCCGGAGCCGCTGACGTATCTGCGCGTCACCGATGCCCAGCACCGCCGCCGCTCTGCCAACCAAACCCGCAGAGCGGAGCGCATGATGCAGCGCAACTTGGTGCGCTACGGTCTGATCTCGCGTCCGCGCGCCGCGTTCAACCTCGTCGCGCGCAATGTTTACAGGTTGCTGCCAATCGGTGTGGTCAAGCGCGTAAACACCGTACTTTTCCACCGCGGCGGGTAAATTGTTTCGCGATGGAATCGCGGCGCGCCAAAGAGGCGAATCTTTACGGGGACACTTGGTTGGTGATCCCCTGCTACAACGAGGGTCAAGTCATCCAGGACGTGATCACCCAAGCTCGCCGCACCTTCCCCAACATCGTCGCGGTCAACGACGGCTCCGCGGATAATTCCGCCGACGCCATCCGCGCCGCCGGCGCCCATCTAGTCAACCACCCGGTGAACCTCGGCCAAGGCGCCGCAATCCAGACCGGCGTGGAGTACGCCCGCGCCCAGCCCGGCGCGCAGTACTTCGTCACCTTCGACGCCGACGGCCAGCACCAGGTTAAAGACGTCGTCGCGATGGTGGAGCGCCTGCGCACCGAGCCCCTCGACATCGTCGTCGGCACCCGCTTCGCCGGCCAGGACAACTCGCAGGTGCCGTGGATCAAACGCCTCGTGCTGAAGACGGTGGTCATGCTCTCCCCGCGCACCAAGCGTCTCGGGTTATCGGACGCCCACAACGGGCTGCGCGTCTTCAACCGCCGCGTCGCCGAAGAGATGAACATCCGCATGAACGGGATGAGCCACGCATCCGAGATCGTGGCGATGATCGACGACTGCGGCTGGCGCGTCGCCGAGCAACCGGTGGACATCCTCTACACCGAGTACTCAATGGCCAAGGGGCAGTCGCTTATTAACGGTGTGAACATCCTCGCCGACGGAATCATGGCACGGAGGCTCAAGTGATTCAGCTGCTTCTGATCATCGCGACGGTCGCGCTCGCGGCGTACTTCTTCACCAACCGCAAGAAGGCCAACGCGAAGGCGTGGGTGAAGATCGGGTTTGTGGTGATGATGGTCGCCGCGATCTGGGCGATCCTGCGCCCCGACGACGTGACGGTGCTAGCGAACTGGCTCGGTGTCGACCGCGGCACCGACCTGATGCTCTACATCCTGATCATCGCGTTCTTCTTCACCACGATCTCCACGTGGACCCGGTTCCGCGAACAGGAGCTGCGCTACGCCCGCCTCGCGCGCGCGGTTGCCCTCCAGAACGCCGAACCCCCGCACGCGGACGCGCTTCCCAAAAGGTAACCCCCACCCGGTAACTACCAGAAGGTCATTAACCGCCGTCGCGAAAGATCACCTCTTTGCGGTTACCCGGTTAATGACCATCTGCAAGCAACACTTTGCGGGTGACCATTTGCGCCGCGGCGGCTAGGAGCCCGCGATGACGCGTGCGACGTGGGCGTGGCCGCGCTGGTTGACGTGGATGGGGAGGTTGCCGGGGCCGCCGTAGAAGTCGACCAGGCCTGCCCACATGCGCTGGTTGTCGGGGGCGCACATGTTGTTGTTCCAAGTGGACGGCTTCAGGTCGAGGAACTCGACGCCGGTGGCGCGGGCCAAATCGACCTGCGCCCACTGGATGGAGTCCTCCCAATATGCGACTTGCTGGAACGGCGTGGTGTCGGAGACGTTCGGGGCGACGTGGAAGAGGCAGACGTTGCCGTTGGAGGTGATCTTCGGGTAACCGACGATCTGGATGCGGGCGTTCGGGGCGGCGGCGCGGATGCGGTTGACCTGCGGGGTCATGGCGGCGACCCAGTCGCGCCGGAACGCTGCGCGGTCACGTCCGTCGTTGTGGTACGTGTCATTGAAACCGGTGGTGATGACCACGCGCGCGGTGTTGCGGTTGAGGCCGCCGTCGCGGACCGCGCGGTCGACCTGGGAGGAGAACTGCGGGCCGGCTTGGATGGAGACGGTACCGGTGCAGGAGTAATCCCACGCCGGCAGGCCGAGCTGTCCAGCCGACTGCTTGCCCCAGTTCGTCGGGCTGGTTGGGCACCACGTGGTGACGTCGGAGGAGCCGCGGGGGTCGAGTCCCAGCTTGCCGCCAAGCCATTTCGGCCCGGACGGGTCGGAGACCACCGAATCGCCGAAGATGACCATGTTGCGCTGCTGCGCTTCGGCGTGCGGGGCGGGGGCAATCGCGCCGACGGCGATGGCGGCGGCTGCGGCGATGGCGCTGAGGCGGCGGCGGATCGTAGGGCGGGTCATGGAGGTGCCTTTCTTACGCAATCACTACTGAAACAATAATCCCATCAGCACCTTACGCTACATTTCAAGTATGCGTCCCACCGAAAACCCTATCTTCGTGATGAAGTCGTTCGCGCGCTTTCTCCCCGCAGTCCTGCGCGCCGGCGTTCTCAGCACCGAGGGCGGCCCCCGCGCGGCCGCCCAGCTCATCCCAAATCTGGCGAGGTACCGCTTCACCACCGCCCGCGAGATTGAGCAGGGTGCTGCGGCGGTGCCCGAGCGCACGGCGATTATCGACGACGACGGGTTGCTCTCTTACCGCCAACTCCGCGACCAGTCGCGCACGCTGGCAAAGTGGCTGCTCAGCCTGAAGGAGGAGCGCGGCCTCGAGGAGCTGCGCATCGGCGTGATGGCGCGCAACGGCCGCGGCATCATCCTCCCCCTCGGCGCGAAGGGGTACGCCGGCGGCCACATCTTCCTGCTCAACATCGGCTCCTCGCCGGAGCAGCTGCGAGGCATCTTCGAAGAGAACAACATCAACGTCCTGTTCATCGACGACGAGTTCGCCGACCGCGTCCCCGCCGGCGCGGCAGATGCGGTCACCGTCGTGCGGGCCCATACGGCAGAGGGGCGCGAGGGGCTGTCGATTGGGGATGTGGTGGTTGAGGGGGGCGTCGATAAGCAACTGCCCCTTTTCCCGCCCCACGGCAACATTGTGCTGATGAGCTCGGGCACCACCGGAATTCCGAAGGGCATTGTGCGGCCGGAGCCGCGGCTGCCGTTTGTGCTGAGCGGGTACCTGGAGGCGATCCCGTGGCGCGGCGGCGACACGGTGCAGCTGTCCGCGTCGATCTTCCACACGTGGGGTTGGTCGGCGCTGCAGGTTGGGCTGGCCACGCGCTCGACGCTGGTCATGCGGCGCGTGTTCGACGCCGAGGCCTGCTTCAAGCAGATCCAAGATTTCCGCTGCGACGGGCTGATCTCCTCTCCCATCTTTTTCAAGCAGATGCTGGATCTGGACGAGGACTACGACACCTCGACGCTGCGCTACCTGGCCACCGCCGGCAACGCCGTCACCCCTGCGCTGCTGAGGCGCACCACGGAACGCTTCGGCCCCATCCTGGCAAACATCTACGGCTCCACCGAACTCGCGCTCGCAGCCGCCGCCTCCCCCGAACAGATGCAGGCTGACCCGACGATTGTGGGCAAGGTTCCGCCCGGCACGGTGCTTCGGCTTTACGACGCCGCGGGCAAACCCGTCCCCACCGGCCAGACCGGGCGCATCTTCTTGCACAACGAAACCGCGCTGAAGGGCTACACCAACCCGCACACGGACGTCGTCGAGATCGACGGGCTGATTGAGATCGGCGATCTCGGGTACTTCGACGAGCGCGGGTTCTTGCACGTGCAGTCGCGCAACGACGACATGATCATCGTCGGCGGCGAGAACGTGCACCCGCAGTCCGTGACCGAGGTGCTCGACGAAATGCCGGGCGTCGACGAGGTCTACGCGCACGGCGTGGACGACCCGGTGATGTTCAAGCGCATCGCCGTGTGGATCGTGCCGGGCAAGGACGACGCGGGCAAGGCGCTCGATGTGGAGTCCGTGCAGGCGTGGGTGCGCGACCGGCTTGCAGATCACTCTGTGCCGCGCGACGTGCACTTTCTGCCGGCGCTACCGCGCAACGCCGTCGGCAAGGTCGTGCCGCGCTTCCTGCCGGGAATTGGCGGCGACGGTTCGGAGGTTGGAAAGTGATGCGGTTGCCTAAGGTGAATCTGCTCGCACCGAAAACGCTTGAGCGCTTCATGTGGCTGTGGCCGCCGTTTCTCGGCGCGGGCATCCGCGTCAAGGAATTCGCGCCCGACGGCTCCCGCGTCGTCGTTGCGCACACCCCGCGCCTACTCACGCAAAACGGCGTGGGCACCGCGTTCGGCGGCACCATGATGGCGATGACCGACCCGTTCTACATGCTCGCCTCCATGTCCCGGCTGGGCAAGGGGTACTCGATTTGGGACGCCGGCGCCGAAATCACGTTCGTCAAACCGGGCCGCGGGCGTCTGACGGCAGAAATGCTGATTGACGACGCCACCTACAACCTCATCCGCGAAAAGACCGCCGCCGGCGACAAGTATTTGCACTGGTTCGACACCGACATCGTGGATGCCGGCGGAGACGTGGTCGCCCGCGTGCGGCGGCAGGTGTACTACCGCAAGAAGCGGCCGCGGTAGGGGCGGTTGGCCGCTGTTGGCCGGCCGGCTTGCTCGGTGATAGCGGGTAACTCGAGTCGACAACCGCGTTTCCGCAGGTCGCCGGAACCGCCCCCGCGAGTTACCCGCTATTAACTCCCGAGGGCACCGGGAGAGAACGCCGAAACCCCAGCCAGACGAACAATCTAGCTGGGGTTCCACCTGAGCCACCTGCGAGAATCGAACTCGCGACCTTCTCATTACGAGGACAATGCTTTATGGCCTTGACCTGCGCGTTAGATGGGCGTGCGCGTTCTGTGCGCGTTATCGGCATTTGAACCGCTGCCGCGGATAGAGGTGGCTCCCGGAGTCAACGCGGCGGATTCCTCGCCCTCGGCGGGGAGTCAATGAGTGCCTGCCACGAGTCCACATCAGGAGCCGGCGGAGCTGCGATCGTGTCAGGGGCAGAAAGATGCTCAAGAGCCTCTGCGATCCAGGCGAGCGCTCGCCGCAAGGCGTCTCGCAGATCGCCCGCGTGAGACTGGATTGTCTGCAGCTCCGCGCGAGTCTCGCGGAGTTCTGCTTCGATCGCATCGAGTCTCGTTTCGAGCTTGTCGATGCGCGCCGCCTGGCCGTTGATTAACGTCTCCGAGGCGGATGCCTTCGTCTCGTCGCGGCGCCCCAGCCACCCAATGGCGGCGACGAGGAGCGCTCCGATACCGGAAATGATCGCGATGATGACCTGTTCACTCGTCATACGGCCACCACCCGCTCCCGGCGCGCGTTGTCCCGCGCAATAGTCCAGGTGGTGAACGCAGCCATCGCGGCGAGCAGCGCATAGTTTTTGCCGGTCACCCACCCGCGGGGCTCGTCGTAGAAGAACGCCACTGTCCAAACGATCAGTGCGGCGCAGGCGATCATCATGCCGCCGATGCGCAGCCAACGAGCGACGTCCTGAACTTTGTCAGGGGCGGTTGAGGGGGCGAGAACGCCGAGCGCGAGCGCGATCGTGGCAAGTGCCCAAATCGTCCAAAGCGGCACACTGGTCGCTTTGTCCACGACTTCGAGCTGGGGTGGAACTCGATCAACGTAGGCCGCTGCGGTGGCCATGCTCCACAGTGCCCACATCGCCGCCAGGAGCCGAGGAAGGTGCTGCTGTAGGTATTCCTTGGCGTTTTCTCTAGCGGGTTTAGCCAACACTGTGAGTTCCTCCCTCCGGGACCTCACGCCCTTCCCGGTACGCGGCCTGCCGCCCTGCGGCAAAGGCGCTCACTGCGGGCGCGTGGTCTTCGTTGGGGTCGGAGATCTCGACCGTCTCGCCGGGGTCGATGACGTATCCGGAGACGGACTGGCGGTCGGGAACGCTCTGCTCTGCGGCAGCTTCGAGCTTTGCGGCCTGCGAGGGGGTGATGGCACCTGGGGTGCCCGCGTGGATGAAGATCTGGCTTATGCCGATAACTGCCGCGATGGCGACGTTGGCCCATTCCGGCATGTCGGATCCGTAGGCGACAAGGACGTTAGCGATCTGCAGGACGAGCCCCGCGGCCGCGGTGAGGGAGTCTTTGCGGCGGATATACCAAGGTTGGTCTACGAGTGCTTGGCTCACTGCTGTCTGAAAGATGCTGGCCATTACTTCTGCTCCTTTTTCTCGATCACGTCTGCGAGGCGGGCGACCTGGTCGGCTAGCCGCTCGGTCTCCTTGAGGTTTACGGCGATCAATTCCGGCAGGGTGCCATGGTCGCCTTTACGGCGCTGGTACTGCTCGATCAGCCACGAGATGGACCAGCCGTCGTAATTTCCGGCATCGCGCCCTCCCGTTATCTGCTGTCGAATGTCCTTGACGTCGGAGATGATCGGGCCGATGAATCCGACGATGAAGTCAGTGAAGAACTTGGTTGAAAGCGGCACGGTGTCCTCCTTGGGTTTCGGTGGCGGGGCGGGTTTTCCGTACGGGTCGCCTGTTCGGGTGAAGTTGTCGATCAACTGGTTCACGAGCTCGCGCTGCCGATCCATGTTCATCACGACTCCGGCTTTCCCGGTGCCAGCGCCCGGGTCCCATTTACCCTGGGCCTGCATCGAGTACTCCCAGTGCGCGATCATCGTCTTCTTTGTTGCTCGCTTGCCGAGGAACCAAAGGATGGCCGCAGTTGCGAGCCTGGTGGATTCGAGCTGTTCCTCCGGCCATGGCGAGATACCGTCGTGCTGCATCTCGAAACCGAGGCAGACACGGTTTGCATCGTTGGTGGGCCACCCGTCGAGCCAGCCGCGACCGGCGTGCCAGGCAATGCCGGCACCGAGGATGGTCTGCAGCCCGTTCGGCGCGGTGTGGAACTGCGAGGAAAGCCCGTTACTTAGTCGTGGGTTGTTTCGGATGTATTCCGGACTCGTGTTCATGGCGCCTGTGTGGTGCCACATCACGCCCTGGATGACGCCGAAGTCCCCCATTCCCCAGTCTTTCCAGCCCGGGTATTCGCGGAATTTGACGCCGAAGGCGCGGAATACTTCCGGCAGGAACGTGGGGTCTCCTCGCCAGTTTGGGTTTGGTTTGATGGTCATATTCGCTCTCCTTTGACATAAAAAATCGCCCCTGCGGGCGCTTGTCCGGTGATCGGTAGGTCTAAATCGCGGCGAGGAGTGGCGCGCCGTGAATTGTGAGACTGGGTCCGCCGATGCGGATAGTCATCTGGGAGATGTCCTTGTCCCTCGGCAAGGTCAGGTTGAGGCGGTAGGCGCGTTTCTTGCCGTCGCCCGGCACCTCAAATTCACGCTGCGCGTTCCAGTTTTCAGGCTTGCCGAGCTGGTGCATTTGCAGCGTCAACGTGGTCGGTGTGGTCGCCGAGGCAGTCACAACCAATTCGTGGGCTGCGCCCATCGCCCACCCGAAACGTGAATACAGCAGCATCGACTGGCCAAGAGGCTGCGCGCTCCCAGTGGAGGTGAGTGTCACGTCCGGGCCGGGGTTAGTGACTGTCCAGCCGGTCATGTACGTCCACCAGTCTTTATGCCCGTCGGTGAAATCGGGCTTGACGAGCAGGTTTCGACGGCGTGCGTGGGAGGAATCAGCGACACCACCGCCGGTTGCGGTCATGACCATAAGCCGGCCCTCGTCACGGCGACGTGCCAGCTCAGCACAGAACACATCGAAGTCATCGAAGCTAGCGAACACGATATTGCCGTTCGCCCCCGCCCAGTCGCGGAGCGCCTGTTCGGACGCGAATGTTTGCACCGCCCCGTTCTTAGGGTCAGTGAGCGTGACTCGCCCGTCGGGTAGCTTTGCCCACGGCCAGTTCTTCCCACCCACAAGCACGTTCTGCATCGAACCTGGGTGCGCGTACAACGTGACCCCACCACCGACCGTTTCAACGGTATCGACCTGGGCGATCATCTCCGCCGCTGTCGAACGGTCAAAACTGAAATGCGACTGCCCGATCTGCGGGGTGCCGGTCAGTGGATGGAAAAATCCGCCAGACTTACCCTCCACCACAGCGTGCTCCGAGAGCACCAGCTGGCCGGCGTAGGAATCGGTGTAGTTCGCCAAGGTACGCCCGAGATCAAGGCCAATATCGCCGTCAATGTCGCCGTTATAGAAGTACGACGCACCATGCTCTTGCCATGCCTCTACCGCTACCCGCGGCATCGCTTTCTCCAGGTTGCGCCGCCCATTCACGATCTCGTGAAAAATACCCTCCGTGGTGGACTGGTCGCGGTGGGTGGAGCCATGGTTAGCAATCTCAATGCACTTGTACTGGTTCCAGTCCTGAATGTGCTCCCAGGTGATTGAGCCGCTGCCGTTTTGCTCTAGCTCGAGGTTGTCGTGGTTCAGGTTCAGCGTTGCCGGCAGCTGGTACTTCTCCAAGATAGGCAACACCTTGTCACGGAACGCAACGAGCCAGTGGTCAAATCGCAACATAACCACGGGCTTCCCGCCTGTACCAATGCTTCCGCCCCGGCGGGTTTTCGCGTACTCCACCCTCGCTGCGTGGGACGACGTGTAGGACCGTGCCGTAGCCTGCGGGCTCGCCACCTGCCCACCACCAGCAGAGCTACCGCCGCCGATACGCTGCCACTCCGGCCACCCAGATGTAAGCGATGTGAAGCGAACATACGTGGCAAGACCCCCGGATCTCTGGTTGATCGTCATGCGCTGCATCGCCATACCAGTACCCGCCGCAGTCAGAGTTTCAACCACACCCTGCCCCGCCACAGGGTTGCCATCAGCGTCTTTCGGCATATCCAGCAGCTTCAAGGATTCCGTGAGGGAGACCTGATAAGCACCCTGCGCCCGCCACTTCTGAAGATCCGTACCGGACGGCAGCACACCTGTTGCTGACTGGTCTTCCCACGGAGTCCAGCTATCAGCGCCTAGAGCCGCGGAATACCGCAGGTAACGCCTAAACGACCCACCCTGCGACACAATAGCTTCCTGAATGGCCACACTCGTGCCCTTATTGGCGTACACAGCGAGCACGCCACCAAACTTATCCGGCCAGGCGTCCAAAGACCGGCCCACCACAGATGACGGCACCGTATAAAAACCCGGATCGCGGACAGCATTCAAATCGACAGTGTTGCCAACCACGCCTCGCCAAGTAACCTGCCCCTTGACATACGCATCCACCGCGCCCGGGACTTGCTTCTCGATAGCTGCAATCGCGGCATCAGTGACAGCCCTATCGGACGCAAGATAGTCCATCACTAGTGGCTCCACCTTGTCCTGCAACGCTGCCAAAAACTCCTGTTTCGTCGCATAAGTGCCATTAAGTGCCGCCTCCGTCAACCACGGCGGTAGCGCCTGGCCTGCCTGCGACGCCTCATACGCTTCACCCAAGGCGATAAGCATGTTTTTGACCTCAATCGTGTGCGGCAGCGCATTCACCACCGCCTCCCACAAGGTGGACATTCCAGGAGCGGCAACAAACCGGATCGAGTCCGACCAACCATCCCCCTCAACGAACAACCAGCCCACGCCCTCAACCACCTGAATGGTGAGCGTTCCACCTTGGGAAGCCTCGACCGCTACAGGCTGGGAAGTGGTGAGGTCAATACCTGGCCCGGGCCCGTAAACGGGCGATTTAACAGAAATCCTTGTGATGCGCTCAACTGGCCGCGAGGTGATATCAGTCAAACGGCCCGTCAAAGTAATTGTTTCAGCCATAAGTCCCTCCTCCTATACATGCACTGAGTAGATGCGGTGATCGGTTGAAAAATTCGTTTTAGGTAGTGGGAGGCGTTTCCAACGCTTCAACCCGCTTTCGCAGATCGGAAACTGCGGATGTCAGCTCTTCAGCCGATAAGAGCGTGTCCACTTTCGATTGCAGTGACGCGAGCTTCAGTTCCAGAGACTCGACTCTGCTTTGCAGGTCAGCAAGGGTCGCCGCTACTTCACCTGCCGACGTGTTCGCGGAATCTGCTGTCGCGTAGATCTCGTCCAGGGCCTCGCCGATGGGCTGCCCGACCTCGCCAGCGGTGGCCGTGAGGTCATCGGCAAGCTCCTCGCGGACGTCGCGTACGATGATCTGCTCGCCGCTAGTGATTGGTCTAATCCCCACCGCTCGGCTCCTTGTCGGCATCGCGGATCAACCCGGCGCGCTGGGCCTGCTGCGCCTGAACGATCAGAGCTTCGAGCTCGTGCGGTGTCATGGCCGCGAGGTCCCGCGCGGGAGCGGGGTCGGCGGCGGGTGGTGTGTAGCGCGGCTGGTCAAGCGGAATCCATTTGCCGGCGGTGTCCGGGCCGCCCGGACCGCCGAGGGGGTCGTACTTGGTGCGCGGGGCGAGGCGGAAGGTGGCGGAGTAGAGGCCGGCTTGCTTGAAGACGCCGACGAGGCGGCCGGTGTGGGCCTCGAGGCGGATGCCTGGCGGGAGCGCGCCGTCGATGATGGTGACGGCGGTGTCGAAGCCGAGGCCGATGTCGAGTTTGTGGCCGACGTGGGCGACGTCGCGGTCTCCTGGGTCGAGTGCCCAGTCGACGGCCCAGCCCATTGTGACGTCGCGCGGCTCCGGGAGGTGGAGGCGGGCGCCGAGATTGTCGTAAAGATGGCGGCAAAGACGGTTGATGGTCGCGGTGTCTAGGCCGTGGCCGTAGAGGGTCCAGGCGAGCGGGTGCGCTCCGTCTGGGACGTTGTAGGGGTAGAGCTGCATCGTGTCCTCCTAGTTGACGGTGGATGTGAGCCGCGCGAGGCGCGACTTGATGGTCTCGACGTTGGCGGCGAAAAGCTTCTCCGGTGAGGTGACTTGGCGGAGGTCGCCGAGGGTGATCTCGTAGCCGACAGGTTCACCGGGGGTCGAGGTCCAGGTGATCTCGGAGACGTAGGCGGCCCAGACCTCACTCCAGGCACCCAGGCCGACGGTGTCGCCGAGCTGGAAGTCTCTGCCGGGTTGGTACGGGTAGGCGTCACCGATACGGAACTCAACACTCAACCCGCCGTTGGTCTCCGTTTTGGCTTGCCATGCCTTCTGGATGGAGTCGACGCTGTTGGCTTCGCCTTGTTTGGCCACGGAGATGTAGCCGGAGCGGCCGTGGCGGACGTAGCGGTCCCGGTCGTGGTGCTCGTTGAGGTTGAGGAAGCGGTCGGCGGATAGTTCGGCAACCATGTCGGCGCCGTAGGTCGCGAGCGACGCGAGGCGGGGAAAGAAGAAGCCCAGCGTCGCTCCTACGCCCTTCACGCCGGCGTTGACCACGGTGTTGATGGCTTTGGGCGACTTGCCGCCGACGAGGAAGCGGCTATCGGTCGATTTGCGGATGGTGACGCGCGGCGCGTCCTCGCAGTCGAATACGACCCACGGCGGGCGGCCGTCGCGGGTCGGCGGGGCCACGTCAGAAAATTCGGTAACGGAGGTGAAACGATCGCCGGCGTCGATCTTCCGTCGCAAAGACTGGATGCCCTGCCCGAGCATGGTGCGCGCGCCGGTGACCGTGGAGACCGGCCGGAAGTCGACGATGACGGTGGGCATGGTCAGTTCTGTGTGGTTCGGGAACGGCTGGCGGTCGCCGGGGAGCCAGAGGGTGACGATCGGCAGGATGCCGGATGCCTCCCACGTCGGCTTGAGCAGATCCCACGCATTGTCCCATCGGGCGGTAACAATGCAGTGTTCGGACGGCAGGCCGGATGCCACTGGCGAGCAGATAATGCGGTGCATCTGTGATTGCATCGGCCGCCAGCGGCGCGGGTCGTCGTAGTCGTCCGTCATGGTGAACGAGCCGACCTTGCCGTCGAGGATCTGCGCGAGCATCGACGGCTGCTGGTAGCCGATCAGGTTGCGGCCGATCAGCTTTCGCGAGACGAACTCGGCCGAGCCTGCCTGCTTGTCCTCGAACTGCAGCTGGACTACTTTGCTCCGGTTCGACGGGTCGGCCCACAACGGCAGGTGCTTGAGGTACTCGATGCCGTCCAGCCCGGTGATGGTGACCTTGTCCGGGTAGTCGCGGCCACCCTCGGGCGAGATGTCGAGGACGCGGTAGAAGCGCCGCAGTGTGCCACCCCGCCCCGGCCGTTCGACGATGACCGTCAGCGCGTCGTGGAAGACGCCGTCCGGGTCGTCGCTGCCGGTCTGCAGGAGATAGCGCACGAGCGGGTTTTGCACGCCCGGCTTCACCTCGCCCGGGAGGACCATCTGCATGTTGGCGGTGTCCTGGAACGTCTCGCCCCAAGACGCGCCCTCCCAGTCCTCGATGTCCATGACCGGCATGAAGTTCTTGTTCAGGAGGCCGACGTACTGGCTGCGCGCGGCAACGATGTTCTCGCGACGTCGCTTCTCGGCTGCCCAGTCGAACTCGTTGAGTTCGCGGTAGTCGGGCAGGGCGAGGCCCGCGAGGATTGCTTCCATAATGCTCTCTTCCATCGGTCACCTCCACGGGTGTAGGTAGCGGGGTGTTACGCGCAGCTCGCAGCCGGAGAGCGCCCAGCGGGTCGGAATGTGAGGCTCGAGCTCGAGCCCGCGCATCTTGCCCGCGAATGCGGACCAGAGGGTGTCCAGTTCGTTGCCGGCGGCATCGGTAGGCCGGCCCATCATGCCCGGCTCGAGGTCGAAGAAGACGGTGTCCGGGAGCTTTTTGCTTATCGACGACGCCTTGAACGTGATCCTGTTGCCGGCAGGAAACGTCACGTCCAGGTCCTCGGCCGTGTTCCACGCGAGCGTGAGCTTCGCGGAGAAACCCGGGTCGGATGGGTCGATCACGGTCGCGGCTCCGGAGTAGGTGCGGGCGGGCCCGCTCCAGGCGCCGTCCGGGCATGTCCAGGTGACGTCGCACGGGTAGGACGGCTGGCCGCGCAGATTGTGCGGCAAGTCCGACATGTCCACGAGCCGGAAGTTGGCAAAGGCGTTACCGCCGTCCGTGGCCGCCACGGTCACCTTGGTGTCTTCGAACGGGCTCCACAGCTTGCGCCAGTTCCGGTCGACGTGACCGAGCTTGAAGCCCGGCGCGCCGACGAGCGTTTTGAGGGTGCCGCCGAAGGGCGGGAAGCGCTTGCCGTACTCGCGTTCGCCGTAGCGGTTGACGCTTGCACGGGCTCGGCGCTCCGGCTTGACTCTGAACCCGTCAGTGCCTCCTTTCAGTAGTAGGACGGGCTGGTGTTCCCGCTCGTGGCGGTGAGGGGTGGCGATGTTGAAGGTCTGCCCTTGCGGGCCGGTGAGGGTGATCTTGTAGTCCCCCTCGGCCAACAGGCCCGGTTCCAGGAGTTCCATCACATCGCACCTCCTCGTGTCGTCATCATCGGCGTCGGTCGGCGGGGCGTCTTCAGCCCGATGATGTCCTCGGTGTTCAGGTCGAGCTGTTCCTCGACGTCCTCCAGGCGGCGGCGCATGACTTCCTGGCCATCGATGTTGATGACCACGGTCGACCCGGCGCGCTGTGCAACTTGCCGCACTCCAGAGAGCGCCTGGAACGCGTTGTCAAAGCCTGTGCCGGCAGCGCCGACGCCGTCCAGAGCTGCTGCGGCAAGGCGTTCGTCGCCGAGGTAGCGTGCCGTGGCCGCGAGACCGAAGTCCTCGCCGCGCGCGGCTGCTGTGAGCTCCTCGACGGCGGTGCCGAGCCAGCTGGCTTCATCCACGAGGGCACGTCCGGCCTCCTCGCCGAAAATGTGGGCAGCAGAGCCATACCCGAAGTCGCCGCCGGCGAACGCCTCCTGCAGCTCTTCAACCAGCCCGCCTGCCCAGAACGCAGAATCCGCGAGCTGGTAGCCGACCTGCGCCCCGAAGAGCTCAGCCAGGGCGCCATATCCGGCATCACCGCCGGCGGCCGCGATGCGCAGCTCCGCCCGGGCTGTGTCAATGGTCTCCATCATGCCCGGCAAGAAGCCGATGAACCGGCGGAACAACGGCGTCATCGCAGGAGAAAGAACCTCCTCCGGCTCGATGGTCGCCTTGCGCAGGAATCCGAGGCCTCGCGCGAGCCCGCCACGGTCGAACACGCCAGTATTCGACAACAGCTCGGCCGCCTCGGCCATCTGCTGACCGTAGCGGTCTGGGAACGCACTGACCTGGACACGCTGCGCCGCGTCGCCGGGCGCCATGGCCCGGTAGTCGAAGCTGCTCAGCTTGCGGAGGAACATGCCGGCAGACTCCGCAGGCGTCATCCGGTCCTTCACCGAGCCCCACGCACCATTGTTTCGCTGCTGGAACAGGCCCACTGAATCGTGATCGCTCCCCAGCGCGTCATGCCGGAACGACAGGGATTCCGGGACGGCCCGGTTCGCGTACATCTTCATGGGGTTGCCGGACTCAACCAGGGCGGTGGCGATACCGATCTGTGCGGCCAACTTGTCCAGGCCCATCGACTTCGCCTGGCTAGCTATCTCGTGGGCGAAGAACTGCGGACCCCACTCGGGCACGTCCGGCTGCTTCACGACGTCCGCGTCCTTAACCTGCGACAACTGCGGGTCGCGTGCCAGCTCTGCCGGGGTCATCGACGTGAGTGCTTCGTCGTGAAGCTGTGCAGCATGTGCACCAGCCACGTTGGTGGACGGGTTGCCCACCGCGGCGGTCTGGTTGACGTCGGCCACGCCGAGGAGCTCGTCCATCGGCGTGAACAGCACCTTGCGGGTCGCCTTCGGGTCGACCCCGAAGAAGTCCGCTACGGCGTCGAAACCAATCTGGCCAACGGTGCGGTTGCCCATCTCGGCGGCGAACGTCGTAGCGAACGCCTCATACGGTGTCTGCGGGCCTTGCTGCACCGGCGTCGACGTGGAGAGCTCCGCGGTGTCTACCGCGGCGACCACGACCTGGCGCTCATCGGCGGATAGATCCTTCAGGCCGGTGACTTCCGGGTCCAGCCACTTCTGCTCCTGCATCGGCAAGTAGAAGAACTCGTTGTAGTACGAGTCCCATGCACCGGCCGCGCGACCGCCGAGCTGGCCGTTGCCTCTGGCTCCGCCCATCTCGAAGTTCACACCGTTCGGCAGCGTTCCGGACGTGTGCCCACCTGCAGGACCGCCGTTTCTGAAGCCGATGCGCAGATCGCCCTCGCCGCCGCGGCCACGGAGGAAGCCGTGAGAAGAAAGCCACGAACCCTGGGAACCAGTTGCGTAGCGGCGCGGTGCGGGGTTCTCCCCAATCGCGAGCGAGGTGACACTAGAGACCGTGCCGGAGCAGTCACCCCAGTACGGGTGCTGCCCGGCCCAGAGATACTTCGCGCCCTCCAGCGGGTACGCAGCCTGATATCCGTTGACCGACCCACCCTGCAGGAACTTCATCAAATCGTCGCCAGTGATACCGCCATCTGCGAAGGAACCGACGACCTGCGGGCCCAAGTAGCCCCGGTAGTTGGACTGGTACGGCACACCAGTTTTGGAGTCCACCAACGCGTAGCCGAAGTTGTCGGCCACGCGCTCGAGGATCGCTTCAGAGCGCTCACGCTTCGACGGTGCCAGCGGGATGAACGCCTCGCCGCCGGTTTCAGCTTCGGCCCACTGGACTAGGCCGCGCTTGCCGTGCGGGCGTTCGATGACTGCCTGGGTCGGCAGGTTGCCGCCGCCGTTCGCGTACACTTCTGCCGCGGCGATTCCGCCTGTGACGTACTGCGCGAACGACCCATTCGCGTTCGAGGACCCGCCACCGAAGCCGAAGGAGACCGACCCGACAGCGTTGCGGATACGACCCGGCAGGCTGGTGAGCCATCCGGTCATGTTGTCCCACATCTGCTGCATACCGGTCCAGAGACCCGAGATGATGTCGCGACCGGCTGACAGCAGCCACTGCCCGGCATCCGCAAAGATCGACTTGATCTTGCCAGGGATCTCCTGGACGTTGTTGACCATCTCGGTGATCTTGGTCTTGACCACATCAACCACGTCCGAGACCGTGGACTGAAACGTGCGCCAAGCATCACCAACCAAGCCCACGAGACCGCGGAAAAGATCCATCGCCACGTTGATCGGCCCCTGGACGATCTGCGAGATGAAGTCACCCATCGACGAGAACCGATTGCCGATGTTCTCGAAGTTGCCCGTCAGCACGTCGGCGAGCAATCCCGCGGCTTCCTTTAGGAAGCCCCAAGTCGGCGCGATGATATTTGTCCAAACGGACTGGATCATGGTGCCCACGAACTCGAAGCCGGTCTGGATCATCTGGAAGACGCCCTGCAGGACGGTCCACATGATCTGGGCACCCATCTGTATCAAGGTCCAGGCCGGTTGGATCACAGCGGTGGCCACCGAGGTGATCACCGAGCCAACCACCGAGAAGGCGTCGCGGACGCCAGAGAAAACCAGACCGAGCATGTCGCCGAAGATGCGGGCGTTCTCGCTAATGACGGAGACTGTCGAACCCACGACCTCCTTGATCACATTGAATGCCTCGGTGAAGAAGGTGACTACGGGCGAGACCCAGGTGTTGTAAAACTGGCCAAAGCCGATCGTGAACTCTTGCCACTTCGCGCCCATCCAGTCGAATGCTGCAACTGCGGCGTCTTTGAGCGTGATGATGGTATTGCGGACCGTGATCAGCGTTCCGAACAGCGCCGATGATTCGTCTCTGATGCCGAAGAGCCCGCTGTCCGGAACGGTGCCGTTGAAGAGTACCTCGAATACGCCCTTGACGGTGTCGACGACGGCATCGACTTTCTCCGCGACCACGGAGAACGCGCTGGAAACGGCGTCACCGATGTACTCAAAAATCGGAGCAAAAGTGCCCTTCAGCCACTCGCCAGCGGAGCGAAGCCCGTCCATGAACGTCGACCACAGCTCCTGGCCGGTCTCGGTCTTGGTGAAGAAGTAGGTCAGCCCGGCGGTAAGTGCGGCAATGCCGGTCACCACAAGCCCAACGGGCGACGCCAGGAACGATAGGTTCAATATCTTCATCATGTCCGCGAAGGTCTTAATGCCACGCGCGGCGGCGACAGCTTCCTTCGCGATGCCGACGGCTTTGACTGCGGCAGCTCCGGCCGCGAGCGACGCCAGGCCGCTGGCGATGCCGGCGATGACCGCCGGGTGGTCGCCGAGCCAAGTGAAGACGTTCTTGACGCCTTCGGCGAACTCGGTAATGGCGGGCTTCGCGTCCTTGATTTTCTGGGTGAGCGTCTCCACTCCGCGCGTCATCGGCTCCATGAAGGGCTTGATTAGCTCGGCTGCTGCGGAAGACACCGCCGTCTTGAAGTTGCCCATCTTGGCCGGCAGGGTGTCACCCATCTCCTTAGCCAGATCACCCGTTTTCGCGTTGATCGCGTCGATGACTTGCTCGTAGGTAATCTTGCCTTCCTCGCCGAGCTTCTTGACTTCCTCGAAGCTCATGCCGAGGGAGTCCGCGAGGTAGCCGTAGATGTTGACGCCGCGCTGCTGCAGCTGCATCGCGTCGCCGCCCATGAGGCGGCCGGCGGCCTTGATCTGCATGAGGACCATGCCGACGTCGTCGGCGGAGCCGCCGGCAATCGCGGAGATGTTGGTTAGCGCCTTGATCGAATCGTTGAGGGGCTTTCCAGCCTCGACACCGGCCTGCATGAGCATGGAGGCGGTGCCGGCCGCATCTGCGAGCGAGACGTTAGTGCCGGTGACCAGGTCGTTGAGGTCGTCCATGGTTGTGGCAGTCTGATCTGCTGACAGCCCGATGTTGCGGAACATAATGTCGGCGCGCTGCAGGTTGTTCAGTCGCTCAAAGCCGCCGCCGAGGGCCTGGCTAGCGGAGGCGACGCCCAGGAACGCGCCGCCGGCGAGAGCCGCCTTCTTGGCGAATCCGCCGAGCGAGGACATGAACCCGCCACCGGAGCGCGACGCGCCGTCCATGTCCTCGCCAAGCCCACGAATCTTGCGACCAGCGGACTCCGCCTCGTTGCCGGCGTTTCGCTCTGCGGCAGCCACATCCTGCTGGGTGGCCTTGTGAGTGCGGGTCTTTGCCGCCACGTTCTCCGTCGCGGAGGCGAGCTCCGCGCGCTTCTTCGTGACGTTTCCGGTCTCGGTGGCCACCCGTCGATCAGAAGCCGCAGCCTGATCTTTCGCCGTCTGCAGCTGCCGCTCCGCGCGCTCCGTTTCGCGGGTATTGGCGCCGTAACGGTCGCGCACGTTAATCAAGTTCATTTCGGCGTCGCGGACAGCCTGCGCACGCGCCGCTTGGCGCTCCTTGGCCTCGCCAAGCTTGAGCTCGGCCGTGTGCAGCTTGTCCGCCGCAGTCTGCGCCTGCGTCTTCGCCCGGGCGAGGTTGTCCTCCGCACGCGCCAACGCCGTGGAAGTGGCCTCTCCCCCGGCGCGCACGGATTCGAGGTCTTGCTCGGTACGCGACAGGGTGACGGTGGCGTCCTGGTGGCGGTTCTTCGCGGTAGCCAGCTTTTCCTCGGCTGCGGCGATTTGCGACGCGGAGGCGTCGGCCTGGCCCCGGAGGGTCTGGAGCTCTTGCTCCGCGCTGATCACGTCGGCGGCCGCGCGGGCTTCGACCTTGCGGGCGTTGGCCACCTTGGCTGTGATCTGCTCGACCTTTGCCGCTTGCGATGCGAGGCCGCCGGCGAGGGCTTCGCCGGCGTTCTTACCGGCCTTGCCCATCTCATCGGTGACCTTCTGCCCGGCCTGCCGCGCGGCGCCAGAGGCTTCTTTGACGAGGGTGCCGATGAAACCCTTCATCTCCGCGTTGACGGGCACCCATACTGCGTTCGACATGGCTGGTCCTCCTTAGAGTGAATCGAGGTAATCCAGGACTTCTTCCGGCGTGTGGTCGCCGAAGGAGCCGTAGGCATTCGGGTTGTTGGGCTTCTTCCACGGGAATTGCGGCATCTTGTCGAAGATGTTCTGGTCCTTGCCAGCCATGCCCTGAGCGATAGCGGCGAGCGCCCAAAGGGAGCGCCACCCAATGGCGTCAGCAGTGGAGAACGGTTGCCCGTCCGTGGTGTGCCAGCGTGCGGGTGAGTTGTCAGGCAGGTACTCGATAAGCACGCGGAGCTTACGGAGAGTGATTTCGCCGCGCCAATACGCGGCGAGCACATCCCACCCGTAGGCCTGCTCTAGTGCTGCTTCCGCCGCTTCCGCGCCTCCGCACGCCGCGAGGAGCGATTGCGCATCGTAGGGTTTCCCTCCGCATCCGAGGCGCGGGCGGTGCGCATGTGCTCGCGCAGCACTAGGAAGAAGAAGCTGGACGAGCCGGTCTTCTTGATGGTCTTGCCGTCCTCTGCCGGGATTTCGACCTCGGTCAGGAGGAATTCGTCGTATTCTTCGTCGCCCATGTACCAGGCGGCAATGTCAGCGTCGTAGTCGATGAGCTCTAGCTCATCTTTCTCATCGTCCGTGAGCATGAGCGGGTCGCGGAAGGAGAAGGTCTTGTTGCCGAACTCGAAGGGGATTCGATCGCCTGCGATGCCGGTGGCTTCGCTGCGCTGCTCGACGATCTCGTTGAAGTTGATAGTCATGGGGCTGGCTCCTTTTCGAAAGCTATGGGGCAGGCTCTTTAGTGCGGGTGGGTAGGCAGGGGTGCGGGCGAGCCTGCCCGGTGCTTTCCCGCACCCCACCCCTGCTAGTGGTCGCTTACTCGGTGACGGTCATGGTGAACTGGCGGCTGGCTACCAGGCCCGCGGCGTCAGTCACCTTGACGGTGAACGTGGTCGTTCCCGACTCGGTTGCGGTGCCCTTGATCTCGCCGGACTTCTCGTCGAGCGTCACACCCTTCGGCAGGGCACCGTTGGAGACCTCGTAGGTGTAGGGCGACGTGCCGCCGTTGGCGGTGATCTTCTTGGACACGGCGGGCTTCGAGGAGCCGAGAGTCGCGGCGGTGGCGATGGTCAGCGGGCGCACGCCGTCCGTGGTGGAGGACGTGGCGTCCTTGCCCTTGGCCCACGCATCGTTGAACTGCCAGTGCGCCGTCCGGCCTACTGCCGCAGAGTCGACGTCTTCGTACTCGGCGCCGGCGGGGAATGTGGTGATGGTCTGTTCCAGGCCGAAGATCTGGTCCTTCTTGAACACCATTGCGCCTCGACCGGTGAGCTGGGCGTTGAACGCCGTCAGGCGCATCGCTGTATCGCCGTCGACCACGTCGAACACCTGCTGCTCGTACGGGAACACCGGCAGGGCGTCCTCGTAGAAGCTCGCGGTGCCGTTGTTGTCGAAGACGATGTCATCCTCGCGCACGCCGAGGTGGTCGGCGATGTTCTTGAGGTTGGTCTCCCAGAGGGTGTACTTGATCGACTTCACGGACTTCGTGATGTCGGTACGGATTGCGGAGACCTCTTGCCACGGGATGTACTCCTGCTTCTCCTCGTCGAAGGAGATTTCCAGGCCGTCCGGGGACGTGTAGCCCTTGTTGGTGTGGGTCTCGGTGTCGAACTTGATGCCCAGCGGGACAACCGGGGTGCCGAGTGCGGCTCGGCGGATAGCTCCGGTCATGCCGACGCGGGCAGCGCGGGCGTTGAAGCCCTGCAGAGTGGACTGCTTAGCCATAATTCCTCCTAGGAACGTAGGTAAAGCCCCACCGGACGGCAGGGCTGGAACGGGTTAGTGGGGTGCGACGCCAAGGTCGGCGACAACCCCGAGGACTTTCACATACGGATTCAGCTCCTCGCGGGTTGCGAGGCGCGGGCAATCGACGTGCTTGACGCCAGTGCCCTCGATGTAGGGCAGCTGGTGAAGCGCTTGCCGCACTTTCACGCCGATCTTGGTGGCCTCCGCCCGCGACGGGGCAAACACCTCCACGTCGAGAGGCACCGCATCGAGCAGCGACGGGCTATCCCGGCCGCCCCACGGCACGGTTTCCTCCCCCGGCAGCAGATCAATCACCACCGCCGGCAAGCTCTCGGTGAGCCGGTCGGCCTCCGGGAGCCGATCAGCCACCCACGCACCGTCCGGCAGCACCTCGCGGACCGCGTCGAGCGCGATCTTGAGGATGTCCACCTCTTGAAGCTCGTCAATCACCGCAGACTCCTTCCTACCCGGCGCGCTATGCGGCCTGCTTTTCTGGCGTCTTCGGGTCTTGTGACGCTTCCGACGACGTTGAACGCGGCGCGGCCGCTGGGCGTCGGGTGTGGTTCGATCTTGACGGTGGCGTCGATGCCGGCGCGGCCGAGTTCGCGGCGGGTGAGTGCTGCGATTCTGGTCGCTTTTTCCTGGACTTTGGCCTGGACTTTTTCGGATCCCATGACTTGCATGAAGATCGCGTCGGTGTCGATGTTGATTCGGACCACTAGCGCCTCCTGCCGGAGGATTGGCCAGCGCCGCGGATGACTTCGAGGTCGACCTCGGAGTGCGGCAGGATGGCTGTCCGCCAGTGCAGCGGGCGCGCGACGGCCCAGAGGACCTCTCCCCAGGTGTCGACACGGATGCGGTCGGTGGGCCGGAGTTCCTCGATCAGGTGCGGCGGTTCGGTGAAGACCCGCCAGCGGTCGGTCACGAGGTGCGAGCGTCCGTCCGCGTCTTCGGTTGAGGTCACCGGCTGGACTGATACCGGGTGCGGGTAAGGGATTTCCTCTGCCTGCTCCCAATCCTCGACCAGGCCGCCGTATTCGCCGGGGGCCATGCGGGCGCGGATGATGGTGATCCGCTCGGTGAAGATCAGCGAGGCGGTCATGGCATCGGCCCTAGCTTGTAGCGGTCGAGCAGACGCCACTCAGAAGACTGCGGCGTCATTGCGCCCGGCGCGCCGACCGAGATTCCGCCGACCGTCATGTTGGTTCCGGGTTGGGTGGCGCGGGCGGCCATGTGCATGGCCACGCCCGCGAGAGGGGTGGTGTCGAATCCATGGGTGATGGTCGCTGTGGCGCGGCGGAATCCCCTGCCGCTGCGCCGTTTGAGGCGGACCATTCCGGATTCTGACCACTCGATGGTGTCCAGGCCAACCGGGGTGCCGTCGAGGGCGAGTGCGTGGACCTGGAGAAGCCGCAGCGTGGGTAGGAAGATGACGTTGTCTCCGGCGGTGTCGACGGTGACGGTCTCCTGCCGCACGGGCCAAATATGCCAGCCCGCCAGGTCGCGCAGCGTTTCAACGGCGAGGTCAATGTCTGCTTGCGTGACCGGGACGGCGGCTGACGGGTTGGGGGCCAGCCCATGGTCCAGGGTGGTGTTCATGGTGTGGTCCCTCCTTGGCTATTACTGCGACGGGGTGCGCTTGCGGGGCCGGCGCTCCTTGTCGGGGGATTCCTTGGTCTCCGGCAGACCCGTGGCGACGCGGACGGCGCCCGGGTAGCGGGTGGCTGCGGTCTCCTCCGTGAGGCGGATAGTGAGCGGGCCCTGGTCGGTGTTGACCCGGTAGGGGTAGAGCCTGCTCATGAGTTACGCACCTGCCCCAGGCGTGCCGAGGGTGCCGGTGACGAACGCTGCCGGCAGCGGCACCATCAGGCCGACGCGCTCCTCGGCGCGCAGCGTGATCAAGTTCTCCTCGAAATCCCGCTCGTTCTGGTTGGCGGCGTCGACGCGGACACCGCCCTTGCGCAACACGGTCGCACCCTGGCGGAAGTTGCCCACCACGTAGGTGCCCTCCGGCACCGCGGCGTTAGTAGTGACGGTCTTCAACCCCCAGACAGGCGGGTTGATCAGGACGCCGCCGTTGCCGTACTGGCCAGTGAACGGGCCGCCGGCGAGGAACTGGCCGTTGTTGTCCTGGGCGAGGCGCATGCGGCCGTAGTCGAGCTCGTTGAGCACCAGCGCGTCAGCGGAGAGGTTCGTGGCGCGGCCCGGCAGGCGGGACGCCTCGTACAGGCCCTTGAGCTGCTCGATGGGGTCGGCGGCGTCGATGTTGAACTCCTGGATGCCCTCGCGGTTGAGCAGACCGCGCAGGTTGGAGCCCTGGCCGTCGCCCTGCATAAGCTGGAACTCTTCTGCGACGGAGAGGTCGTAGACGAGCTGGTTGTTGATCCAGTCGACGATGAAACCGTAGTCTGCCGCCATCTCGTCGGAGACCTTGGTCAGGGCCGCGATCTTGGACAGAGACTCGGTGACAACGTCGAAGGAGTCGTAGCGGATGTAGGGCTTCTGCGCGCCCTCGGCGACGGTGGTGAACGCACCCTCGACGATGCGCTTCGCCTTCTCGACGAGGTACTTGATTACCGGCTGGGAGACGGAGGCAGATCCCATAAGGTCTGCGACAACCAGCTGCTCGCGGCGCTGGTTGACGATGGAGCGCTGAAAAGTGGTGCCCCACCCCGCCAGCGGGGCGTCGGCGGCGGGACGGACCATCGGGTCGTTGGCGGCCTTGACTTCGAACTCCGGCACGGCGAAGTCCAGACGTTCGCCGTTCTTCTGGCGCTTGACCATGTCCAGGCCGTGCTTGGCGAAGTGGTGGCCGAGCGTGTGCGGCTCGGCCGACTTCTGGCCGGGGGTGGCCTCGAACGTGGCGCCGGAGAGCAGCTTCTCCGCGTTGACCGTGATTTCGGCGGCGCGCAGCTCGGCGTCGATCTCGTCGACGGTGTTGATCGCGGACTCAAGGTCGCCACGGAGGTTGTCGTCGGTCGGGTTGGCCTTGTAGTTAGCCAGTGCGGAGCGGACGGCGTCCATCGCCGTCGCACGCTTTTCCATGAGGGTCTTAGACATAGTGCTTCCTTTCGAGGAATCGGACGGTTGCTTCGAAGACGGCGACGTCGCCGTCTTTGGCGTGGTTTGGCTCCTGGGGGACCTGCGCGCCGCTTTCGGCGGCGGGGTCCAGGAGCGCGGCGATGGAGCCCGCGTGCTTGGCCACGGACTCGGCAACTGCTGGGTTGGCCTGCTTCGCAGCGGTCACCAGCGCTTCGGTTGCCTGCTTGACGGTGAGAATTTCGGCCTGCGGATTCGCGCCGATAGGAACGACCGAGACCTCGAAGAGCTTCACGCGTTTGATCTCGTAGACTTCCTCGCCGTCGATCTCGGCCCAGCTGCCGTCAAGGACGTTGAACGCGAACGACATCTCGTTGAGCCGCTTTGCCTTCATCAGCCGGTAGACCTGGGCAGCTTTCGGGTTGTCCAGGTCAAGCCTTGCCTTCACCCGGAGCCCGTGGTCGTCCTCAATGACCTCCTCCACAGCCCCGATGTTCGAGAACGGGTCACTGAAATCGTGGCCGTAGAGCACCGGAATCACCCGGCCGCGCTCCTGGAAGTCCTTGATGGTCTCGGCGAACGCGCCCGGTCGGATCACGTCGCCGTAGGTGTCGGTGTTGTTGAACACGCTGGCGTAGCCCTCGAAGGTGCCGGCATCTACGATGTCGACGTCGTCGGGGGTTGCCTTGAGCCCAACAGTGATGGTCTTGGTCTTCACGTTGTCTCCTTTCTCCCCCGGTATCTCCGGCGGGTTGAGGTACCACTGCTTGATCCGCTCCACCGTTGAATCAGGCCGCCCGGCGCGGATCGCCCGGGCAATGCACTCCTCCTCGCCCGGGTCGAGGACGTGGAACTGCGCGCCTTGAGCTGCGAGAGCGGCAATAAGGGTGTCGGGTGGGCGGGAGTTGATTAGCCAGAACTCCTCGACCGGGGTCTCGACGTCGAGGAGCCACCCGGTGAGCCCGCGGCGCATAGCAAGCACCGCGTCGAGCACGGTGCCCGGCGCGGTGTCTGCCACTGGTTGCGCGGCGATGGTGGACGCGACCTGTTCGAGGTCGAAGCGGGCCACGCCCGGCGCGGCGGTGGTCTCGACGAAGGTGGTCTTGCCGGAGCAAGGCGGGCCCATTACGACGTGGATCATGGCGGGTCACCTCCCGGCGCGGGGTTGAGTGCCGGCGGCGGGTCTTGCGGCTCGCCTTGGTCGGCGGTGGCAGTGGTGACGTTGAGCGGACGAATGAGGTCGTCGCCGCCTTCGAGGGCTGGGAGGTTGCGCATGGCGCGGACCTCGTTGATGGTCATCCACGGGCCGCCGGCGGCTGCGGTCTGCATAGCTGCCTGCTCTTCGAAGTTGCCGCGCAGCTTCTCTTCGAGGTTGAACTCGACGTAGTAGCGGGTTTCGTCGACCTTGAGCATGGGCAGGACGAAGGAGTTGATGGTGCCCTCGATCTGCTTGATCAGCGGGCCGAGGCTGTCAACGTAGAGGCTTTGGCGGAAGGCCTGGACGTTGGAGTAGTTGGCGTTGTCCAGCAGGCCGACCATGGTTGGGTTGACGTGGTAGACCTGCGCGACGGTGGAGAGCGACAGCTTGGTCATCTCCGGTAGTTGTTCGTCCTTGGCGTTGAGGTGCTGCGGCTCGAACTTCATGCCATCTTCGAGGACCATGGTGCCGCCGGCGTTGGAGCCGCCGGCGCTGTATTGCGCCGCGAGCGACGCCTTAAAGCGACGGCGACCCTCCGGCGACCATTTGCCGACGTCCTTTTCCGGGGGGCGGGTGATAACGCCGCCGAGGCGCGGGCCGTTACGCCACAGCTCCGAGCGGTAGGACGCGGCCTGCAGCTGCTCGCGGAGAGTCTCCTTCAGGGAGTCCACCGGAGAGACGCCGATTTCCTCGTACTCTGGGTTGTAGCCGTGGACGTGGATCAGCTTTTCGCCGCTGTACTCGCGGACGTAGCCGCGGTTGTCGCGGATGCGGATCGCCTTGAGTGTCCACGGGTCTTCCCACTTGCGGCCGATGATCCAGGACACCGGGATGCGGACGATCTCCGGCAGCTTGTCGGGTGCCTCGTCGATCGCCCACATGAACTCGTCGAAGAGCAGATAATCCAGGATGGACGCGCGCAGCAAGTCCTGCATGAGCTGGTGCTTGTTGGGCTTCTGCATCAACAGCGGCACAAGGCCTGGGCGGTCAGCGTAGAGCGAATTGTCGCCGGTCTCGTCGCCGACGCGGACGCGCTCACGGCCGCCGTCCGGCATGCGCTCGAAGGTGTGCAGTGACACCGCGGCGATCTGCTCGGCGATGAAGGTCACCACCGTGCGCAGGTGCGGCTGCTGGGCGTAGAGCTCCGCAGCGCCGAGCTTGTCCACGTCCCGGGCGAGAGCGGTGAAGATCGGGGCGGAGAACATGTACTCGTCGTCGGAGTTGGCCACGATGGCCGCAGTCTCTTCGAGACGCCCGAATAACCTGCTGAAGATACCCACGGGCACCACCTCCTTAGACGAACATCAGTCCGCCGTCGTCAAAGTCCTCGCCGTCCTGTGGCTCGTCGTTTTCGAGCTCCTGCGCGGAAGCGTCATAGTTTTCGTCGTCGTACGCCGAGGTCACTGTCGTTTCGTGCCTGGTGGCCATCCACCACGCGATATTCGCGGCCACGGTCGGCGCCGCGTCGGTCGCTGACTTCTCGCGATCCCAGATGAAAATGTCACCGCGGCGCTTCTCCACCGCGCCTTCCACCGACACCGTCAGCACCGGCTGGTCGCGGTGGCGGATACCGCGGTTCTTGATTTCCGTGACAAAGCCGAGCACCGACGCCGACATGTCCGTGCCCTGCCACTCCGCGACGTCGATGCCGGCCTCCTGCAGTAGCGGCAGCAGCGCCGCCGAGGCGGAGCCGCGAACCTGCATGCCCACCGTCCCGGAGAACCACCCTCGGCCCTTGCGCGCCGCAAGCCACGCGGGTACCCACCGGTACCCGGCGCGGCTGGCCACGATCTCGACGTGCCACAGGCCGTCCTCACGCTGCGACGCTATGGCCACATGCGCCCAACGGCCGTCCAGGGCCACGTCGACGCCTACGAACACCTCCGCGCCCGGCGCGCGGGCCGAGGCGGGGTCTGTGAGCGATTCCCAGAGCTTGAGGGAAATCTTTCCGGGGGTGAGCACGTCTTGCCACTGGCACAGGCACTCGGCGCGGAAGCCGGCCTCGTTGTCGCCGGCGACCGCGTCCTTGGCCTCGGCCATGATGGATTCTTCGGTGAGGTTCGAGTAGCCCATCGAGGGGTTCGCCTGGGCGTGCGCGTCCGGGTCGAGGACGTCGGCGTCCGGGTGGGCCGAGTAAGAAAAGAACGCCGTGCGGCTCGCGTCCGACGTCCCGTCGTCAATCTGCTTGATCGCCGATTCCCGGAGGGAGCGGAGCACGACCGAGCGAAGGTCACCGGCGTTGGACAAGCCCCACACCTGCGACTGCGGCCGGTTACGCGAGGTCGGCACGATGGCGTTCCACGCTTCCCAGTCCAGGTGCTCGCGCAGCTCGTCGAGCAGCGCCAGGTCTGCCGACTTCGAGCGGCCGCCCTTACGCGAGGTCACCGCCAGCGACCAGATCGGCATCTTGCCGGCCAGGTCGAGCGCTTCCGGCCGGGGCGCGAGCGCGAGCTCCATTGCCGGCTTGCCGTTGGCGCGGGAGCGGTACGCGCCGTTGTAGGCGTCGTCCTCCTCGTCCGCGCGCGGGTTGTCCGGCAGAAAGTAGCGCAGCACCGGGTTCCACGCCGCGATCGCGAACGCCTCGTCGAGCGTGTCCTCGGCGTCGCCGAGCGACTGCGCTGCCGAGATGATGCGCGACGCGCCGAACTGGAACATCCGCCACAGGCCGAGCACCACCATCAGCAGCGTCTTGCCGTTCTGGCGGGCCACCTCCACGATGATCGTCTTGAACCGGAACTCGCCGGACGGCAGCAGCTCCAGGCCGTGAATCAGCACCCACTTCTGCCACGGGTACAGCTCAATACCGAGCAGCTCGGCGAACTCAATGACCTCGAATCCTTTCGAGGTCTCCGGGGTGAGCTCCCGCAGTGGCGGGGTGTAGAAACGCGGCTCGGTACAGCCCTTACGCCCCATTCTCCTTGGCCGTCTCGCGGCTCATGCGGCGCATAATGTCGATCACATCCGGGCTGGTTGTGCCGCCCTTCTTCGTCCCGGCAGTCTCCGGCGCTTCGGTCGGAGCGAGGCCAAGCAACTTCATCACGCCCAGCAGGTGCGGGCCAAGGTACAGCGACTTCGTCGCCGTCTCCGTGTCTGTCGAGCGCGACTCGTCGATGTTCTCCGCGTACGCCCGGCCGAGGGCGACGACGCCGCCGTACTCGGCGGGCGGTTGCTCGTCCAGCGCCGCAAGCGAATCGAGAAACGCCTGCTCTAGCTCGCCCACAGGGCGCTCGGAAACGTTGTCCACGGTCAACCTCCATTTCCACAACTCGACCCCGCTACCGGCCTCGGCCCTAGGGGGGATACCTCGCGGGGAGAGAGGCCTCCTCACCCGCCCGCAGGCGGCCGCGCGCGAACGCCAGCGATCTCAAGGCCCCTCCCCCTTCACCATTGCTCCGAGCACGAACCGAGGTCCGGCGGCGGAGCACCATCCTTGCGCGACCGGTTGCACGACGCGTGCGACGGCCGCCAATTCTCCGGGTCATCTTCCAGCTCCGGGTGCGTCGAACGCGGCAAGACGTGATCCGGCTCGAACGCGTTCACCGACTGCGCCGGCGCGGTGTAATCAATCGGCTGGCGGCACAGCCAGCACACTGACTGCATAGCCTCGTGCTCCGCCCGGAACTGCTTGCGCCGCTCCTTCGTCGCCCGGTCATCCCACGCCAAAGGCTCACCTCCCGCGGGCATGACAAAGGCCCCGGAACTTCACGTCACCGGGGCCATAGCTCTTTCGAGCGTCAGCTTACAACGCTAGGTGGGCCACCACTGAATCGACGTCGTTTAGCCAGCTCAACAGCGTCAGCCAAACGCACAACGCGACGCCCATCATCGAGCATGCGGCACTCAAGGTCGCCGGCATCTATCCACCGCCGCAGCGACGTCCGACTCGCAGGCACGCCGAGCAGACGCAACCACGATTCAACCTCCCTGGTGGTGCCCTCCTCAATCGGCTCCGGGTCGCTTGCTCTTGCAGGCGGTGACACCACGTCACGGACCAAGCGGGCCCGCGACGCCACCTCATCGGCCATCATCTCCGCCCACGGCATCGCCAACAATTCAGGGGCGTGGCCACGCAACCACCCCGCCCGCGCAGCGATACGCCGAGTCGTCGGCGGTGCCCCTAGTGCAGGAACCGACGCCACCAACTGACCGCACCAGTACCCGAGCACTTCCTCCACGTCCGCCTTGAGGTCCACTATGCCCAGCACCACCGGAGGCTTCGACTTGCCCCGCTGAGGAGCTCGCCCAGCATTCTCACCGGAAGTCGGCCGACGAGGAACAAGAAGATCATCAAGAAGATCTCCATCGGTCTCTAACCAGTACAGGTGCCTACCCAAATCATCAAGGCTCACTTATTCTTCCCTCCTCGCCTACCGCGCCTTCGGCGCTTACGCGCCATACCTGCCCGACCCGACCCGACCCGACCCGACCCGACGTTCCCAGGTCCGTCACCCGAGCGTCCTAGGACGCGTTCTAACTCCGTTACAGTTTCGTTACCCTCGCCGCCTGTCATCGTATTGGGCGCTGCTTGCCGTGGCGCTGCTCGGTGGTCAGGCGCTGCTGCCGCTTCGGGCGCTGCTGCCTTCTCATCCTGCTGCTGCCTAGTGGCCGCTGCTGCCTCATCGCCGGGTCGCGCTGCTGCCGCTTTGGGCGCTGCTGCGGGGGCGGGGCGGGATAGAAAATCGGAGATCGGCTGACGGAGCCAAGCTGGCTCGTCCTCGTCGAAGGTTGGCGCTGCTTGCCGTGGCGCTGCTCGGTGATCTGGCGCTGCTGCCGCTTCGGGCGCTGCTGCCTTCTCATCCTGCTGCTGCCTAGTGGCCGCTGCTGCCGGGTCCTCCTCGAGGGGGAGCGTCGGCTGGGTGAGCTCGATACGGATGCCGTGGTCTTGGCACCACTTGTCTTCGTTGACGAAATCTACTGTCTGCTGGCCGTAAATTAGCCTTTCTGGGGGTGGTGGCGGGAGTAGATTCAGCTTCTCCCCATTGCCTCGCTTGGTGTTACAGGGATTACACGCAACAACGAGCGTGTCGACGGTGCTGTCTTTATGACCGGTGAGCGAATCGTAGGTGGCGGCGCGGAAACCGGATCTGTTTTTCCAGCTGACCGACTTCGCGCACCAGCGGCAGCTATCGCCGTCACGGACGCGCACCTGGGCGAGCAGGCCGGGTGTGCGCTTATCGCGCGCACGACGCCGGTCTGTCTCGACTTCCTCACGGCGCTTCGCATGAACGAATTCCTCATCATCAATAACAAGACGGATGACCTTGTTTCCGTCCACCTCCACCTCGGTGGCAAGGCTGGCCTTTTTGAGAATGTTGAGCACCTCGCGCTCACGGCCCGGCGCGACTTGGGCGAGGGATCCGTATTCGACGAGGTAGTCGGTGAGGTGTCCTGCGGAGACGGAGGCGAGTTGGACGAGGACTCCGAATGCTTCGTTTTTTTCTTGGTGGTTGAGGTTGGTGGCGACGAGGAGTTTGGCCATGAGTGGGTGGGTGGTGGCGTTGTCGCCGATCCGTAGCCAGGGCATGTGCGCAACTCCTCTCTTCGTCTCGTAGTGGCAGTCATGGGGTTGTCCCGATGGGATTGTTCTGTTGGTATGAGCGTTTCGGTATTGGTGGCGGTGGGTTGCGCACTGCCCGCGCGAGCCGTGGGTAGCACTGGTCGCATAGTCCTTCGCCCCGATGGTCGCGTGCTCCGGCGGGGAGCGTCCTACTATTTCTCACACCTCCTTGCGGCCGCAGGGGTGCGCGGCAGCCGCGGCACGTGGTCTGCACGAACATGCGCTCTCCGCTGGAGTACGCGATGACGTCGGAGTACCGGCCAGCCATGACGCCGTCCACACGGAGGTTCTGCTTTTCCATGTCGCTGAGCGCACGTTCGCACGCTTCGAGCAGCGGGCAGCGGTGGCACCGCATGCGGGCTTCCTCGTGGCGTACAAGGACTTCTTTGGTCGATTCGCGGGGGTGGGAACCGTCCCACGGCGAAACGCCGGTGCTCTGGCGTTTGTACCAGCACAGTGCCGCGGTCTCGTCGCCTGGCTCCAGGCCCCAAAGGTGTTCTACCGTGCCTGACATCAACTTTGACCTGTCTGCCCGGTGCGGGTGGCGACGAATGGCCATGTCGAGTGAAAGTCACCGGCGTGCTCGTTGAAATAGGCCTGGACTGCTCGCTGGCACTCTTCTTCCAGTGGTGATGGGATGTGTATGCCGCGGTCCTTGAAGTGTTCTAAGGCCGGTTGGAGGAACCGGGCGGCGTCAAACATCGGTTGGGAGATTGCCCGGAGCAGCTCGGGATCAGCCCGATGGCGGTGCTTGATGAGCAGCGTTACTGGGTTCTGGGGGTATGTCATGCGATGCCTCCGACGGGTAGTGCGAGCATTCGGCGCGGCGGGAGGGCGGTCTGCTCCGGGTCGTCTCCGGCGGGCGGGGTGGCCACCGGCTCGGTGTGGCGGAGCTTCTCCTTGTTGGAGATGGTCATCTGCCAGTCGTCGCCGAGGACGTACCAGCGGGATGCGAACTCGGCCGGTTCGGAGCGTTTGAGCATGACGATTCGGCGGTGGAGCACCTTGGCCACGCCTGCGATGGTGCCGATGGCCTCGGGGGTTATCCAGAACGGTGCGCCCGGTGCGCTTGCGGCGTCGTAGAAGATTTTCTCGTGGTCGCCGGGGAGGATCGGGTCTTTGAGCCGGTGTTCGTCGCGGCCGCCGGCTGTTTGGAAGAGTCCGGTGGCGTCCTCGACGCGGATGCGCTCGTGGCCGATTTGGATCGAGACGAGCGGTTCGACGTCTAGCCCCTCGGGCGTTTTGACTTGGTAGCCGGCGAGTGAGTTGGCGGCGTGCTTGGATATCTCGACGCGGTCGTCGCGGTCGTCGTTCCAGTGGATGAAGTCGACCTTGACCTTGGCGCGGAATGAGAGGTCGTTGCCTAGCGCGGAGACCGAGAGGGTGTCCTCGTTGAGGCGGTGGAGGCGGACGAAGGCGAGCTCGTCTTTGCCAGCTACCTTGACGGCTGCTTTGAGTGCGAAGGCGAGGCTGTCCATGCGGCAGAGGAAGCTTGAGTCAGTCACAGTTTTTCTCCTTCCTGTTCCTGTCCCTTCTGGAAAAGGGGGATTTGGTTGGGTAGTTCGCCTGGGTCTTCATCTTTTGAGAGCCAGGAGTGGATCTGGGCCTTCCGCTTCTGCGGAAGGGCTGCCCACCAGTCGTCGAGGTCTCGTTCACGCACTGTCCCCCCGCTCCTCTATCGGATCGAGGCCGACGACCTGCAGCGCTCGGTTCATGGCGGCAGTGTTTCGTTTCGGCGGGTACTTAACCTCTATGCAGCGGTGGACGTACCAGTTCGAGACCGAGGTGCCCTCGGCGAGGGCTGTCTTGACCCGGACAAGGTCCCCGGCGCGGCCGGTTTTACTCTCGACGAGTATCGGCCCGGATTGCCCTTGCACTTCCCAGGCTTCGGCGCCGCATCGTTGACACCACGCCCTCCTCATTTGTGTCGCTCCGATATTCGGTGGAGCAAGGTCTTGAACTTCGGACCGTGCTTCCAGGTAATGCCCGCTTTTCGGGCAGGTGCAATCGCTTCGTGCTTTTCGAGCCATTCGAGGGCGTAGTCCGGGACGTCGTCGAGGCCACACTCCCCCTTGGCCAGGGGCACCAGCGCGTTACGGACACCTCGTGGCATGAGTCGCATGAGGTCGTCGGCTTTGGAGCTAACGCTCTTCGGTTGTCCGTCGCTGGCGGTGAAGCGCGGTGAGCAGTCGTAGACGTGGGAGGAGTACATCACGGCTCCTTCGGTGGTGACCCGTCCGGGTTCCAGGCCCGGGGGAGGTCGGTTCGGATGATGATTTGCTCCGGGTCGACGTAGAGCGGGTGCACTTCTAACGGGACCTTCACCCGTCCGCCGAGGAATGGCCCCTCGTAGATGGCGAGGACGCCCGGATTGGTTTTGAGCTCGCACCAGCGGCCGACGTGCTCGCCGTGCTGCTCGGGCGTGAGGTCTGCGAGGTTGATGCTCATGGCCACGCTCCTAGCTCGCGGGCGGTGCCGAGGGGCATACATCCGGCCTGCGGTATCTCCCCGGTGTCCACCCACACGTGATCTGACGGGCAGCGCTGCGAACCTCGGGCTTCGGAGAAGTTGATGACGAGCGTGGCCACCGATGCCACAAAGGTGAGCAGGCACACCACAAGCGTGGCGACCGTAGCTCGTGCCAGCTCGAGTTCCCTGGCGCTAAGCATTGGCCACCGCCTTTTCCTTGAGGGCTGCGCCGCGGCGGTACTGCTTGCCGAGGTAGCGAACTTCGCCGTCCGGGTCCTCAACGATGGGTGCGATCTGGAACGGGTGGGCCGGGAACTGCGGCAGGTCGATCGAGAAGTGGCTAAGCGTGTTTGCCCAGCGTTGGGCCTCGTCCTCGCTTAGCCGGAGGACGCGGTAGTGGCGGTTCGGGTTGTGGAAGGTCACTGCGTAGAGGTCACTCATTGGTCGTTTCCTTTTCGGCTGGGTGGTTCAGAAGGGAGAGGGCGCGAGTGATGGCGCGGAGCGACTTGTCTGGGGCCTCCTCGAACTGGGCGACGGCCGTCTCGAGATGCCGGCGAAGCCCTTCCTCGGCTACCGTCTGGCCGCTCTGCGGGGGGGCACCCTCGCTCGTGGCCACCGCTTCGCGGAGCTGCTCGATCTGTGACTTGAGTTCTTGGTTCTCCTCGATGACTTGCCTCTCGCGGGTAACGATGTCCAGCATCTCGGCGTTAACCCGGCGCGCCTCTGCTTCGGCGGCGTCGCGTTCTTTGGTGAGCGTGTTGTTGTCGGCCTGGATCTCCTTGAAGTCTTGGCGCGCGGCCTCGTAATCTTTTTGGAGCCGGTCGACCTCGGCTTTGGCGACATCTCGTTGCTCGAGGGCCTTTCTGATCTCGTCGTTGTTGGCGAGAAGTGTTTTAGTGGCCATGTCGTGGTCTGCGGTCTTGCGCTTCAGCTTTTCGTCAATGGCTTGGCGGGCGCGGCGGGCTTCGGCGGCGTCGGCCTTAGCACCGGCGAGCTGATTCTTGAGCGCGACGACCTCCTTCGCCAGGCGCGTGTTCTCGGCGGCGTTGTCCTGCCTCTCGAGTTCCTTGACCTGTAGGCGGGTAGCGGCGAGTGCTGCTTCGAGGGTGGCCACGAGAGCGGACTTGGTGTCGCGTTCGTTCTGCAGCCGCTTGTTCTCGTCGAGGACGTGGGCGTGCGAAGCCCGGAGGTCTCCGACGAGCGGTAATAGTTCGCGGATGATGTCCGAGCGGGTGGCAACGGGGCGCTGCTCTTCTTTGTCGGGGAACGCTTGGCGAATGAGTTCTTGCTGGGTGGTCATAGTTCTTCCTCCGGTTGGTGGTGAAGGACCGCTGCGAGCGTGAGCAGTGCGGCAGTTTGCGTGTCGACGCGGTTCTGGAAGTGGGCGAAGACTTCTTCCACCTCGATGACGGCGTCCGCGATATCGCCAAGTCGCCGGCGCATCTCGCGCGCCCTGGCCTGGAAGGCAACATCACCTGGATTTGGTGCGGCCATCATGCTGTCCCCAGCGCCCAAAGGCCGATCAAGACAAAGGCGACGCTGGCAGTCGTGAAGCCAGCGAGCCAAGCGGTGACGACCTTGACCACGATTTGCGGCGCCGCTTTGTCGGCGTGGTTGCGGGCGTAGAGTTCGGCGTTGAATTGCGGCATGGTCTTACGCTCCCCACACGGCCCATGTGGCCACGTAAAAGAACCAGAAGGTGAAGATGGCCAGGACGGCCGCGGCGAAGTCCTTCCCCGTTGGGATGTAGAGGTCTTCCTCCGGCTGGGCGTGCCGAAGTGCCGCTGCCGCCGGCGAGATGTGGTCGAGTGGTGGGCGCCGACGGCAGGCGAGGTTGCTCTCCAGGACGCCGACGGCGGTGGCGATGGCAGTGAGGTCGCTCATGGCTACACCCACGCCAGCTGGTCGAGGATGGGCTGCGGGAGGACCGGCCAACACACGTCAAGCGCGGAGTTGATGGCCACGGTCAAGAGTGTGGGGTCGGTGAAGAGCTGTTGCATTGTTTTCTCCTGGTTGTTGAGGTTGAGGGGAGACGCAAGTACGCCTTGCCGCGTCTGAACGACGGAGTAGCGAACTTCGCGACGCGGATCCGTCCTTCGGAGGAGCAGAAATTCCTCCGCGACGTCTCCTGGTGCCCGTCCCCGGACTCGAACCGGTGCGCACCTACAGCGCGAGGGGGACATGAGTCGTGCCAGACCACCTGGCATGGACGGGCTCGAGGCGGTTACAGCTGCAGGAGCATGCGTTCCTCCTTTGACACCATCTGTGCGGTGCTAAAGTTCTGGCTGCACTTCAGGTCCATCGAGAACACTCCTTTCGTTCAGATTTCTTGTGTGCGTCCGAGGTAGTTGCGAGCACGGAAAGCGGCCTAGGTCTTATGGGGCAGAACAAACATTTCGATGTCCTCCTTGAGCGAGTTCAGCGCGCGACGGCGCACCGAGACGAGATGTGGCACATCGCGTCCGAACATCTGGAGGCCCACCCGGTGGTGAAACACATCGACCGACGCCCAGATGAGCAGATCATCATGGTCGAAAGCACACACCCCTTCCCTCCTGCCTTGTCTGTGCTGTTTGGAGAGTGGCTTTACAATCTGAGGGCCGCGCTCGACGGACTGTTCTATGAACTCGTCGTCTACGACACCGCCACCGATCCCCCACCGAACGCCGGCAGACTGTCGTACCCGATGACCACCAGCCCCGCGTCCTTCCACGAGCGGATACCCAGCGCTTTGTCCGAGCGGATGCGCGAACTCATCGAAGCCACGCAGCCCTACCACTCGACAGGTGGCCACCTCGGAAGCGCTCTGTGGTGGATCAACGAGCTTGCTCGACTCGACCGGCACCGCCGTGGACGCTCTCTGACTTGGCGCGTGATCGAACTGAAGGTCAACGGTCCGTCTCTCGCTATCGACGCCTCGCGAACGCGTATATGCGATCAATTCGCAGCGTTCATCCGGGACGATGAGCAATTGGAGCTCGCCCGAATCGCCATCAAACCCGGCTTCACGCCTCAAAGAGACGACGGTATAGACGTCAGCTGGACAATCCAGTTCGATGTCCCCGAGTGGGTTCAACGATCCGTCCCCTCCTACGGGGCGTGGTCGATGGACGACCGGATGGCCAACGCCGAATTCACGGTTCACGAGACCGTCCAGTTCTTCCGTCGCCACCTCTTCGACATCTGAGGCAACGCCCGAATTGTGCAGCCGCAGAAGCATTCGCTGACGCTCACGGCCTGCGCTTTCGGCCAAGTCGAGATACTGCATCGCTCGAACTCCCTCGTTATCAATTCCCTCTAGGCGACTTCCTCCATGCGGACAAACCGCTGGACTTCCTGCTCGGGGATGAGGATCTTCACTCCCCTGCCTGGTTTCTGGCCGCGTCGACGGCCAGACCTGATTTCGCCGCGGCGTACGAGCTTGCGGATGGTCTTCTCCGAGTAACCCGTGCGCTGCGCGAACTCACGGACGGTGATGAACGTGCTCATTTCTTCACCTCCCGGCGGCGGGCAGCGTCCCCAAGCGGGAAACTTCGGTTGGTGCGGCGCATCACTCGCGCCTTGCGAATACGCTTCACGACATGGCGAACAACGTTTTCTCTCTTTGCTTCGAAGATGACCGTGAATACCCAATCCCCTTGCGGGATTTCGCGTATGTTCGCGCTGCCTAGGTGAACGCGCAGCAATACGGTGTGCCGGTGAAGCTTTACTCCCCTGGCAATCCGGTGCTCTGGCTTAAGCCAACCGATGACATCTATTTCGATGTCCCGGATGCCGCTGAACCCGAGTGTCTGCAGCCCCTCACGGAGGATGAGTACGACGGCTTTATGGATATCTTTTCTGGTCGTCGTCGGTACGGTTATTGGGTCCTGGACCTGCAAAGTGGCGGTGCCGAGCCCCTCTACACCGAGCCCGGCGACGAATAGCTCGACCCCTGCCCCGAAGAACCGTCGTGATCGATAAAACAGGTATCCGTCGCTGCCTGCTGTTCTGATCCACGCCATCGGTCAGCGCCCTTCTTCCAGGCCAGAAGCGGTGTTATCCAGCGGGGCGACCGCACGCGAGGTAGCTTCGGCGGCATGAGTAACGTCGTTTTGCACTACGCCGGTTCGAGATTCGTTCTTGCCGATGGGCTTTCCGTCGAGGACGTCACCTTCCGCATCATCGACCGCATGAATCATGCGGCGCACTATGCGAGCCGCCTCGACCGACGCCCCTTCGGAGAAGCGCAAGCCGTCCTCCAAGACGGACTTGGCGGTCGGGTCCTCATGCAGTTCGATCCGTTCGAGGTGCTGCCGCTCGCGGACGGCGGCGAAGTACGGGTCGCGTGCTACGACGGCGTTAACCTCGCGTTGGAAACCGAGGAGCGCGGTGAAGAACCCATCGATCGCTTCGACGGCGTGCGGTAGCCAATCCTCTGGGTGCCCGGTCACGTCGTACCATCGGAACAGGTCGAGGGCTTCGCCTAAATTCTCGAAGGATCGGCGCATTTCTGCTTGTGCCCTTTGCGGTTTTGTCATGTTGGCCCTGTGGTAGCTGCGCTGCTCCGGGGACAACTCGAGGACGCGCTTGCGCTCCCCTGATGGCCGTTGACGGTCCTCCGTCAGAGCTTCACGAGACGCCATTCGCCCCTCCGCTGGTGTTGAAGTGGTATTGTTCTGCATGGTTTTCCTTTTCTGGATCCAGACCCGCTTGCTGCTATCAGGCGGGTTTTCTTATGCGGCGATGCCGTGGAGGTCTTTTACGCGGCATGGTCCGAGTTGTCGGGGAGGATCAGCATGGTGCCGTAGGGTCGGCCGGTCAGGAACTGCAGCTTCACCAGATCTCCTGCGCTTGGAGTGGATTGACCGTGATACCACTTGCGCACGGTGTGGGCCGTTCGGCCAAGTTTGTTAGCAACCTGCTCGAAGCTGGTGAGTTCGTGCTTTTCCCGGAGCTGATCAATCACGGTGGGGTCCAATCGGGTTGCCATCCGCTCTCCTTTCCGAGTGGCGCGCGCAACCTTTACGCGCTGAACTCTGTTTTACGCACCCAACTTAGATTGCGCAAGCTGAATGCGCCCCTGATTTGTTTCCGCAGTTCAAAACGTGCGTAAAAGTTGCGCAATGCGCGTAACGTCACTAATGTTGCGTACATGAAACACACCGAATGGCTGCAGAGAGTTACGCGAGGGGACAGTTATCGGAGGGTCGCTGAGGTTTCTGGGATAAACGACCGGACTCTTGCTAACCAGATGCGGGCTGGCGAACTCAAGCCTGAGCTGATCATCAGAGTGGCCGAGGCTTACGACGAGTCTCCAGTAATTGCGTTGGTTGATCTCGGCTTCATGTCGGCGCGATGGATGACAGAACCGGGCGTGCTAACCGCGCTCGCCCGGGCCACTGACGAGCAGCTCACGGACGAGCTGTTGCGTCGGCTGAAGCTGATCGAGGACGTGCCCGTTGACGAGCTGGCCAACGAACGTTCGACTAATCGGGCGACTGAGTACCCACTCTCATACGCGGCGAACGAACGCGTGCCTGAGCCGGAAGAAGGTGATGACGATTACGGACCTGGAGCTTAAACTCCTCCGCTTAGCGGAGGACCTCGACGTGCGCGTTGAAGATGACATCGGCCAGCACCTTCAACGTGGCCACCTCGGTGGATGGTTCCCAGATGAACGCCTGATCCTTATCCGAACTGGCCTCGGGCCACGTAACCGAATCCACACACTGGCCCACGAACTCGGCCACGCAGCCAGCGACGACCCCGCGGGGCACCAATCTAGATACGAGATGCGCGCGGACCTCTACGCAGCAAATCTGCTGATTAACCCGCAGGAATACGCAGAACTTGAAATGATATATGACGGCCACCCCGGCGCGATCGCCGCCGAGCTCGGGGTCACTATCCACCTATTGGAAGTCTGGCAAGCAACCCGACGAGAACAGTTTCTGTCGAAGGATTTTACGAATGCTTAGCAAACCGGTGTACCCGCTTGGACTCACAGGGAAGAATTTTTCGGTTGAAGTGAAGGGGGCACACTACCATCGCCGCTCCTTGGAAGGCATGTTCCAAATTGAACGTGGACGAGACAACAAGGAGTTTTATGTTGACGTCACGCTGGTTCCAGAACCAGATAATCCGTTTAGCACTTCTGGCAATGCGATCTCAGTTCGATGGTGGGACAACGTCGTCGGCTACATCTCATCAGACGAATGTGCGAAGTATTCGCAGCTACGGCGAGTAGCCGCAAGCGGCTACGACGCAGGCGCAACAATGCGCGTTTGGACCAACGTTGGTTGGAAGGGCGAGCGGGACTTTTGGCTAAGTCTCGCGCTACCCGATCCAGACTTGCTCCTGCCACTTAACGACCCCCCGACAGATGGCTTTGTCCTGCTCCCCGAAGGCCCGAAGACACAAGTAGCGAAAGAGTCGGAGCACACAGAATATCTTGCTGACTTTGTCCCCTTATCTGGCTTGGGCCAAGTGCTTGTTTCGCTCCATCTTTTTGAAGCTGGCAAGACCAAGAAGTGGGAAGCAGTTGAAATCCGGCTAGACGGCGAGAGAGTAGGCGAGCTGTCGAAGGTATCTTCGGAGAAGTTCGCCCCGATAGTGCGGCATTTCGATTCACAGGGGCTTACTGTCATATCGCGGGCAACGATCTCAGGCTCATCTATCGCAGCTGAAATTGTGCTCGTCGCCGCTCGAGCGCACGAGCTTGCAGAAGAACTATTGGAAACAGACGTCACCAAGCCGTTGCCGCGCCTAGTTCATTACCAAGCAGACCCTCGAGAGTATGACGCAGTGCCTCGGTATCAACCCGAAGATGACGAAGCACCATTTTCGACAAGGCAACACGGGGACGAGGCGGAGGAAGTTACGTTGCCAGAGGTGGAATCCGTTGTCAAAACCACCCACCCTGACGCGTATAACGGCGATTCTTTAGACCAAGAGGTTCGCACTGAGGACGACGATTCCGATCTGGCTTTCGAATCCAACGCCTCTGACGTTAGGCGACCGTCTTCAGCGAATAGTCCGATCACGGAATCACACGTTTTCGGTGAGCAACCGCCGATCGCATCGTATGCGGCTTCACATAATCACGATCCATACTCTCAACGCCTCTCCGCACCCGGTGCGTCCCGTCCGGTAAATAAGACCATCGCATGGTTGTGGTGGGCCCTCCTGGGATTGTTAGGTGGGCACCGCTACTACTTAGGCAACATCGGAATGGGTCTACTACAAACCTTGACCGTCGGCGGATTCGGCATCTGGTGGATCGCTGACGCCTTTTTCATCAACAAGAGGATCCGCGACATCAACCTTCACCAAGCACCCCGAATCAAATTTTAAAAAGCGCGCCCCACAGGAGCGGACAGGCTCAATGCGGGGGCAGCACAGCAGTTTTACGAGAAGATCTAAACGGGAGGATCGATGATATGACTCAGCCGGACGAGGTAGTCATCTACAACACCGATGACGGCAAGGCACAGGTACGCCTCCAGGTGGTCGATGGCGATGCTTGGTTAACACAGAAGCAGATGGCGCAGCTGTTTGACGTCACCACCTCCGCCATCTCCCACCACATCAAGGACGTCACCCTATCGCACGAGATTGGCGAGGAAGCTACATTCAAACAACTTTTGAAAGTACCTGGTCAAACCCGGTCAGTGAACCACTACAACCTCGACATGATTATCGCAGTCGGCTACCGCGTACGGGGTCCTCGCGGAAGCCAATTCCGAGCATGGGCCACCCTCGTGCTCCGCGAGTACCTCGTCAAAGGTTTTGCCCTTGATGACCAGCGTCTGAAGAATGACGGTCGCGATACCCACTTCGACGAACTGCTCGAACGCATCCGGGAAATCCGCCTATCGGAACGCCAGTTTTTCCGCAAAATCTGCGATGTCATCGCCGCCTCCAGTGACGACTACAACCCAAAAAGCACCGACGTACAACGCTTCTTCGCCTCAATACAGAACAAACTGCACTTCGCGGCGCACGGCAAAACTGCGGCCGAACTCATCCTCGAGCGAGCGGACGCCTCGAAGAAGAACATGGGGCTTACAAACTGGGACAGCATTCACGGGCCCGGAAGTAAAGACGTCATCGTCGCAAAGAACTACCTCCACGACAACGAGCTCCGCGAGATGGCGCGTTTGACCACCATGTATCTCGACTACGCCGAAGATCGAGCCGAGAAGCGACAAGGGATGCTGCTTAGCGATTGGAAAGACCTCACTGACAAGTGGCTTGTCTTCAACGAGCGCGAGGTGCTCTCCGGCGCGGGCAGCCGCAGCAAGGCGCAGGCCGACAAGCATGCCAAGGCGCAGTGGATCGCCTATAAAAAGAGGCTCGACGATGAGGTAAACGCCAAAGACATGGCGGCCCTGGAAGCCGCCGTACGCGACATCAAAAAGAACTAGATGCGCCCCGCGGGAGCCGGCTAGCTACAACCGCGGGGCGACTTATGAGGTGTCCAACCACCCGGGGGGTGGGGGTGGGTGATCAGACAAGGAGAAGAATACATGGCACACGTCCGCGACGACTGGACAAAGCCAAACCCTGACAAAACCAGCCGCAAAACCCGCGTGCGTTCCGCGCGGTGGGGCAAGGGCAACCGCTGGCGCGCTGTCTGGGAAGAGAACGGGCGCAAGGTCTCAAAGACCTTCCCCACCCAGGATGCCGCCGAAGCGTGGTGCGCGAAGGTGGCCGTCGGCCAGGAGCAGGGCACCTGGATCACCAAGGACAAGCGCGATATCACCCTCGAGGACCTCTGGGATCCGTGGATTAAGTCCAAGGAGGGCAAGGCGAAGTCAACCGTGGCGTCTTACCGCTCCGCCTGGGCCCACGTGAAACCGGTCTTCGGCAAAACACCGATCTGCGAGTTGGACGGTCCGACGATCACCACCTGGATCGACAGCCTGCAGTCGCGGCGGCCCCACCAGAAGGAAGCGAAGCCGCTCGGCTCTGGGCAGAAGCGCAAGGTCGGCATCGTGATCAACGCCCTTTGCACGCTCGCGGTGAAGCAGAAGATCATCTACGACCACCCGCTCGAATCCGGTGACCTCGTTCGGCAAGAGAAGGGGAAGCGCCGCGCGCTGCGCGTGTCCGAGGTCGACCGGCTTCTGGAAGCGGCACCGACCCCGCAGGCCAAGCTATTTGTGCGGGTGTTGCTCTTGACTCTCGTCCGCCCGGGCGAGGCCAAGGGGTTCCATGTGGAGGATCTCGACTACCGCCGGCGGAGGCTGCACGTGCAGCGCTCTGTGGACCAGCTCGGCCACGAGGGCGACACCAAGAACCACCTCTGCCGCGACGTTCCCGTCGGAGGCGAGCTCCTGCTCGACCTTGAGGACGAGTGCGTGGGCAAAGCCCCCACCGATCCTCTGCTGACCGACGAGCACGGCAACGTCTGGACCACCGCCCGCTGGCGGCGCATCTGGGCACAGATGTGCAAAGACGCCGGGCTGGAAGGCGTCGACACCTACACCCTCAAGCACACCGGCGTCTCCATGGCCATCGCCTCCGGCGCTGACGTATACGCGGTGCAACGCATGTGCGGCCACGCCGACGCCTCCACCACCCTCAACATCTACGGCCACCTCTGGGACGAGGGCCTGGACGCCGTGCCGAGCGCCATGGATGCCTACCTCGCCGCCGAGCGCGAACGCGACGCTGCCCGAGCAAAGCGACGCGAAGAACGCACCGCCCGGCGCGACGGCCTGCGCGCGGTGCCGGACGCTGGTTAGCGGCTGAGACGTCGCTTGCTGGCCAGAATTTCTTGCTCGATGCGCTGCATGACTTCGATCCCCGCCTGGCGCGGCAGCGCGCGATACCCGGGGTCTGTTAGTCCTTAGGAGTGGGGGGTCCTTCGGATCGCCCGATAACGTAACCCAGCGCGGTTGTCGCGACGATTTGGAAAATGTTTATTGTGCTGGTGAAGGACTGTTCCTCTTTGGGCCACCAGTATTGCATGATTGCCATTGCGAAGATGGCGATCAGCGCCCCCACCACCAGCCGTTGGGCGAACTTGTGGCGGGTCCAGTCCAGCTGCTCTCTCCAATTCCGCGGTTTTGGCTCACTGGCTCGCGCTTTAGTTAACGTCGCCTTTGCACCTTTAGGCGGTGTCGACCTGACAATCCGTATCTCACGATTGGGACGAATCTGACCGATCGGCTCATCTTCGGTGTCGTTCACTTCCGGGGCAGGCTTCCGTCCCGGTTTGATCTCGCCCTCTTCGCTCACAGTCCTAAAGCATCCTGGTAAGTGTCATCTTCGAAGATATCGTGTGGATCCAGCACGCCACAGTCATTCTGATACGCCTTGTCCCATGCAGAGTCTTCCGAATGGGTGAGCTTGGATAAGAACACCGCACCTTTATCCCGAGTTGCCTCCCATACTTCGTCGAGCGCTTCACGGAGATACGGGTCTTCGCTTTCGTTCACGACGAGAGTGTTCCCCGCCGCATCTCTGGCGTATTTGGTGATCGGCTTCTTCGAAAAAGTTCGAAACTCGTCGAAGACCGTGTATTCCACCGGGCCATAAGCCCATGTCTCAAACGGCGCCTCAAGAAGGTAGTCCCCCTCCGTCTTCTTGGAGTACTGGCTCGTCACGAAGTAAAGAATCTTTTGGAGCTTCATTGGCGTGATGAGCCGCTTTTCTTCAAAAGCGCGAGCGAGGATGTTATTCGCTACAACACGGGGGCTATATGCCATCGGGGGCCTCCTTCCTGGTTCCGGCTTGTACTTTACCGTTCTCTATCTAATCCAACGCCGCTTTTCGCGCCCGTGTTCCAAATCGCTACCCCTCGCCGAGTGTGCGCTCTGTGTGCGCTCTGTGTGCGCCAATAAAAGAAACAACCTGGGACAACTTGGGACAACGCGAAACGTTAGAGACAAAAAGAAAGCCCAGCTAAAACTGGTGTTTAGCTGGGGTTTTGTTAGAGCCACCTGCGAGAATCGAACTCGCGACCTTCTCATTACGAGTGAGATGCTCTACCGACTGAGCTAAGGTGGCCGGACGCTGCGCGTACCGGTTAGAAAGCTTATATCACGCGCTACGGCCTACGTAAACCAGCAGCTAGGAGGGCCCTAGCGCACGCCGCACGCTTGGCGGATGCGGCCGAGCATGCCGTTGAAGGCGATGCCCGGGTCCACGTTCTGGTGCAGGCGCTCGCGGCACTGCGAGATGGCGTCCTGGCAGGCGACGAGGCCTTCGGCGCTGACGCGGTTGCCCACCTCGCGCGATAGTCCCTCGAAGTCGGGGTGCGTCAGGGCAACGCCGGCACCAGACTGCAACACCAGCGCGTCGCGGTACACACCGGCCAGATCCACCAGCACCAGGTCGAGGGCGTCGCGCTTGCGGCGGGTGCCGCGCAACTTCTGCTGCGCCTCGAGCGCTTTCAGCTCCGCGGCGGTGCCGGACATCGCCTTCGCCGCGCCCTTGCCCTTCGCACCGACGCCGAGGGCGTTCTCCAGCCGGGCCCGCTCGAGGGCGTCGGCCTCGGCGTAGTCGTCGATAGCCTCCTTCTGGGCGGTCTTCACCAGCGAGTTGGCTGCGCGGAAGGCCTGAGAGCCGTAGAAGACGTGCTCCGCGAGCTGGATGGCGTTGGCGCGGCGGGACTGCACCGACTGGGTGGTGACCAGCTTGCGGGCGCGGCCAATGTGGCGAAGCGACGTTGCGGCGGCGAGCCTCGCGTCGTCCTCGGCCGCGCCCTCTTCCTCCACCAGCAGGCGGACCACCTCAGCTTCCGAAGGGGCGGGGATGTAGAGGTGACGGCAGCGCGAGCGCAGGGTCTGGGAAATGTCCTCCGGGTCAGTGGACGGGGCGCACAGGATGATGATTGTCTGCTCCGGCGGCTCCTCCACGGTTTTCAAGAGGGTGTCCGCCGCGTCCTGGCGGAGGCGGTCGGCATTTTCGATGATGACAATGCGGTAGCGCGCAACCGTCGGCAAGCGGGCTGCTTTGGCCACAATCTCGTCGCGCACATATTTGACTCGGATGACCAGCTCCTGCGGCACGACGTGGACGACGTCGGTGTGGGTCCCGCCGAGCGCGTCGCGGCACGCCTTGCACTTGCCGCAGCCGATCACGTCAGGGTCAGTGCACACCAGCGCCGCAGCGAACGCCAGCGCCGCGTTCGAGCGCCCCGATCCCGGCGGTCCGGTGAAGAGCCAAGAGTGCGCGAGCGCGCGCGGATCAGCCCCAGAAACACCTCGTGCCGCGGCAGCCGCGGCCAGGATGGTGTCTCGCACCTTGGGCGCGTCGCCGAGGATCTCAGCAACACTGCGGGGGCTTCGGTTCGTCACATTTGCAAAGACTACTCGGTCGGAACAACACCCCATGTTCGACGCTAAGGTGATAAGTCATGGAACGACTCTTGCGCCGGCTCAAGTGGCTCTTGCGCACGTCGTGGCCGTTGTACGCCGCGAGTGTGCTGGGCACGAACGTCGTCGGCGCACTCGGAGTGATGTTCTTCGTCCGCTTCCTCGTGCCCATGGAGGAGGCGGAGGAACTCACCCTGGACCACATGGGCATCGGCGTGATCGGTGTGATCTACGCGCTGTTCGCCGTTGTGGTGGGCCTTGTGGCGACGCTTCTGATGTTCCGCCCCGTGTTCGAGTGGCAGCAAAACCCTGACAAGCACGACCCGAACATGGTGCGCAACCTCGTGCTCCGGCTGCCGGTCCTGCAGACCATGATCGTGGTGGCGGTGTGGCTGATCGGCATCGCCATCATCACGATCGCCGCGCTGCAGATCTCGTGGCAGCTGGCGCTGGTCATCTTCGTCGCCACACTTTTGACCTGCTTCGTCATGGCGGTGCTGACGTATCTGCAGGCCGAGCGCCTCGTCCGCCCCGTCGCCGCCGAAGCGCTAGCCCGCCGCTTCGAGGACTCCACGCTCGAGCCGCCGATCAAGCAGCGCCTGTACATGACGTGGATCACCACCTCCGCCGTACCGCTGGTGGGTATCCTGCTGCTGTTCGCCGCGCAGTCGCGGGGCTTTTTCACCCACACCGCGGGCGAGCTCGTGCCCGCGGTCTTCGCCCTGACCATCATGGCGCTGGTCACCGGCTCCATCGGCACAGCGTTCGGCGTCATGAGCGTGGTCGACCCCATCACGGAGCTCCAAGACGCCATCAACCGCGTGCGCCGCGGGGAGCAGGACACGCAGGTGGATATTTACGACGGCTCCGAGATCGGCGTCCTGCAGGCCGGGTTCAACGAAATGATGCGCGGCCTCAACGAACGCCAGCGCGTCCGCGACATTTTCGGCCGCTACGTGGGCACGGAGGTCGCCCAGAAGGCGCTGGAGGAGAAGCCGGAGCTCGGCGGGGAGGACCGCAAGGTCGCCGTCTTGTTCATCGACGTCATCGGCTCGACCACGTTCGCCGTCGAGCACACCCCGGAAGAGGTGGTTGCAGAGCTCAACAACTTCTTCGAGGTGGTGGTCGACGTGGTGCACCGCAACAAGGGCGTCATCAACAAGTTCCAGGGGGATGCAGCGCTGGCAGTCTTCGGTGCGCCAGTTTCGCTTCACGACGCAGCGTCGCACGCCCTCCAAGCATCCCGAGAATTGAGCGATGAGCTGGACGGGCTTGACCTCCAAGCCGGAATCGGCGCCGCGGCGGGACATGTCGTCGCAGGCCACATTGGCGGCCACGACCGTTTCGAGTACACCGTCATCGGCGACGCGGTAAACACGGCCGCGCGCCTGACAGAGCTGGCCAAGGACACCCCGGGCAAGGTCCTGACCAACGCCGCGACCCTGCGCGCCGCCAACGAGGTTGAGCAGCAGCGCTGGACGCTCATGAAGTCGGTGGAGCTGCGCGGACGCAACAAGATGACGCAGCTGGCCCGCCCGGTGCGCTCCACGATGGCGGACCGGGCTTAAGCGCTACTTCTTGCGCGCCTTAACCACCCGCTTGGTGGTCTTCTTCGGCCGCGTCGTCTTCTTCGCCGCCTTCTTCTTCGTGGCTTTCTTGCCGCCGTCTTCGGCCTCGCGAGCGCGGCGTGCGGACAGCAGCTCGTTAGCCCGCTGGTCGGTCATGGTCTCCGGTGTGTCGCCGCGCTGCAGCGAGGCGTTGGTTTCACCGTCGGTGACGTACGGGCCGAAGCGGCCGTCCTTGATGGTCATCGGCTTACCGGTCACGTCGTTGTCGCCAAGCATCTTCAGCGGCGGCTTCGCGGCGGCGCGGCCGCGGCGCTTCGGCTCCGCGTAGATGCGGCGCGCCTCGTCCAGGCTGATGGTGAAGATCTGGTCCTCCGACGCCAGGGAGCGGGAATCGCTGCCCTTCTTCAGGTACGGGCCGTAGCGGCCGTTCTGGGCTGTGATCACTTCGCCGTCAGCCGGGTCGACGCCCACCTCGCGCGGGAGACTCAGAAGTTGCAGCGCCTCCTCCAGGGTTACGCTCGCCGGCTCCATGGACTGGAACAGGGACGCGGTGGCGGGCTTGAGCTGCTCGGTGACCAGCTCCTCGATGCGCTTTTCTTTCTGCGCGGTCGCGGTCTTGGTCTCCCAGTTCTTCGCCCGCTTGCCTTCCTCGGCGCGCTGCTTGTCTTCCGCGGCGCGCTCCTCGGCGACGATCTCCTCGGCGCGGGCTTCGGCGTGGGAGCGCTCGTCGTCACGCACCAGCTCCGTGACGTACGGGCCGTAACGGCCCTCCTTCGCCACCACCATGCGGCCGTTGGCGGGGTTGGCCCCCAGCTCGCGGCCGGACTGGGGCGTGGCGAAGAGGCGCTCCGCCATCTCGAGCGTGATCTCGTCTGGGGTGGCGGATTCCGGCAGGTTGGCGCGCTGGTACTCCGGTTCGCCGTCTGCTGTCGTGCCGATCTGGCGCTCGATGTACGGGCCGTAGCGGCCGACGCGCACCACCACGGGACGGTCTTGGTCGTCGTTGAACAGGCGCAGCGAGTTGGCCTCGCGGGCGTCGATGTGCTCGAGGTTGTCCTCGATCATGTGCTTGAGCCCGCCGCGGCGCGCGATCGCCTCGGCCATCGACTCTCGCGCGTCGGCGTCGCCGTAGTAGAAGCCGTTGAGCCAGCGGGTGCGGTCGCCGTTGCCGTGGGCGATCTCGTCCAGGTTGTCCTCCATGGAGGAGGTGAAGTCGTAGTCCACCAGCGCGTCAAAGTTGTTCTCCATCAGCCCCACCACGGAAAACGCGACCCAGGTGGGCACAAGCGCGTTGCCGCGCGCGACCACGTACCCGCGGTCCTGGATGGTGTTGATGATGCTGGCGTAGGTCGACGGGCGGCCGATGCCCAGATCCTCCATCTTCTTCACCAGGCTGGCCTCGGTGTAGCGCGCCGGCGGGTTGGTGGAGTGCTGGTCTGCGGTGATCTTCTCGGTGTCCAGTGCGTCGCCCTCGGCGACCTGCGGCAGGTGCGTTTCCTTGTCTTGATCGGAGTACGCGCGCAGCCAGCCCGGGAAGGTAATGGTGCGACCGGTCGCCGCGAACTGGGCGAGCTGGCCGGTGGACGCGGTCGCCTCAGCCGTGACCTTGGTGGAATTGCCGCGCGCGTCCTCCATCTGGGAGGCAACGGTGCGCTGCCAGATCAGCTCGTAGAGCTTGAACTCTTCGGCGTCCAAGGAACCGGCGAGCTGGCCCGGGGTGGCGAAGCGCTCACCGGCTGGGCGGATCGCCTCGTGAGCCTCCTGTGAGTTCTTCACCTTGCGGTCGTACACGCGGGGGGATGTGGTGACGTAGTTCGCGCCGTAGAGCTCGCTCGCGGCGGCGCGGGCGGCATCCAAGCCCTGCTTGGACAAGGACGTGGAGTCCGTACGCATGTAGGTGATGTGGCCGTTTTCGTACAGGCGCTGCGCGATGCGCATCGTGCGGGCGGAGGTGAAGTGCAGCTTGCGGCCGGCCTCCTGCTGCAGCGTCGACGTCATGAACGGTGCGTAGGGTTTGCGCGAGTACGGCTTCTCCTCCACGCCGGCAACCCGCATCGCGGCGCCCTCGAGCCCGGCGGCGAGCGCCTCGGCCGCGGCCTTGTCCACCACGGTGACGTCTGCGGTTTTCACCTGCCCGCGGTCGTCGAAGTCGCGGCCTTGGGCGACCCTCGTGCCGTCGATAGCCGTCAGCTTCGCGTCGAAGGACACGCGCTCAGTCCCGGACTGAGGTTGAAGCGTCGCCGTCAGGTCCCAGTACTCGGCTTCGACAAACGCCATGCGCTCGCGTTCGCGCTCCACAATCACGCGGGTGGCCACCGACTGCACGCGGCCGGCGGACAGGCGCGGCATGACCTTCTTCCACAACACCGGGGAGACCTCGTAGCCGTAGAGGCGGTCCAAAATGCGGCGCGTCTCCTGCGCGTCAACCAGGTCCATGTCCACCTCGCGGGTGTTCTCCGCGGCCTCGCGGATGGCGGACTCGGTGATCTCGTTGAACACCATGCGCTCAACCGGCACCTTCGGCTTCAGCGTCTCCAAAAGGTGCCAGGCGATCGCCTCGCCTTCGCGGTCTGGGTCTGTGGCGAGCAGCAGCTTGTCAGACTCTTTCAGCTTCGCCTTGAGGTCCGCAACTTTCTTCTTCTTGTCCTGGCTGACCACGTAAATCGGGCTGAACCCGTCCTCCGGGTTCACACCAAGCTTCGCCCACGGCTCGTTTTTGTACTTCGCCGGAATGTCGGCGGCGCGACCGGGCAAATCGCGGATATGGCCCACAGACGCCTCGACGATGTAGTTGTCGCCCAGGTACTTCTGGATCTTCTTCGCTTTCGTCGCAGACTCCACGATGACCAGAGTCTTGCCGTCGGCCTTACCGCTTGCTGACAATGCCGAGCCACCTCACTTCGCGTTCGCAGGGATGTCCCTCGCACCATATACTGCGCCGTTTTCAGCGCGCCTTATATATAGGTGCGAAAACTTCCTCATTTGTAGCAGACTCCCCCAACACACCACCCAACACAGCACCCCACCCGTTCCCCCGCACGGCTAGACTCGCATCGATATCGCACAACGAGCAGACCACGTAAGCGGACCGGGAGGAAAGGAGCACGCAATCGATGCTTGGCCCCATGATCGATTCCTTCATCGCTTTCCTCCACACTTTGATGGCCACCCCCGCCTTCTACCCGCTGCTCGCGCTGTTGGTGGTCGGCGACGCGATTTGCCCCCTGCTGCCGAGCGAAACCATTCTGAACCTCGCCGGCGCGTTTTCCGCATCCCAGGGGGTGCCGAATGTGTGGGGCACGATCCTCGCGGCAATCATCGGCGGGGTGATCGGCGATAACTTGTGTTTCGCCCTCGGCAGCAAGCTGATCGGCGTGGTCGAGCGCCTCGACCCCGAGTCCAAGGCGGGCCAGGCGATTCAGTGGGTGCGCAGAAACATGAAGCGCGGCGCGGGCATCACGATCTTGGTCGGGCGCTTCCTGCCGTGGGCCCGCTGGGTGGCCACGATCGTGCTTGCCTCGGTGGGCTATAACTGGTTCGCGTTTTTCATTTACGACACCGTCGGCGTGATCCTCTGGGCGTTTTTGGGCGTGGGGCTGGGCTACCTCGGCGGCTCGCTGTTGTCGGACTTCCCGCTTTTGGCGATGGTGGTCGGCGTCCTGCTGGGGTCGCTGGTGGGCTTGCTCATCCAGCGCGCCCAGGCGAAGTTCTTCGAGTGGAGGGATGTCAGCCGCGGCGTGTCCGCGATTTGAAAAATCCCGCCGGCGCGCGGCCAGCGGGATCAAACAAAGCTCGTTGAGAGCAGAGCGCAAAAACTAGATGATGTGCACCTGCTGCGCCTGCGGGCCCTTGGAGCCCTCGCCGACCTCGAACTCGACCTGCTGGTTCTCCTCCAGGGTGCGGAAGCCGGAGCCCTGGATCTCGGAGTAGTGCACGAACAGGTCGGCGGAGCCGTCCTCCGGTGCGATGAAGCCGTAGCCCTTTTCGGCGTTGAACCACTTAACGGTGCCAGTTGCCATGGTGTAAATGAAACCTTTCAAAGATGTTGCGTTGTAGATATGGAAGGCCGTCCACCAGGGCTTTTCGCCGGTAGTTCGGGGAAAGTCCTGGCGCCCGCGTGCACAATCCTCGCGAGCGCCTTGTAGCAGGGCGCACACAAAACCTGTGACCTACCCATAGTGTGCCACGAAACGCGCTGCCCGGCACGCCGTTAACCTCAGGTATGACCTACCCTTTGTGTCCATGGTTGATTTCGGTGAAGAGCTGATCGGGTCGCTTACGCGCCGCCTGCCCAGCTCCACCGTCACGCACGTAGCCAAGGTCCCCTCGTCTCCGGCGCGCTACGCGGCGTGGCCCGCGTGGATTGAGCCCAGCTTGAAGCAGCTGCTTGTCGACGCCCACCTCACCTCCCCTTACCTCCACCAAGCACACACCGCAGAACTTGCCTGGGCGGGCCGCGACGTCATCGTCGCCACCGGCACCTCCTCAGGCAAGTCGCTCGGCTACCAGCTGCCGGTGCTGTCTGCGCTCGCCGCGGACCCAAAGGCGTGCGCCATGTACATCACGCCGACGAAGGCGCTTGGCTCAGACCAGCTGCACGCGGTCTCCTGGATGATCCGGGAGGCTGACGGGCTCGTTACCGCCGGCATCAACGCCGCGCCGTACGACGGCGACACCCCCGCCGAGGCCCGCGCCGGCATTCGGGAGCACACCCGGTTCGTGTTCACGAACCCGGACATGCTCCACGCCGGCATCCTCGCGGGACACCAGCGCTGGGCGCGCCTTCTGCGCCACCTGAAGTACGTGGTGGTGGACGAGTGCCACACGTACCGCGGCGTCTTCGGCGCCAACGTGTCGCTGGTGCTGCGCAGGCTTACCCGCATCGCCGAGGCCTACGGCGCGCACCCCACCTTCATCTTCGCCTCTGCGACAGCGGCGGACCCGGCGGGCCAGGCCTCGCGCCTGTGCGGCCGCGAGGTCACCGCGGTCACGGACGACGGCGCGCCGACCGGCGAGCGCACCATCGCGCTGTGGGAACCCGGCTTCATCGAGGGCGCTGAGGGAGAAAACGGCGCCCCCGTGCGCTACGCGGCCACGACCGAGGCCGGCGCGATCATGGCGCAGCTCATCGCAGACGGCGCGCGCACGCTCACCTTCGTGCGCTCCCGGCGCGCCGCTGAGATCGTGGCGATGCGCGCGCAGGAGGAGCTCATCCTGCTGGGCAAGCCGGATTTCGCCAGCCGCGTCGCCTCCTACCGGGCTGGCTACCTGGCCGAGGACCGCCGCAAGCTCGAGCGCGCCTTGGACAACGGGGATCTTCTGGGGCTGGCCTCCACGAACGCGCTGGAACTCGGCATCGACGTCGGCGGCCTCGACGCTGTGGTGATGGCGGGGTTTCCTGGCACGGTGGCGTCGTTTCGCCAGCAGGTGGGCCGCGCAGGCCGGCGCGGCCAGCACGCGGTGGCGGTCATGGTTGCCCGCGACGAGCCGATGGACACTTACCTGGTCCACCACCCGGAGGCGCTGCTCGACCGGCCGGTGGAGAACAGTGTGTTCAACCCGTCGAACCCCTACCTTCTGCGCGGGCACATCTACTGCGCGGCCGTGGAGCGCCCGCTGACCGACACCGACGTCGCCGCCTTCGGTGCTGAAGCAGTCGTCGGGGAGCTGGTGAGGCAGTGCTATTTACGACGCCGCGGGCAACGCCTCTTCGCCGTGCCCCAGCTCGAAGGCGACATCGCTCCCGAGACCGCCCACGCGCACGTCTCGCTGCGCGGCGGCTCCGGCAACGAAGTGGCGATCGTGGACATGAGCGACGGCCGGCTGCTGGGCACCGTCGACGCCGTGCGGGCAATGAGCCAGGTGCACGACGGCGCGGTGTACATCCACCAGGGGGAACACTTCGTGGTGGACACCCTCGACTTGGACGACCACGTCGCCCTCGTCGCGCCGGAAACACCCGATTACTCGACCCAGGCCCGCTCGACCACCGACATCACGATCCTTGGCTCGCCGTCCGCGATTGTGAACCCGTCGCCGGGGTTGTGGGTGGCCAACGTAGACGTGGAGGTGATCGACCGGGTGACGGGGTACGTCGTGCGGCTTAGCGACGGCACCGTGTCCGACCACATCCCCCTCGACCTGCCCGAGCAGCGCCTGATCACCCGCGCGGTGGCCTACACCATCGACCCGCTCGCGCTTGACGCGATGGGGATCAGCGCGGGCGAGGTCCCCGGCGCACTGCACGCCGCAGAGCACGCCGCAATCGGACTGTTGCCGCTTTTGGCCACCTGCGACCGGTGGGACATCGGCGGCGTGTCCACCGCGCTGCACCCCGACACGATGCTGCCCACCGTGTTCGTCTACGACGGCCACCCGGGCGGCGCGGGGTTTGCCGACGAGGGCTTTCACCGCTTCCGCGAGTGGATCACCGCCACGTACGAGGCAGTCCGCTCCTGCGGCTGCGAGGACGGCTGCCCGTCGTGCGTGCAGTCACCCAAGTGCGGCAACGGCAACCAGCCGCTGGACAAGCACGCCGCGCTGAAACTGCTGGGCGCGCTGGTGGCGATGACCGCGGGCGACGCGTCCGCTGAGGCCTAGGCCGGGCCGGCTCGCGCTTGGCCGCTTCCGGTGCGTGCGGAGGTGGAGGTGGTGAGGTGGCCGTCGGCAAGCGTGCAGCTCTGAAGCACCGCCGAGTTGAGCTCGGCTGTGCGCCGCGCCACCTCGCAGGGCTCGAAGCCTGCGTAGTAGGCCTGCGCACCGGCAACCGCGGCGAGCTCCGCGGCAACCTGCGCGCGGTGGGAATCGGCGACGTGCGCACCGATGCCCGCGACGCTGACCGCGAGCGCGGTGACGGCGCTGACGATGCCTGCGGCGGTTACCGCGCTCATTGGTACTCCACCGGAAACACCGCCTGGGCGCGCATGGTGCCGATTGCCGCGGGCACGCGCGCAGTGGCGGTGACGAGGCCGTGGCCCTCGCTCACCTCTACCGTGCCCCGGGGCGGCGCGTACGCGACGCCGATGGCGCTGGCGCGCGCGGCCGCCCCGGCGGTGTCGACGGCGGAGATGTAGGCCGCGATCGTCGCGATTCCGGCCACGATCGCCGCTGCCACCGTGACCAGCACGGTGAGCGAAAGCGCGGTTTCTACCGTAGTCATGTCTAGTTCGGGCGGTCGCTGAGCGCGTCGGTGATGACACCCTCGATTGCCGAGGTCACGCCGTTGCCGTTAACCACCAGATACAGCACGCCGGCAAGCGCCGCGGCCGCCAACGACCCGAAGGCGTATTCGATGGTGCTCATCCCGCGGTCGTTGCCGAGTTTGGCAAGGGTGTTCTGTGCCCAGCCGACGGCAGCGTTGTAGGAGGCGATGGTTGCTAGCTGGATGCGGTTCATGGTTGTTCTCGCTTTCGTTTTTCAAGGTTTGGCTATCGGAGGACGGTTGATCCCAGGCTGATCACCACCGGCGCAAGGCCGAGGGCGAAAAACGCCGGGAGGAAAAAGGCGGTCAGCGGGATAGCGATCAGCACACCCGCGCGTTCCGCCTTCGCGGTTGCGTGGTCGGCTCCCTCGCTGCGGAGGCGCTCCGCGATGCGGTAGCAGCCCGCAGCGAGCGCAGAGCCGGACGAGTTGGACATGGTGACAAGGTTGGCCAGGTCCGCCCCGCCGTCGACGGCGCGGAGTTCGGACCAGGCGCGCTCGGGGTCGGCCCCGAGCGCCAGAAGCGCGGCGGTGGTGTGCCAGGCAGTGCCGGAGCCGGCACTGAGGCCGGCGTACGTGTCCGCAACCGCGGCCGCCGCCTGCGCGGGCGATAGCCCGGCGGTGGAGCAGGCCGCGAACAGCGCGATGTCGCTGGCGCACCGGTTCGGATCCGCCCCCGCGGGTCCGTCGCGGGGGCGGTGCGTTGGATCCGGCGCGCCAAGGCTGAGGCGGCCGCGGGGCCTGGGGCGGGTCGTCGCGAGCGCGCCGGCGATGCAGCACAAGGCGAGCGGGGAGATCATGCGGCCGCCCTCCTGATGATCTCGCCGGAGGTCACCACACCTGCGCTCACGAGCGCGGTGCCAGCGACCAAAAGCACCGAACCGATGCCGGGAGAGGTGAGCAGCGCGACCGGCTGCGCCCCCATCGCCGCGCCCATCCCGATGCCAGCCAGCGGCAAGAGCGAGAGCACAACCGCGGTGGTTTTCGGCCCTGAAAGCGCGGCAGTCGTCGCAGCGCGGTGGCGCAGTTGGTGGTCGATCTCGTCGCGGGCGGTGGCTAAAAGCCCGGCAACTGGCACGCCCCGGGTGGTGGATAGCGCCCACAGCGCGGTGACGCGCTGAAGTTCCGGGGTGGCGACCTCCGGCGGGGCGTCGCCCCGCTGAGCGGCTGCTGCGAAGACGAGGCAATCGCGGCGCAGCGTCGCCGGAGCGGATTCGGGCAGCCGCTCGGTGGCGCGCGCTGCGGCACCCGCGAGCGTTGCTCCCGCGCTGACGCCCTCCGCCAGGTGGCCAATGAACTCGGCGGCCGCCGCCGCGCGGGCCCGGTCGGCGCGCGCGGCACGCCGGGCAGCAACCGTGTGGACGGCGCAAGCGCCGGCGCACGCCGCGGCAACGACCACCCCGGCGCGACCAGTGGCGAAAGCGGTAAGCGCCACCGCGCCGACAGCGACGGGAATCCAGGCGGGATTGAAAGAAGCGGTCTCGCCGCTGCGGGCTTCGATGCGGCCGAGCGGTCGCGGCGGACCGGTAAGGCAGGCCACGGCCAGTGCCACGATCACCGCGCGCATGCGAGCTCCTCGTACCCCTCGGCGGGCCCGGTGCCGGCGTCCCACACGCAGCGCGCGGTCACAGGCAAGCCGTCGAGCACGCCAATCTGCTGGACGAGGCGAGTGCCGTCCGGTCGGCGTTTGACCACCACCACGGCGTCCACTGCGGCGGCGAGCTGGGCGTGCAGGCCCGCGCGGTCGAGCCCGCCAAGGGCGGCGAGCGCCTCCAACCGCGCAGGCACCTCACCAAGCGAGTTCGCGTGGAGCGTGCCCGCGCCGCCCTCGTGGCCGGTGTTGAGCGCCGCGAGCAGGTCGATGACCTCGGCGCCGCGGATCTCACCGACGACAATGCGGTCGGGGCGCATGCGCAGCGCTTGACGCACCAAGTCTGCGACGGTGATCTCACCGGCGCCTTCGGTGTTCGCGCCGCGGGTGGCCAGGTTCACCACGTGCGGGTGGGCTGGGGTCAGCTCGAGGGTGTCTTCGATGGCGATGATGCGCTCGGACGCGTCGACCTCGGCGAGCATGGCTGAAAGCAGCGTGGTCTTGCCGCTGCCGGTGCCGCCGACAACCAGAAACGTCTTGCGCTTGCGGACGAGCCCGCGCAACAGCTCGGCACGCTCCGCATCGACGGAACCGCGCTCGACCAGCGACGCAAGGCTCGCCGTGGCTGTGCGCAGCACGCGAAGCGAAATACACGTGCCCGGCTGGGAGGTCGGTGCCAGCACGGCGTGGAAGCGCAAAAGGGTGCCGTCTGGTCGGGTGATGTGGCCGTCGCAGTACGGGTGGGTGTCGTCAAGCCTGCGCCCGCACCGCATCGCCAAACGGGTGGCTAAGCGGCGCACGTCGTCGTCGGTGTCGAAGAGGCGCTGCGGCGCGCGCTGGAGGCCGCGGCCAGCGTCGATGAAAACCTCGTCCGCGCCGTTGACGCAGATGTCGGTGACGTCGCCGCCAGCGAGCAGCGGCTCGAGCGGTCCCGCGCCGGTGGTGTCCTCGCGCAGGCGGCGCAGCAGGTCGAGCACGTCGACGTCGCTGATCACCACAGCTTCTTCCCGGATGAGGTGGGCGAGGCGTTCGGGGGTGGGGTTGGGCGGCTCGTCCGCAAGCCGGCGCTGCACGCGCTCGAGCACATCGTGGTTCGCGGCCATCTACGCTGCCCTCTTTTCCCGGGCCGCGGCGGGCAGCACCTCAGCAAGGCAACGCTCGGCGGCTGCAGCCAGCGGGCGCGGGAGCCGCTGCGGCAGCCCGCCGCGCTCGATGGTTTTAGCCAGCCCTGCGGATGTGGGCAGCTGCGCGATGATCCGCGACCCGGCAACGCGCTCGACCTCGGCGTCCGTCAGCGACTCCCACCCCGCGCGACGCAGCACCAGCGTGTGCGGCACACCGCGGGCATCGAGCTCGGCCGCGATCCTTGCCGCGGCGGCAGCCGGTCGAAGCTGGCCGGGCACGACGATGACAGCGGCGTCGCAGCGCTGCGGGATAGCCTCCACCGGCACATCCAGCACTGTCACACCCCCCGTGGCGAGCGCGCCGACCACGGTCTCAACGTCGGACGGAGTGATCGCGGCGCCGTCGGCGACGGTCGCGCGAGTCGAGGTCAGCACCGCTACATCGCCGCTGGTGGCGGGCAGCGCCCGGCGGATGTCCCCGCGCGCGATCGTGCCCTCCCCCAGCGCAATCTCGCCCCACCGCGCGCCGGGCCGCTCCTCGATCCCGAGCAGCAGGTCGGCACCTCCCGAGCGCAGGTGCCCGTCGATCAGCGTCGGCGCGTGAGCGTGGGCTTTCATGCTTATCGACGCCGCCAACACCGATACCCCCACCCCACCACACGCACCCACCACCGCCAGCAC
>NZ_JBAJNR010000006.1:0-185787 GCF_036881695.1 Corynebacterium sp. Marseille-Q4381 | reverse complement strand
GGGGAAACGCCCGGACCCATTCCGAACCCGGAAGCTAAGCCCGCCCGCGCCGATGGTACTGCACCCGGGAGGGTGTGGGAGAGTAGGTTACCGCCGACCCAACAACAACAAAACAACAACAAAATACCGAAGCACCCGATCCACCGGCCACAACCGGTAGATCGGGTGCTTTACTATGCCCGCACACAAACCCGAGCAGCGTCAAACGATCCGCCCCCCTTAAAGGCCGCACCGCTGGCACGCCGGGCAACTCGGGCATCGTCACAGCCTGCGTCCTGTAGCTCCCAACGAGAAACAGCCTCAAACCGGCCCACAAAACCCCAGGTCGCTGACACCACGGAACTTTGGGAGCTACAAGGCGCCGACTGCACTGACATATCGGGGCGCTCCCGGCACATAGGCGGCAGTGACACGGGCGACGCACGCGCCGCGCCCTGTAGCTCCCGACGACAAACAGCCTCATCGGTAGGTGCAAAACCCCCTGTCGTTGACACACTGAAACCTTGGGAGCTACAGGCCACAACCACTGATAGCGGGTAACTCCCACGACCGCGCAACGCGACCTGCGGAAACACACAACTGTCGCCGAGATACCCGCTATCACCTAGCGCCTGACAGCGAGCAGCTACCCGAGGCGCACGACCGCGGGCTCGAATCACTGGTGGGGTAGCGTAGTCACGGTGGAAGCAGCAGCGAAGGCCGTGGATCTAGTCAAAACTTACGGGCAGGGCGATACTGAGGTGTCGGCACTGGCTGGGGTGAATGTGGAGTTCGCGCGCGGCGCGTTCACTGCGATCATGGGGCCGTCTGGGTCCGGCAAATCGACGCTCATGCACACGATGGCAGGGCTGGATTCGTTTACCTCTGGCGAGGCGTACATCGGCGGTACGGCGTTGTCCTCACTCAACGACGCGCAGCTGACGGAGCTCCGGCGCGATCGCCTCGGGTTCATCTTTCAATCGTTCAACCTGGTACCCACGTTGAACGCGGCTGAGAACATCACGCTGCCGACAGATATCGCGGGTAAGAAGATTGACAAGGCGTGGTTCGACGAGATCACGACCAGGTTGGGTCTTGATCAGCGGCTGGCGCACCGGCCAAGTGAGCTTTCCGGAGGTCAGCAGCAGCGTGTGGCGTGCGCCCGCGCGCTGGTGAGCAAGCCCGAGATCATCTTCGGCGACGAGCCGACGGGCAACCTCGATTCAAACGCGGGTAGCGAGGTGCTGAGCATCTTGAGGCACGCGGTTGACCACGATGGGCAAACCGTCGTCATCGTCACGCATGACGCGCGTGCCGCGTCGTACGCCGACAGGGTCGTCTTCCTCCGGGACGGGCAGATCGTTGACGAGCTCTATGAACCGTCGATGGACGCAATTCTCCGCGTGATGTCGGGGATCGAACAGTAATGGCGGTGGGTTCACGGGCGATGACGAAGGTCTCGCTGCGAAACATTGGTGCGCACAAGTTGCGGCTTGCGCTCACGGTGTTGGCGGTGGTGCTCGGCACCGCGTTCATCGCGGGTTCCATGATGTTCACGAACATGCTGGAGCGCACGTTCGACTCAGCCGTTTCCACGCGCTACGAGGGCGCCGATGTGGTGGTGGAACCCGCTGACGGTGAAGGCGGCATCACGGAGGAGGACGCGAACGCGATCCGCGGTGCCGAGGGCGTAAGAAACGTTAACGTGACTGACTCGAAGGTGCTCGTCGTGGCGAACACGGACGAGGAGGCGTACCAGACCCGGCAAGGGATGTCGGCTGGCGGGCTGTACTACCCAGAGACCGAGGCGGTCGGCCCGGTGCCGGAGATTACCGACGGCCGCGAGCCGCACAATAGCGGCGGTGAACCGATCGAGGCCATCGTCAACGGCAACGGCGCCGCGTTCTACGGTCTCGAGCTGGGCCAAGAGGTTATCGCGGTTGATACCAAGGACCGGCGGACATTCACCATCGTGGGTTTCTACGATGACGAACTGACCCAGGAGACTTCAATGAAGTTCCTGTTGCCGGCGCAGGACTACCTCGACGCATACATGACACCGGGGTACGTCACAGCGCTTTTGATCAGCACTGACGGGATCACGGACCCGGAGACGCTGCGCGAGCAGCTCGCGCAGCAGCACCCGGAGCTCACCATACGTCCTGGGGAGGAAGCAGCAGAGGAAGCCAGCGAATCAGTGCGCGAGGCGTTGAGCTTCGTGTCCTACTTCCTCATCGCGTTCGGCCTCGTGGGCCTGCTCGTGGGCACATTTTTGATTGCAAACACGTTCTCCATGATCGTTGCGCAGCGGACCAAGGAGTTCGCGCTGCTGCGCGCTCTGGGCGCATCAAAGCGTCAAGTGACCAGATCCGTCATCGCGGAAGCGTTCGTCGTCGGTCTCATCGGTTCCGCTCTCGGTGTGCTTGCCGGCGTCGGCATGGTCGCCGCCATCAAGTGGGGTATGGGCCAAAACGGCATGGCGCTGCCGGCGGGCGGGCTCGGGTTGTCGCTCGACGCGGTGGTGGTGCCGATCGTCACCGGCGTTGTTGTGACGCTGCTGTCGGCGTGGGCGCCGGCTCGCCAAGCAGGACGGGTGCAGCCGGTCGCGGCGATGCGGGCCAGCGAATCCGCCGCGCCCCAGCCGCTGAAGACGCGCACAGTGATCGGCGCGCTGCTCATCGCCGCTGCAGTCGCTGCCGGCGCTGCAGCACTCGGGTGGGAGGACGGCCGCACGGCCCAGCGCGCATTATTGGTCGGCGCGGCGGCGGTGCTGGTTATCGCCGGCATCTTCTTGGCGGGTCCCGCGATGAGTCTTCCGATCGTTCCGCCTGTCGGAAGGGTAATAGGTGCGCCGTTTGGTGCCGTCGGCAAGCTAGCTTCCACCAACACCAGCCGCAACCCGCGCCGCACCTCCGCAACTGCCTTCGCGCTGATGCTTGGCATTGCACTGGTCAACTTGATCGGCATGTTCGGCGCGTCGATGAAGTATTCGGTGGACAGCGTCGCAGACAACGAGGTCAGCGCGGAGTACGTGCTTTCCGGGCCGGCGTTCGGGGCTTTTCCGCTTGATAGCGCCCTGATGTCCCGCATCCCCGCCGTCGACGGGGTTGGCGCCGTCGCCGCCTACACGGAGGCCCAAATTCAGGTCGACGGGGAGTACTCAGCGCAGTTCGGCCCCTTCGGCACGACGTCGGTCCTCTTCGGCGACCCGGGAGACTTGATTTCGATGGATATGGTGGACGGGTCGTCATCGCTGGCCGGCGACGTGGTCATCGCCCCGCGCGACTGGGCGGAAGAACGCGGCTGGTCGGTGGGCGACAGCGTCACTGTCGCGGCGCCTGGTGCCTCCCCGGTGAAGGTGGAAGCGACCGTTGGGGGCATCTTCGAGAACTCTTCCATCCTCACTTCGGTGGTGGTCAGTGCCGACGTCGCGAATCAGATCGTCCCCGGCAGCGCCCGAATCATCATGATGGGTGTCAGCGGCGACGGCACGGTCTCGACCGATCAACTGCGCGGCAACCTCGAGGACGAGGTGCGCCACGACATTGTTGTGCAGGTGCAGTCGAAGGACGATATCTCTGGAGAAGTGCTGGGCCTCATCGACCAGATGCTGTTCATCCTGTACGCGCTGTTGTCGCTGGCTGTGGTGATTGCGGTGCTGGGAATCGTGAACACCCTGACGCTGTCGGTGATCGAACGCCGCCAAGAAATTGGGATGTTGCGCGCCGTCGGCACGCACCGCAGGCAGGTGCGCACCATGATCATCTTAGAATCGGTGCAGATGGCGTTCTTTGGCGCGGTGTTGGGCGTTGTCTTAGGCCTGGCCCTCGGGTGGACGTTCCTCACCGTGCTCGCCAACCAAGGCCTCGACACCATCGTCGTGCCGTGGAACCTGGTGTGGCTGATGCTTGCCGGCAGCGTGGCCGTGGGTGTTGTTGCCGCGCTCTGGCCGGCGCACCGGGCTTCGAAGACGCCTCCGCTCGACGCGATCGCGGACTAGGCCGCCGGCTGGTTAGCCCCACATTCCCCGGCGGCTGATCATCACGCCCCAGCCAGCGGCTGCGATGCCCATCGCGGCGGTGAAGCTGGCGTATTTGGCCAGCTTGCCCCACTGGCGGCGCTTGTACAGCTCGCCGCACTCCTTCGCCAGTGTTGACCAGGTGGAAAGTGCACCCGCGAACCCGGCGCCGAGTCCCGCTTGCCACGGCGCGGGGAACACTAAGGTGAAGCCGAGCACGGCGCACGCGACGATGTTGGCGGTGAACGTGCCCACCCTCGGGGCCGGGATGTGCGACAGGGCCCAGCGCGCCAGCCCGCCGAAGAAGGCGCCGATGAAGACCCAGGCGAACAAGCTGAGATTAGCCACGGCGGGCACCTCCCGAGGCGGCGTCGCCGGCCAACCAGGACGCCACGCACGCGGTGAAGGTGACCAGGATGAAGATTGTCGCGCCGGCAAGCGAAAAGTCGAGCGCGCCGAGGGCGACCGCGGAGTACGTGGTGAAGCCCCCGAGAAAGCCCATGCCCCAGAATGGCCCGGGCTTGAAACGCCCCATGGCGAAGCACCCGGCCATGTTGATCGCCAGGACCAAGACCGCGGCCTGCGGCGATCCGTCGGTGGTGAGTAAGGTCAGCGCGTACCGCGCGAGCGCGCCGAGGGCTGCGCCAAGTCCGACCGCGATGCCGGTGTGAAGAGAGTCAGTGCGCACGGGAGTCGAGTCTATTGGCCGCTCCCGCCCAAACCCGAACGCGAAGCTGCCAACTTGGGTAAAAGTGGGGTTGTAAGCGTCCGCCGAAACCACCAGCCACCGCAAGGAGCGCATCATGGCACACGACCGCGCGGGTCAGCCCGCCCGACCCGAGGACCTCATCGACATCGCGGAGCTGGTCACCGCGTACTACACCCGCGACATTGACGCGTCCGACCCAGCGCAGCAAGTCGCGTTCGGCACCTCGGGCCACCGCGGTTCGGCGCTGGACAACGCGTTCAACGAGGCGCACATTCTGGCCACTACGCAGGCGATCGTGGACTACCGCCGCAACCACAACATTGGCGGACCGGTGTTCATCGGCCGCGACACGCACGCGCTGAGCGAGCCAGCGATGATTTCTGCGCTCGAGGTGCTGATCGCTAACGGCATTGAGGTGATGGTGGACGCGGACGGCCGCTACACGCCGACGCCTGCGGTCTCCCACGCCATCTTGCGGCACAACGCCAAGTTCGGCGGCGGGGTGACCGGCACGGACGCGAAGCGCGCCGACGGCATCGTGATTACCCCGTCCCACAACCCGCCGCGCGACGGCGGCTTCAAGTACAACCCGCCAAGCGGCGGTCCTGCCGGCACCGACGCGACCGACTGGATCGCGGCGAAGGCGAACGACTACCTTGCGGCCAGCCTCGAGGGCGTGCGCCGGGTAAGCGTGAGCGGCGTGCGCGACGAGCGCGCGAGCGCGTTCGACTTCAAGGGCGCGTACGTCTCCGACCTCGACCACGTCGTTGACACTGAGGCGATCAAGCGCTCCGGCCTAGCAATCGGCGCAGACCCGATGGGCGGGGCGTCCGTGGACTACTGGGGCGCGATCGCGGACCACTACGGGCTGAACCTGACCGTGGTCAACCCGGAGGTGGACGCGACCTGGCGGTTCATGACGCTGGACACAGACGGCAAGATTCGCATGGACTGCTCCTCGCCGAACTCCATGGCGAGCCTGGTGCGCAACCGCGACAAGTACGACATCGCCACCGGCAACGACGCCGACGCAGACCGCCACGGTATCGTTACCCCTGACGCGGGGCTGATGAACCCGAACCACTACCTGGCCGTGGCCATCGAGTACCTGTTCAGCCACCGCGATGGGTGGGGTCAGGATACGGCGGTGGGCAAGACCCTGGTCTCGTCGTCGATGATCGATCGGGTGGTGAAAGCGCTCGGCCGAAAGCTGGTTGAGGTGCCGGTCGGCTTCAAGTGGTTCGTCCCCGGCCTGGTCAGCGGCACCATCGGCTTCGGCGGTGAGGAGTCCGCAGGCGCGTCGTTCCTGCGCAAGGACGGCACGGTGTGGTCGACCGACAAGGACGGCCTCATCCTCGACCTGCTCGCTGCCGAGATCACCGCGGTAACGGGAAAGACCCCGTCGCAGCGCTACGCCGAGCTCGAGCAGAAGTACGGTGCTCCGGCGTACGCGCGCATCGACGCTGCCGCCGACCGCGAGCAGAAGGCCGCGTTGAAGGCGCTGTCGCCGGATCAGGTGCCGGCGACCACGCTCGCGGGCGAGGAGATTACCGCGAAGCTGACTGAGGCCCCGGGCAACGGCGCAGCGATCGGCGGGCTGAAGGTCACCACCGAAAACGCCTGGTTCGCGGCGCGCCCGTCCGGCACCGAGGACAAGTACAAGATCTACGCCGAGTCGTTCAAGGGCGAGGAGCACCTCAAGCAGGTGCAGGAAGAAGCCGCAGCGATTGTGAACGGGGTGCTTGGAAAGTAACGCTGAACACATCGTTCGTCGCACCATTGCCGGCGCGCGGTGGGCTAGTGTCAACACCTGTGAGCTCACCTGTACAAACTGCGCCCGCTCCCATGACGCGGGTGCTCGACTTCGCCGCCGCCGCGGCCCGTTTCGGACTTGCGGCCGTGTGGATCTACGCCGGCTACACCAAAATCGGCAACCACCTCGAGGTGTTCCAGAAGATTGAGGCGTACGAGGTCTTCACCCCGTACTGGTCCGACATCTTGGCAAACTTCATCGGCCCGCTGGAGCTGGCAGGCGGGTTGTTGTTGCTGCTCGGCATCAAGATCCGCTGGGCTGGCGGGGTCTCCATGGTGGTGCTCATTATGTTCATCATGGGCTTGTGGTCTGTGCACGCCCGCGGCATGGTGATTGACTGCGGGTGTTTCGACCCCAACCAGCGCGAGCCGCAGCACGGGGACATAATGCAAGCCATCTGGCGCGATGTGTTCCTGCTGGCAGTAACTGCATTCATGATGTACCGACCATTTAAGAAGTTTGCGGTCTACCCGTAGACTGACCCATCACATTAACCCTGTTTACCGTCGAGGAGATGTAGCTGTGACTACGCGCAAAGTGCAGAACCCGAACCAGAAGGGTGGCAACGCGTTCATTTGGGCGATTGTCGCCGTGATCGCGATCGCCGCTCTGGTAATCGGCCTGATTGTGTCCAACGGCAAGAGCCAGCGTGCTAACGCCGTCCGCGAAGGCATGATCGACATGAGCGGCATCAACGTCGAGTGGGCAGAGGACGACAACGTCATCCACCTGGTCGGCGCTAACCCGGATGCGCCGACCGGTCAGCTGTTCGAAGATTTCTCCTGCGGCTACTGCGCAGAGCTGCACAAGCAGACCGACGCAGAGATGGTTGAGGCGCTCAAGGCCGGCGACATCAACGTGGACCTGCACATGATGGAGTTCCAGGACCGCGGTATTGAGGGCCACTCCACCCGCTCGCTGGCGGCGATGCTGGCGCTGATCAGCCGCGGCGACATGGACCAGGCGTTCAGCCTGCGCGACTTCCTGTACGTGAACCAGCAGGCCACCGCGAAGTACTCGAACGACGACCTGGCGGATCTGGCTGCGGACTACGGCGCCTCGGAGGATGCTGTCAGCGACATACGCGAGGGCGCGTTCATCGAGAAGGCGAAGGAAGTCGGCGCGGCCAACCTGAAGCTGCAGGAGGACGAGACCGGCGAGGCGTGGACCCCGCGCGTGTGGATCGACGGCAAGGACGCAGAGGATCTCGGCGACCGCGAGGCGTGGGTCACCACGCTGAAGAATTCCTAGTCACGGCGGGATTTGGTCGCTGATTGCAGCGGCTGTTATATTTATCGAAGCCGTTCGGGAGGGCTCCTTCCGAACAGCGGGGCTATGGCGCAGCTGGTAGCGCACCACACTGGCAGTGTGGGGGTCACGGGTTCGAATCCCGTTAGCTCCACAACATGTACACCTACCGCGTGCACGACACCCCGGTTGGACCGCTGACAAGCGTGTGTTCACCGAATGGGTTGGTTCGGGTGGGGTTTGGGCAGTTGCTTGCCGACGGGGCGGTGAAATCCGATCACGCGGACGTCGATAAGCAACTAGCCCAATTTTTTTCTGGGCAGCGCCGCACTTTCGACCTCCCGCTGGACTGGAGTTTGACCTCGGGAGTCTACGAGCGCATGCAGCGGGCGCTGCTCACCATTCCGTACGGCGAGACCGCCACCTACGCTGAGCTTGCAAAGGCCGCAGGCGCCCCCCGCGCGGCGCGCGCCGCCGGCACCGCGTGCGCAAGAAACCCCCTGGTGATTGTGGTGCCGTGCCACCGGGTCGTACGCGCGGGCGGGGCGATCGGCCAGTATGGCGGGGGAGTGGAAATGAAGAAATTCCTGCTGGAGATGGAGGCGAGATTTGTCTAAGACACGAGCTAACTCGTTTGTGAAACGGGGCAGCGGCCCGCACGCCGCGGCTGCCGAGGCGGCGTACTTGCGGTGGTTGCGCGAAGGATCCAGCGCAGTCGTGGAGGTCTTCGAGGTCAGCGACGAGGAGAACTACCTCGTGATTGAGAAGGTGCCCACCGCACGCCCCACCGCACACGCTGCGCACGAGGGCGGCCGCGAGCTCGCCGCAATCCACGCCGCGGGGGCGGACGCATTCGGCGCTCCGGCGAGCGGGTGGGACGGCCCGAACTACATCGGCCGCGCGCAACAGGAGTGTAAGCCAACCGAGCGTTGGGCCGATTTCTATGTCCACCAGCGCGTGCTGCCGTTTGCGCAGAAGGCGCACGAGGCGGGCAACCTACATCAGGCTGGCCTGGATACCGTGCGCCGCGCCTGCGACGCGCTGCTCGCCGAAGACGAGGACGCCCCCGTGGCGCGCCTCCACGGCGATTTGTGGAGCGGCAACGTGCTCTACAGCCCGGCCGGCGTGCGGTTCATCGACCCAGCCGCACACGGCGGCCACCCGTTGACAGACATCGCGATGCTCGAGCTCTTCGGCGCCCCGTACTTCGAGTCCTTCGTGGACGGCTACTTGGCCGCCGGCGGGCAGCTCAGCGCCAACTGGCGCGAGCGCATCCCGGCCCACCAGCTGCACCCCTTGGCCGTCCACTCCTACACCCACGGCCCGAGCTACGGCGACGCGCTCGTGCGCGCTGCCGAAAGCGTTCTCGGCGCCTAGGGCACCAAGGGACCTAGCGCCACCAGGTGTCCGCAGGCCCGGGCGGCAGGTGGCGCTTGTGCTGGCCGACGCGCCACAGGTGCTCCAGGCGCTCGCGCGCATCCGCGTCGATTGGCTTGCCTTCGAGGTAGTCGTCGATCTGCGCGTAGGTGACGCCGAGCGCCTCCTCGTCGGGCAGCGCCGGGCGGTCCTCCTCGAGATCGGCGGTCGGCACTTTCTCCCACAGTCGCCGGTCGGCGCCGAGGTGCTCTAGCAGCTGCGCGCCCTGGCGCTTGTTCAGCCCGGCCAGCGGCATGAGGTCGGCGGCGCCGTCGCCGTGTTTGGTGAAGAACCCGGTGATGTTCTCCGCGGCGTGGTCGGTGCCGATGACTAACATCCCAAGCTCGCCCGCGATCGCGTACTGCGCGATCATCCGCTGCCGCGCTTTGACGTTGCCCTTGTTGAAGTCGCCCAACCGCGCGGTGCCGAGAGCGGCTGCCACCGCAGCATCGACTGCGTCAGTTGCTGGCTTGATATCCACCGTCACCGTGCGGTCTGGGTTGATGAATTTCAGCGCCAGCTGCGCGTCGTCCTCGTCCGCCTGCACCCCGTGCGGCAGGCGCACAGCGACGAATTCCACGTCCCGCCCGAGGGCCCGTTGCTTATTCACAGCCTCCTGCCCCAGCTTCCCCGCCAACGTCGAATCCTGCCCGCCGGAGATCCCCAGCACGAACCCGCGCGCGCCCGTGGCTGCCAGGTAGTCGCTCAAAAACTCCACCCGGCGGTCAATCTCCTCCGCCGGATCGATTGAGGGGGAGACCCCCAACGCCCGGATAATGTGCCGCTGCAGGTCGCTTTCGTCGCTGGACATGACATTCATGGTAGACGCGGGGCATATTTGGCGGCATGGAATTTACTTACGCCCGCAAGGTGGCGGCGACAGCGGCGCTCGGCGGCCTGCTCTTCGGCTACGACACCGGGGTGATGAGCGGCGCCCTGCTCTTTATTACGCCCGAGTTCGGGATGAGTCCCGCGCAGGAGGGGTTCGTCACTTCGATGCTGCTGGTGGGCGCCGCCGTCGGGGCGATCAGCGGCGGCGCCGTCGCGGACGCGCTGGGAAGGCGCCGCACCCTCATCACCGCCGGGGCGCTTTTCGTCGCCGGCTCGCTGTGGTGCGCGCTCGCAGCTTCCGTCGGCTCGCTCGCCGCCGCCCGCACACTGCTCGGCCTCGCGGTCGGCGCTGTATCGATTGTCACCCCGATGTACATCTCGGAGATCGTGCCGAGCAGCATCCGCGGTCAGCTCGTGTCGCTGAACACGCTCATGATTGTCATCGGCCAGCTTGCCGCCTACGTGGTCAACTCGCTGCTTGCGCCGCTGGAGAACTGGCGGCTCATGCTCGGCGCCGCCGCGCTGCCGGGACTCGCGCTCGCCGCCGGCATGGCGTTCGTGCCCGAGACGCCGCTGTGGCTCGCGCGCCGGGGACACGACGAGAAGGCCGCGGCAATCGCCGCCAAGGCTGGTATTGACGCGGACGAGCTGGAGACCGCGCGCGCTGAGGCCGAGGACAACCCGCGTGTGTCGGCGCAGTGGCGCGCGCTGGCGGAGGCGAGGTGGCTTCAAGTCACGGTCGTTTTCGCGGCGCTGCTCGGGGTGACTCAGCAGATCACCGGCGTCAACGCAATCGTGTACTTCGCGCCGACGATGATGAACAAGGTCGGCCTTTCCACCGCCAACGCCGTCTACACCTCTATCGTCATCGGCCTCGTGAGTGTGGCCGCGTGCTGGGTGGGACTGAAACTTGTTGACCGCATCGGGCGTCGCCGGCTGCTGCTCTTCGGGTTGTGCGGCAACATCGTCTTCCTCCTCGCGCTGTCTTTGACCTACCGCGCGGCGGAGTCGAACACGTCGCTGGCGTGGGTGGCGCTGGCGTGCATGGCGGGATTCATCGCCTCCCAGCAGGCGGCGGTGTCGCCGACGACGTGGCTTTTGATCTCCGAGCTCGTCCCGCCGCAGATTCGCGGCGTGGGCATGGGCTTGGCCGGCCTGGCGTTGTGGGCGATGAACTGGGTGGTGGCGCAGTTCTTCCTTCCGCTGGTGAACGCGCTATCCGCTACGACGACGTTTGTGCTTTTCGCGGTGCTCGGCGTGATCGCCGCCGTTTTCGTCGCCCGGCAGATTCCGGAGACGATGGGTAAGAGCCTCGACACCGTCGCCGATGAAATGGAACGCCGCTACACCCGCGGGAGAGGCTAACCTGTTCCCGAAAGGGGTTTGGTGCTTGCTGCAGGGTGCGTGTAGAGTGTTCGCTCGTGTCGCGACGCGGCCGTTTTCGGCCATGCGTTGCATAAAGTAGCAGTCTCTAACAGAAAGGAGCGCCCGATGAAGGTCCGCAAGTCGCTTCGGTCGCTGAAGAACAAGCCGGGCGCCCAGGTTGTGCGTCGCCGCGGCAAGGTCTACGTGATCAACAAGAAGGAGCCGCGCTTCAAGGCTCGCCAGGGCTAGAGCGCTAACCAACCGATCAATCCCGTCTTTCGGCTTTACGGCCGAGGCGGGATTTTTCGGCGTTTCTCGGCGGCGGACGAAGTCTCAGGAAAATTTAATACCACACCTGTAAGTCAGCGATTCACGCCGAAGACTACATGTGGGTAATTTCCCGGCCCCACCTGCGAATACCACGTGTGTAACTACTACATATAGTATCAGTTGCCGATTTTTGCCCCAAGGTATAGTGTCTCTCCTGAACCGCCGAGGGGATCGGCGAAGAGCATTTTCAAGCCCACGAAACTTTTACAAGGAAGCGTCGAGATGTCTATCACCGTTTACACCAAGCCCGCATGCCAGCAGTGCCGAGCAACCACCCGCGCCCTGGACAAGGCCGGCTTGGAGTACAACCTGGTCGACATCTCTCTGGACGACGCGGCCCGCGATTACGTCATGGCGCTCGGCCACCTGCAGGCCCCGGTGGTCGAGGTTGACGGCGACCACTGGTCCGGTTTCCGCCCCGAGCGCATTCGCAGCCTCGCAGCGGCGTAAGCCGTAAAAGAAGGGGAAGCGGCGTGTTGGTGGTGTACTTCTCTTCGGCGACCGAGAACACGAAGCGGTTCGTGGAGAAGGTGGGGTTGCCGTCGGCAAGAATCCCCCTGCACAAGCACGACGGCGAGCTTGTCGTGGACGAGCCGTACGTGCTGATCTGCCCGACCTACGGGGGCGGCGTCTCGCTCACGCACGAAAACTCCCGCCCCGTGCCGCCGCAGGTCATCCGGTTCCTCAACAACGAGCACAACCGCCGCCTCATCCGCGGCGTGATTGCCTCGGGCAACTCGAACTTCGGCGCGGACTACTGCCGCGCCGGCGACGTGATTGCCGCGAAGTGCAAGGTGCCCTACCTCTACCGATTTGAGCTGATGGGCGGAGCGGAGGACGTGAACCACGTACGATCTGAGCTGGTTGCTCAGGCCGAGCGCTTGGGCCTTGCACCAGCTGACCACGCACCCGCGCCCACCACCGACGACCCAAACGCTGAGCGGCTCGCCCGCCTGCGCGCCAAGTACACCGGGAAGTACTCTCGCTCCCGGAACACGAAAGTCTCTCACTGAAAGGCCCGTTCACCGTGACCACGCCAACTCCCGCCCAGCCCCTCGGCACGAGCGTTCCGAAGCCCGCTTCCGCGGCAGACCAGCTGGACTACCACGCGCTGAACGCGCTGTTGAACCTGTACGACGAGAACGGCCAAATTCAGTTCGACAAAGACCGCGAGGCGGCGAACCAGTTCTTCCTCCAGCACGTGAACCAAAACACCGTCTACTTCCACGACTTGGAAGAGAAGATGGGGTACTTGGTGGACAACAAGTACTACGAGCCGGGTGTGATCGAGCAGTACGACTGGGAGTTTGTGAAAGACACTTTCAAGCGCGCGTACTCCTACAAGTTTCGCTTCAAGAGCTTCCTCGGAGCGTATAAGTACTACACCTCCTACACGCTGAAGACGTTCGACGGGCGCCGCTACCTCGAGCGGTTCGAAGACCGCGTGTCCATGACCGCGCTGTTTTTGGCCCGCGGCGACGAAAAGCTGGCGACCGCGCTGGTGGACGAGATCATGACTGGGCGCTTTCAGCCAGCCACCCCGACGTTCCTCAATGCCGGCAAGGCGCAGCGCGGCGAGCTGGTGAGCTGCTTCCTTCTCCGTGTCGAGGACAACATGGAGTCCATCGGCCGCGCGATTAACTCTTCGCTGCAGCTGTCGAAGCGCGGCGGCGGTGTCGCCCTGTTGCTGTCCAACATCCGCGAGTCCGGCGCGCCGATCAAGCACATCGAGAACCAGTCGTCTGGCGTGATTCCGGTGATGAAGCTCCTGGAGGACTCGTTCTCCTACGCCAACCAGCTCGGTGCCCGCCAGGGTGCCGGCGCGGTGTACCTGAACGCGCACCACCCGGACATCCTGCGGTTCCTGGACACGAAGCGCGAGAACGCGGACGAGAAGATCCGCATTAAGACGTTGTCGCTCGGTGTGGTGATTCCGGATATCACCTTTGAGCTGGCGAAGCGCAACGACGACATGTACCTGTTCTCCCCGTACGACGTCGAGCGCGTGTACGGCAAGCCGTTCGCCGACATCTCGGTGACCGAGAACTACGAGGAGATGGTCGAGGATCCGCGCATCCGAAAGACCAAGATCAAGGCTCGCCAGTTCTTCCAGACGATCGCGGAGATCCAGTTTGAGTCGGGTTACCCGTACATCCTGTTCGAGGACACGGCGAACCGCGCGAACCCGGTGAAGACCGGCCGCATTAACATGTCCAACCTGTGCTCGGAGATCTTGCAGGTCAACTCGCCGTCCGTGCTGAACGAAGACCTGACGTACGACACGGTCGGCCACGACATCTCGTGCAACTTGGGCTCGCTCAACATTGCGATGGCGATGGACTCGGACAACTTCTCCCGCACCATTGAGACCGCGATCCGCGGCCTGACTGCGGTGGCGGATTCAACCTCCATTGATTCCGTGCCGAGTGTCCGCGAAGGCAACGACGCCTCCCACGCGATCGGCCTCGGCCAGATGAACCTCCACGGGTACCTGGGGCGCGAGCACATAGAGTACGGCTCCGAGGAAGGCCTGGACTTCACCAACGCCTACTTCGCCGCGGTGATGTACGAGTGCATCAAGGCGTCGCACAAAATTGCCGTGGAAAAGGGCGAGGCGTTTGAAAACTTCGCTGAATCCGAGTACGCGTCGGGCGCCTTCTTCGACAGGTACGACGTGGCCGACTTCCAGCCGAAGACGGAGAAGATCAAGGCGCTGTTCGAGGCCTCCGACATTGCGGTGCCGACCGCTGAGCAGTGGGAGGAACTGAAGCAGCAGGTGGCCCGCGACGGTATTTACAACCGCTACCTCCAGGCCATCCCGCCGACCGGGTCGATTTCGTACATCAACAACTCGACGTCCTCGATCCACCCGATTGCGTCGAAGATTGAGATCCGCAAGGAAGGCAAGATCGGCCGCGTGTACTACCCCGCGCCGCACATGGACAACGAGAACGCGGCCTACTTCAAGGACGCGTACGAGATCGGCTACGAAAAGATCATCGACACCTACGCCGAGGCCACGAAGTACGTCGACCAGGGTCTCTCGCTCACCTTGTTCTTCAAGGACACGGTGACCACGCGCGACATCAACAAGGCGCAGATCTACGCGTGGCGCAAGGGGATTAAGACCCTCTACTACATCCGCCTGCGCCAGATGGCGCTCGAAGGCACCGAGGTTCAGGGCTGCGTGTCCTGCATGCTGTAGCAGCGGGGGAGGGGGCTCAGTACTCCATGAACTCGCTGATGCCGCTGAGGAGTCGCCGGGAGGCGTCCTCGGCGGCTTTCGCGTTTCCGGCCGCGATCTGGTTTGCAAGATCGACGTGGATTCGCATGGTGTCCACTGCCGGGTCGTCCGGCATGATGCCGTAGCGGGTGCGGCCCTCCAGCACGTTCATAATCGGCTCGGCAAGCGCTTTAAACATCTCGTTGCCGGATGCGACGAGCAGCAACGTGTGGAATTCCTTGTCGATGTCGAGGAACTCAGGGGTGTTGCCGGCGCCCTCCTCGGACAGAGTCACGAGCTGCGCGGCGATTTCCTTCAGGCGGGCGACGTGCTCGGGTTCAGCGTGGGCGGCAGCGAGCCGCGCCGCGACCGGTTCCACTGCGGTGCGCAGCGCATCGAGCGAGGTAATCTGCGCGTTGCGCTGCTCAGCGCTCGCGAGGCGCCACGCGATCACGGAGCGATCGAGCACCGCCCAGTTTTCGGGTGGCAGAACGCGAATGCCGACGCGGCGGGACGAGGAGACGAGCCCCAGCTGCTCAAGCGCGCGCATGGCCTCGCGGGCGACGGTGCGCGAAATGCCGAACCTCGTCGAGAGGTCCTGCAACGTAAAAGTGTGGCCCGTCGGCATGGTGCCAGAAACAATCTCTTCACCGAGCTTGTCCAGCACTGAAGCAAGAAGTGGCTCGGTGGACGATTCCTTCGCAGCCGCCATTTTGAGATAGCTCCTCTGTCTCGAATCTGCTCTATATCAATGATCATCTCACTTGCCCTGGCATTTCGGTGTCATCGGGTCGGTTTGTCGGCGCCAGATGCTGTGTTAGAGGGGTCGGCTACTATAAGCGCCATGAGCCAACAGGAGTACGAGGACTACGAGGATTACGTCGCAGCGCACCCGCAGCCGCTGAAGGCGATCAACTGGAACGAGATTCCGGACGAGAAGGACCAGGAAGTGTGGGACCGGCTGACCGGCAACTTCTGGCTCCCCGAGAAGATTCCCGTCTCCAACGACATCCCGAGCTGGAACACGCTCAACGACGCTGAGCAGTTGTCCACCATGCGCGTCTTCGCCAACCTCACGCTCTTGGACACGCTGCAGGGCACGGTGGGCGCCGTCTCGCTCATCCCCGACGCGAAGACCCTCCACGAGGAAGCCGTCTACACCAATATCGCGTTCATGGAGTCCGTCCACGCGAAGAGTTACTCCAACATCTACATGACGCTCGCCTCCACGCCGCAGATTAACGACGCGTTCCGCTGGACCGAGGAGAATGAGGAGGTGCAGCGCAAGGCGAAAATTATCCAGAGCTTCTACTGCGGCGACGACCCGGCGAAGAAGAAGATCGCCTCGGTGATGCTCGAGTCGTTCCTCTTCTACTCCGGCTTCTACCTGCCGCTCAACTGGGCGGTGCACTCCAAGCTCACCAACACCGCCGACATCATCCGTCTGATCATCCGAGACGAGGCTGTGCACGGCTACTACATCGGCTACAAGTACCAGGTGGGGCTGCGCGACGAGTCCGAGGCGCGCAGGGACGAGCTGAAGGAGCACGCGTTCGATCTGCTCTACGACCTCTACGAGAACGAAATCCAGTACACCGAAGACCTCTACGACCCGCTGGGCTGGACGGAAGACGTCAAGCGCTTTTTGCGCTACAACGCCAACAAGGCGCTCAACAACCTCGGCTACGAAGGGCTCTTCCCGGCGGATGAGACCCGGGTTTCGCCCGCAATCCTGGCCTCGCTCGCGCCGAACGCCGACGAGAACCACGACTTCTTCTCTGGTTCCGGTTCCTCCTATGTTATCGGCAAGGCTGAGGACACCCAGGACGACGACTGGGATTTCTAAACCGGCTGGGCTCCCCCTTGGGCCTCCTGCCTGAAGCGCGCGGAAAAAACCCCCAATATCGGGTTAACCGAGGGGGCTCGCGCACGTTCGTTATTCCACGTGAACTGGGGGATCTCACCCCGCGGCGCAGGCGGACTGCCCGAGGGGTGCGCGGGGGATACACTCTGTACACATAGCAAGCCTGTGATGGCTGGCAATTCCATGTGCCAATCGTTACGATGATTCGGTACGTTAAGTGGCTTTTCGTTGGAAGGCCCGAATCAGGAGGATCGTATGACCGCTGTGGCGCCACGGTTGGACAACTATGTCCCACCGACACGTCCGGAACCCACGGGTAACGCCCGCAGGGGTTCCAAAATTTACAAGCAGCTGACCACGACCGACCACAAAGAACTGGGCATCATGTACATCATCATGTCCTTCATCTGGTTCTTCGTAGCCGGCCTGATGGCTTTGTTGATCCGTGCTGAGCTGTTCAGCCCGGGCCTGCAATTCCTGTCTAACGAGCAGTTCAACCAGCTGTTCACCATGCACGGCACCGTGATGCTGCTGGCGTTTGGTACCCCAATCGTGTGGGGCTTCGCTAACTACATTCTGCCGCTGCAGATCGGCGCCCCGGATGTGGCGTTCCCGCGCTTGAACGCGTTCGGCTTCTGGATCACCACCGTGGGTGTCGTCGCGATGCTCGCGGGCTTCATCACCCCGGGCGGCGCCGCCGACTTCGGCTGGACCATGTACATGCCGCTGGCTGACGCGACCCACACACCGTCGGTGTCTGCGAACCTGTGGATCGTCGGCGTCGGCGCAACCGGTGTCGGCACCGTGGCTTCTGCCATCAACATGCTCACCACCGTGCTGACCATGCGCGCACCGGGCATGACCATGTTCCGTATGCCGGTCTTCACTTGGACGGTCTTTGTCACCTCCATCATCGCGCTGATGATCTTCCCGCTGCTACTCGCTGCGGCTCTCGGCGTCCTGTACGACCGTCTTCTCGGCGGCCACATCTACGACACCGCTAACGGCGGCTCCATCCTGTGGCAGCACCTGTTCTGGTTCTTCGGCCACCCTGAGGTGTACGTCCTCGCGCTGCCGTTCTTCGGCATCATCTCCGAGATCGTCCCGGTCTTCTCCCGCAAGCCGATCTTCGGCTACATCGGCCTGGTGTTCGCAACGCTGGCCATTGCGGGTCTGTCCATGGCCGTGTGGGCGCACCACATGTTCGCTACCGGTGCGGTGCTACTGCCGTTCTTCTCCTTCATGACCTTCCTGATCGCGGTTCCGACCGGTGTGAAGTTCTTCAACTGGGTCGGCACCATGTGGAACGGCCGCATCACCTTCGACTCCCCAATGATGTGGGTCATGGGCTTCCTGTTCACGTTCCTGTTCGGTGGCCTGACCGGCATTATGCTCGCGGCTCCGCCGCTGGACTTCCAGCTCCACGACTCCTACTTCGTGGTCGCGCACTTCCACTACACCCTGTTCGGTACCGTGGTGTTCTCCGCAGTCGCGGGTGTCCACTTCTGGTTCCCGAAGATGACGGGCCGCATGCTGGACGAGCGCCTGGCCAAGATCTCCTTCTGGCTCGTGTTCATCGGCTTCAACATGACCTTCCTGGTCCAGCACTGGCTGGGCAACATGGGCATGCCGCGCCGCTACGCCGACTACCTGGACACCGACGGCTTCACCACCCTGAACCAGATCTCCACGATCGGTGCGATCATCTTGGGCATCGGTATGCTGCCCTTCATCTGGAACGTGTTCAAGTCTTGGCGTTACGGCGAGATCGTGACCGTGGACGACCCGTGGGGCTACGGCAACTCTCTCGAGTGGGCTACCTCCTGCCCGCCGCCGCGCCACAACTTCACCTCGCTGCCGCGCATCCGCTCCGAGCGCCCGGCGTTCGAGCTGCACTACCCGCACATGGTTGAGACCATGCGCCGCGAGGCTCACACCGGTCACAACGAGGACACCCCCGCCACCTGGAAGGGCTCTACCCACGAGCTCGGTGCCGAAGAGGGCCCGCACGCGCACACCGCGCCGAGCAAGTAAATCTGCTTGACCAACGCCTCCCATCGTAAGATGGGGGGCATTTTGTCTATCCGAACCGTACGCAGAAGGAATCACGCGATGCCCGAGAACCCCGCTCTTCAGGTCGAGCTGCAGCCAGGCCTGAAACCCGCAGTCATCAGCACCTCCGGCCCAGACCGCCCCGGCGTATCTGCGGCGTTCTTCGCGGCGCTGGCAGGCCACAACGTGCAGCTGCTGGACGTCGAGCAGACGAACTTCCGCGGGCGCCTCTTGCTTGCGGCCCTGGTGGGTATGGATCCCGCGGTGCTGACCGAGCTGGAGCGCGATCTGCGTTCGCAACTGTGGGAGTTCGGCCAGCACGTCACCATCGAGACCGGTTCCGCGGCTGCTGAGGTTCCCCGGGCGAAATCGACGCACGTGGTTGTCGCGCTGGGTAACCCGGTCACCGCGGAATCTGTTAGCCGCCTCGGCGCCACGTTGGCGTCCTACGGGGCGAACATCAACGTGATTCGCGGCATCGCGCAGTACCCGGTGACAGGTCTCGAGTTCCGCATTACCATCCCGGATTACACACCGGGTGGCGGGCAGGAGATTCGCAGAGAGCTCGCGGAGCTGTCTGCGGAGCTGGGGGTCGACCTTGCCATGGAGCACGCTGGCCTGCACCGCAGGGCCAAGCGCCTGGTGTGCTTCGACTGCGATTCCACGCTGATCACCGGCGAGGTCATCGAGATGCTGGCCGCTCACGCAGGCCGAGAGCAGGAGGTCGCAGAGGTGACGGAGCGCGCGATGCGCGGCGAGCTGGATTTCGAGGAGTCGCTGCGCGAACGCGTGAAGACGCTGGCTGGCCTAGACGCGTCCGTTATCGACGAGGTTGCCGCGGCGGTGGAGCTTACCCCGGGCGCACGAACGACCATCCGCACCCTGAACTCGATGGGGTACCGCACCGCGGTGGTCTCGGGCGGGTTCATCCAAGTGCTCGAGGGGCTCGCAGACGAGCTCGAACTGGACTACGTGCGCGCGAACACCCTCGAGATCGTCGACGGCAAGTTGACGGGCCGCGTCATCGGCAAGGTGGTCGACCGCACCGCCAAGGCTGAGTTCCTCGAGGAGTTCGCCGCGGACTCTGGTCTGACGATGAACCAGACTGTCGCGGTGGGCGACGGCGCCAACGACATCGACATGCTCTCGCGCGCGGGCCTCGGCATTGCTTTCAACGCCAAGCCAGCGCTGAAGGAGGTCGCCGACGCTTCGGTCAACCACCCGTTCCTCGACGAGGTGTTGTACATCCTCGGCATCCCGCGCGAGGAGATCGACGGACTGTGACCCATCCCGACCGCACAAGCGACATCGCCCGGGCGCACGCGCTGCTAGCGGAGTTGCCCGCGCGCGACTACAAGGACCGCACGGAGGACCCCGACGACCCGTCAACAGTCCAAGCCATGCAGATGGCCATCAACCTGCCGAAGGCGGATCCGCCGGCGCGCAACGCCGTGCTTGTCGACGCGGCCCGCGCAGTGCTCGCCGTGTGCCTCGACCCCCGCGCGAGCCAGGACGGGTTCTGGCGCGACGGCCTTGCCGGCTGGTACTCGCACCGCATCCGTAAGGTTGCCCGCCGCGCCCGCAACAAGGCGTGGGACGACGTGCAAACCCTTCCCGGCGCGACAGTCGGCGCAGTCCGGGCGTTTGTGCCGTCTCCGGTTTCGGACGTCCCGCACGAGATAGCGAAGCTGCAGATCAAAGGCACTGAGATTGAGGCGGGGGAGGAGCTCACGCTTGTCGACGCCCACCCCACCATCCTCATCAACGCCTCCCTGGGCATGTCCGCCGGCAAAGCGGCCGCGCAGGTGGGGCACGCCTCCATGCTCTACGCCGCGGCACTCCCGCTGGACGCGGTCCAAGCGTGGGCGCGCGAAGGGTTCGCGCTCAATGTGCGCGAGGTGCCCGCGGATGCGTTTAACGCGCTCGTTGATGCCCCGGGCGCAGCCGCAGTCCGCGACGCCGGGTTCACCGAAGTGGCACCTGGTTCGATCACGGCGCTCACGCTGCCGCCGGAGTGTAACGCCGAGCTTTACCGCTTAACCAAGCGCTGAAGGGAGCCGCGGACCGTCTCCGGGTTGGTGGTCTGCCAAAACGGCAGCAGCGACTTGCGCAGAAATGCTCCGTAGCGTTTGGTGACCAGGCGGTTGTCCAGCACGGCGATGACCCCGCGGTCTGTGGTGGAGCGCAGCAGCCGGCCGGTGCCCTGGGCGAGCAGCAGCGCGGCGTGGGTCGCGGAGACTTCCATGAACCCGGACCGGCCGGCGGCGTCGGCAGCTTCGGCGCGCGCCTGCAGCAGCGGGTCGTCGGGGCGGGGGAAGGGAATGCGGTCGATGATCACCAGCGAGCAGGAGCTGCCCGGCACGTCCACACCTTGCCAGAGGGTGAGCGTGCCGAAGAGGCAGGAGTTCTCCGACTTGGCGAACTTGTCCACCAGGGCTCCGGTTGTGTCCTCGCCTTGGAGGTAGATGTCGAACGGCAGCCGCGACCGCATCTCGGCCGCGGCCTGTTCGGCGGCGCGCTTCGAGGAGAATAGTCCAAGCGTGCGCCCGCCTGCGGCGGTAATGAGCTCGGCGATCTCGTCGAGGGTGGCGGGGGCCAAACCGTCGCGGCCGGGGGCGGGCAGGTGCGTCGCGGTGTAGAGGATGCCGGACTTCGCCGGGTCGAACGGTGTGCCGGCGTCCATCGTCTCGTACGAGTTGCGTGGCAGCCCCCAGGCCGCGGCCATGGCGTCGAAGTTGCCGCCGACTGTCAGGGTGGCGGAGGTGAGGATGACAGGGGTGGTGTCGAAAAGCGAAGTGCTCAACAGCGGAGCCACAGACAGCGGTGCGACGGAGACCGCGTCGTCCCCGCGCTCGGAGCGGGTGAGCCACACGACGTCGCGCTGCTTTTTCGGGTCTTCCTCCTCGAAGACGGAGAGGATGCGCTCGACGGCGCCCTCCAGCTCGTTGAGGTGGTTCTTCAGATTCTGGCGTTCGGCGTAGGTTTCGGGGTCATTCTCGGACTCGCCGGGAGGTGCGTCATTGATCGCGAGTCGCGTCTTGCTCAGCGCGGAGGAAAGCGTGGTGAACGCTGCTTCGGCGGGTTCGGTGATGGTCTCCCACCGTCCGGGCGCCTCGATAGCGACGGCCGCGTTGAAGTCGTCCACCACGCTTTCTAAGATCTGCTTATCAGCGCCGAGCTTGCCCGCGCGGCGGGCCGCGAGCGTGAGCGCCCGGTCCGAGATCACGTTGGTGGCCACGGCTGTGATGCGGGCGTCGAGCTCGTGGGCCTCGTCGATGATGACGGCGGAGTGCTCGGGAAGGATGTTGACGTCGCTGAGCGCGTCGATGGCGAGCAGCGCATGGTTGGTCACGACAACGTCGACTTTGCTCGCCTCCTCTCGGGCGAGTTGCGCAAAACACTCGTCGCCGTGCGGGCAGCGGGTAGCGCCCAGGCACTCGGCGGAGGTGACCGACACCTGCCGCCACACCAGGTCGCTCACACCGGGCTGCAGGTCGTCGCGGTCGCCGGTGTCTGTCTCCGACGCCCAGTCAGCCACGCGTTTGACCTCGCGGCCGATGCGCGAAAGGTTGTCTTCTTCGATGAGTGCTTCCGGCGCTGCGTCGTCAAGCGAAAGCTTGTGCAGGCACACGTAGTTGTTGCGGCCTTTGAGGATGGCGAAGGTGGGGCGGCGGCCCATGTGCGGCTCGAGGGCGTCTGCAAGCCGCGGCAAGTCCCGCTCGACCAGCTGCCGCTGCAGGGCAATCGTGGCGGTTGAGACCACCACCGTGGTGCCGGTTTGCTGCGCGTGCAGCATCGCAGGAACCAAATACGCCAGCGACTTGCCCGTGCCGGTGCCAGCTTGCACCGCCAAGTGCTTGCCGGTGTCGAGGGAGGTCGTCACCGCTTTCGCCATTGCCTGCTGGCCAGGCCGCGGCGCGCCGCCGATTGCGGCGACTGCGGCGGCGAGCAGGTCCTCGGTCGATGAGGCCACGCCTACTCTGTCGGCTCCGGGAAACCGACAAACTGCGTCGGGATGGCCGCCTCGCCGCGCGAGAGCGCCAGGCCTTCCCACGGCAACGTCTCGCGCGCCTTAGCGTGGTTCTCGCGCGCCGACTCAAGGTCGAAGGTGGCGTCGGTGACGGCACCGTCCTTGATCATCGGCACGGTCAGCTCCCGGTAGTCCAGGTTTGGCTTGCGGGAGATGTCTGCACCGCGCGGGGTGACAATCTCGGCGACCGCCACGCCGGAGGCGCGGTAGGCGCGCAGCGCGGTTTTTGCGCCGCCGTAGGTGCGCTTTCCGGAGGAGCGCTTCGCCACCGCGTGGCCCTCGACCTCAACCAGCTTGTACACCAGGCCTGCGGTCGGTGCGCCGGAGCCGGTGACTACGGAGGTGCCCACGCCGAAGCCGTCGACCGGGTCGCCGCGCAAGCCTGCGATGGTGAACTCGTCGAGGTCGGAGGAAACGATGATGCGGGTGTTGTAAGCGCCCGCTTCGTCCAGCTGGGCCCGCACACGGCGAGACATGATGCCCAGGTCACCAGAGTCGATGCGCACGCCGCCGAGTTCGGTGCCGGCAACCTCGAGCGCGTTTTCCACGCCTTTGGTGATGTCGAAGGTGTCCACCAACAAGGTGGTGTCTTTGCCTGCGGCCTCGATCTGGGCCTTAAATGCCGCCTTCTCGTCCGGCACGCCGTTCTCGTCCACGTGGAGCAGGGTCCACGCGTGCGCCGCGGTGCCAGAGGCGGGGATGCCGTAGCGCAGGGACGCCTCCATGTTCGAGGTCGCGTCGAAGCCGGCGATGTAGGCCGCGCGCGCCGCGGTCACAGCTGCGTGCTCGTGGGTGCGGCGCGAGCCCATCTCGATGATCGGGCGGCCGTCGGCAGCCGAGACCATGCGGGAGGCGGCGGAGGCGACAGCCGAGTCGGAGTTGAAGATGGACAAGATTACCGTCTCCAGCACGACGCACTCCGCAAACGTGCCGTGGACGGTGAGGATTGGGGAATAGGGGAAGTAGATGTCGCCCTCGCGGTAGCCTTCGACGCTGCCGGTGAAGCGGTAGTTGCGCAGGTAGTCCTTCGCCGCGTCCGAGAGGAACGGCGCGGTTTTGATCTGCTCCTCGGTGAAGCGGAAGTTCGAGATCGCGTCGATCACGCGCGCGGTGCCGGCGACCACGCCGTAGCGGCGCTCCACCGGCAGGCGGCGCGTGAAGACTTCGAACGCGCACTGCCGGAACGCGGTGCCCTCCTGGATCGCAGCGTCGAGCATGGTCAGCTCGTACATATCAGTGAAAAAGGCGGTGGATTCGGAGCAGCCGCTGGTGCGCGAGTCGCTCACCCGCGCGGGCGCCTTTGCCGTCTGATCGTTCATGGTGTGTAAGGCTACCCGGCTTCGCGGCTGAGAGCTCCAGCACACCTCGGGTAATGTGGGGCGCATGAATGCAATGCACCCGCGGATGGGCTCGCCGATGGCGTCGCCCGATTTGGACGAGGCGATCGAGGTTGATGTCGCCACGAGCGAGAATCTGCCGTGGATGTGCATCGTCTGGGACGACCCGGTCAACCTCATGAGCTACGTGGCCTACGTCTTCCAGACGGTGCTGGGCTACGACCGCAAGCGCGCGAACGAGCTGATGATGCAGGTGCACACGGAGGGCAAGGCGGTTGTGTCCTCCGGTGAGAAAGACAAGGTCGAAGGCGACGTGAAGAAACTGCACACCCACGGGTTGTGGGCCACGATGCAGCAGGCCGGGTAGCGAAAGCGGGGCGGGAGACAAAGATGGAGCAGTGGCGGCGCAAAAAGGGCTTGATGCGCTCGGGCGTAAAGTACTCGACTCGGTTCGAACCGATTGAACGCGAGCTGATCGGCGACCTGACAGCAACGGTCTCGGAAGCGCTGATCGCGCGCGCCCAGTCCGCGCCGAAGGACGAGTTCGCCGAGATGCTCGGTGTCTCCTCCGGCCACACCGAGGCGCCGCAGGACCCGCGTATGGCGCGCCTTTTGCCCGATTTTGAGCGCGAGGGCGACGAGGAGTTCGACGGCGACAACGGGCTGTTGCGCAGCTTGCACGAGAACGACATCATCAAGGCCAAGCTGCAGAACCTGCAGGTGGTCAACGAGGTGCTCGGCCCCACCGGCGGGGTGGAGGTAACAATCGAGCAGGACGACGCGCCGCGGTTTGTCGCGGCCCTCAACGACATGCGCCTCTACGTCTCGGAAGACACCTCCGGCGGCGAAGCTGCGCAGGAAAACCGCGCGATGCTTTTGGACTGGCTGGCGTTCTGCCAGGATTCGCTGCTGCAGGCCATGATGGATTGATGATGGGTAGAGCCGTGAACCTTCTTGTAGGGCACACCTCCCTCGGCGACACTGGCGTCACCGCGCTGGTGGCGGAGGACCCAGCGGGTATGGCCGCGGCCGTGGACGTGCGCGGCGGCGGGCCGGGCACGCGCGAGACTGATCTTTTGGAGCCCCACAACACGGTGGAGCGGATCAACGCGGTTCTTTTGTGCGGCGGCTCAGCGTTCGGCCTCGCCGCCGCCGACGGCGCGATGGCCGAGCTGGAGCAGCGCGGGGCGGGCTTCAAAGTCTTCGGCGACGAGCTGCCCGGCGGGCCCATTGTGCCGATCGTACCGGCTGCCGTGATCTTTGACCTCGCCGTCGGCGACCCCCACCACCGGCCGGGCCCGGACGACGGGGCGGCTGCCATTCGTGCGGCGTTTGCGTCTGACGGCGCGGAGCCGGAAACCGGCAGCGTCGGCGCCGGCTGCGGGGCGACCGCGGGTGTGCTGCGCGGCGGCTTCGGCAGCGCGCACGCCCACATCGGGCAGTACACGGTGTGGGCGTACGTCGTGGCCAACCCTGTCGGCTCTGTCATCGACCCGGTCTCGGGGAAGCTGTACGGCGACGCGTCTTACCCGGCGGTGGACCTCGAGGCGTTCCGGTCGCTGACGCGCCCCACCCCGAAGCTGAACACCACCATCGGGGTGATCGCCACCGACGCGCCGCTGAACAAAGCTCAGTTGAAGCGGCTGGCGATGACCGGCCACGACGGCATCGCGCGTGCCGTGCGCCCGGCGCATTCGCCGCTGGACGGAGACACGTTGTTCGCTGTCTCGGTGGGGGAAGGGAAGTTTGAGGGGGGCGTCGACAAGCAAACAATGCTCGGTGAAGCAGCCGCAGGCTGCGTGCAAGCGGCAATAGTGAACGCGGTGGTGACTGCCCGCACCGCCCACGGCGCGACAGCGTGGTGCGACATCGCGGGCTAAGCTTTAGCCTCGATGACGAACAACCAGTACTACCCGCCGGCCGGGTGGGGTTACGGCGATACCGGCCAGCCCGGCTACGGCAAGCCGTTCCAGCGGCCATTTTCCCACCCGGAGACCCAGCAACCGGCGTTCGCGCCGCTGCCCAGCCCGCAACCGGTGAACCCCGCGCAGCAGCAGCTGCAGGCGCGGAAGGCCAAGCGCCAGGCGCAGCGCCGCTCCGGCTGGCGTTTCGTGGTCCTCTACGTCGTGGCGATCTGGGCCGTGTTCCTCCTTAACGCGCTCGTGTTCGGCGGGAACCTGAACTACTTGGGCATCCACCCGCTGGATGTGTCGTCGCTGCCGTTCATCTTCACCTCGCCGCTTCTGCACGCCAACCTCGAGCACATCCTGGGCAACACCGTCGCCGGCGCTGTGTTTGCGTACCTGGTGGGGTATTCGGGCAAGCGTGTGTTCTGGGAGGTCTCCACGTTCGTGGTGCTCATCGGGGGCTTGGGCACCTGGGTCTTCGGCGGGATCGGCACCAACCACATCGGTGCCTCCGGATTGGTGTACGGCTGGTGGGCGTACCTGGTGGTGCGCGGCTTTTTCAACCGCTCTGGCCGCCAAATCATCCTGGGCCTCGTCCTCGGTTTCTTCTACTCCAGCCTGGTGTGGGGCATGTTCCCGGGCGACGCGGGTGTGAGCTGGCAGGCACACATGTTCGGCGCGATCGGCGGCGCCGTGGCCGCGATGGTGATCACCTCCGACGACCCGCCTGCGCTGGTGGCGAAGCGCCAGCAGAAGGACCTGGAGAAGCGGATGGCGCAAAACGAGCTGGATCAGCTGACGCGGCGGACGCAGGGATGGTGAGCCCGGTCGGCGCCGTCAACAACGCCCCCATCGGCATCTTCGATTCCGGTGTGGGCGGGTTAACTGTCGCCCGCGCCGTGATGGACCAGTTGCCGGAGGAGTCAATCATGTACATCGGCGACACCGCCCACGCACCGTACGGGCCGCAGCCGATCGCCACGGTGCGCTCGCACGCGCAGCGCATCGCCGACGAGCTGGTTGAACGCGGGTGCAAGATGCTGGTGATCGCGTGCAACACGGCCACGGCAGCTTTTCTTCACGACGCCCGCGAGCGCTACTCAATCCCCGTCATCGAGGTAATCCAGCCCGCCGTGCGCCGCGCGATGGCCACCACCCGCAACGGCAAGATCGGGGTCATCGGCACCCAAGGCACGATCACCTCCGGCGTCTACCAAGACCTGTTCGCACTCAACCCGAACGTTGAGGTCACCGCTGCCGCGTGCCCCGCGTTCGTGGAGTTCGTCGAGCGCGGGGTGACCTCGGGCCGGCAGGTCTTGGGCGTCGCGCAGGGCTACCTCGAGCCGCTGCAGGCCGCCGGCGTGGACACCCTCGTGCTCGGCTGCACCCACTACCCGCTGCTTTCAGGCGTGATCCAGCTGGCTATCGGCGAGCACGTCACCCTGGTCAACTCCGCTGAGGAGACATCCAAGGACGTGCTGCGCGTGCTCACCGAGCTCGACTTACTCGCCGCGCCTGCGGGCGCGCCGGGCCGCGAAGCACCGACGCGCACGTTCGAGTCCACGGGCGACCCAGTGATGTTCGACGCGCTGGCGGAGCGGATCGTGGGGCCAAGAGTGCACGCCGTGGGCATCCGTGGCACAGTAGGTCCATGAAGCTGACCATCCTCGGATGCTCCGGAAGTGTGGGTGCGCCTGGCAACCCCGGATCGTCCTACGTGGTTTCCACAGACGGCAACCCGGACGTGGTGATGGATTTCGGTCCCGGCGCGCTCGCTGCGATGCAGGAGCACGGGTTCGATCCGTCGGCGGCGCACGTCGTCTTCTCCCACCTGCACGCCGATCACTGCTCTGACGCCGCGTCGCTTCTGGTGTGGCGCCGCTACCACCCGGTTGCGCCGGCGCATGAGCGCCACCGCCTTATGGGCCCGAGCTACACCGCCGAGCACCTGGCGCTGATGGGCGCCGACGGCCCGAGCGATCCGACGGATATCTCAGACACGTTCGAGTTCACCTCCTGGACGCCGGGTGAGCCCGCCGTGTTTGAGGGTGTGACCATCACCCCGTTTTTGGTGGACCACCCGGCCGTGGAGGCGTGCGCGCTGCGCGTTGAAGACAAGGCGACCGGCAAGGTGGCCACGTACTCCGGCGATACCGGGTTCACCCCGTCGTTGATCGAGGCGGCACGAGGTGCTTCTCTTCTGTTCTGCGAGGCCGCGTGGGGCCCAATTGCCGACGGCCGCCCCAGCGGCATGCACCTGTCCGGCGAAGAGGCTGGCCGCGTCGCCCGCGAGGCGGGGGTGGAAAAGCTCGTGCTGGTGCACATCCAGCCGTGGACGGACAAGGAAGCGACCCGCCAGGCCGCGGCCGCGGAGTTCGGCGGCGAGGTTGTCGTGGGGGATGCGGGCGACGTCTTCACGCTGTAGCGCCAAGTACGCTTGGGGGCATGACTGAACCAGCAACGTTTACCCGTTTCGACGGCCGCGCGTTCGACGAGATGCGCCCGGTGCGCATCACCCGCGGCTTCACCTCCCACCCGGCCGGCAGTGTCTTAATCGAGTTCGGCCAGACGCGCGTCATGTGCACCGCGAGTGTGGAGGTGGGCGTGCCCCGCTTTAAGAAGGATTCGGGCGAGGGCTGGCTGACTGCCGAGTACTCGATGCTGCCGTCGGCCACGCACGAACGCATGCCGCGCGAGTCGATGAAGGGCAAGGTCAAGGGCCGCACCCACGAGATCTCGCGGCTGGTGGGCCGCTCGCTGCGCGCTGCGGTGGACTTAAGCCAGCTGGGCGAGAACACGATCCAGATCGACTGCGACGTCCTTCAGGCCGACGGCGGCACCCGTACCGCCTCCATCACTGGTGCCTACGTGGCGCTCGCGGACGCGATCACCGTGCTGAAGGAGCGCGGGGTGGTCCCCGGCGAGCCGCTGCTCGCCCCGGTTGCCGCGGTGTCCGCAGGGATTGTCGACGGCCGCGTGGTCCTCGACCTGCCCTACGTCGAAGATTCTGCCGCCGAGGTGGACTTGAACGTGGTGATGCAGGAGGGCGGCAACTTCGTCGAGATCCAGGGCACCGGCGAGCACGGGCTGTTCGGCCGCGCGCAGCTCGCGGAGATGCTCGACGTTGCCGAGAAGGGCTGCACCCAGCTCATCGCCGCGCAGAAGGAGGCGCTCGGGCTGTGAAAATGCTCGTCGCGTCGGGAAACCCGAAGAAGCTTCGGGAGTTAGAGCAGGTGCTTAAGCAGCAGGAGATCGGCGGTATAGAGCTTGTTTCGCTTGCCGACGTCCCCTCATACCCCGAACCCGCCGAAACCGGACTCACCTTCGCCGAGAACGCCCTGATCAAGGCCCGTGCCGGCGTAGCGGCCACGGGTCTCGCCTGCGTTGCCGACGACTCCGGACTCACCGTCGAGGCGTTGAACGGGATGCCTGGCATCTTGTCCGCGAGGTGGTCAGGCGCCCACGGTGACGACGAGGCCAACAACCGGCTGCTGTTGAACCAGATGGCCGACATCGACCACCGTGCGGCCGCCTTCGTCTCGTGCTGCGCCCTGGTCACACCGGCCGGCGAGGAGACCACCGTCGAGGGCCGCTGGGAGGGCGAGCTGCTGCGTCAACCCCGCGGCGAGCACGGCTTCGGGTACGACCCGATTTTTGCCCCCGCGGACGCGCCGGGGCAGTCCTCCGCCGAACTTTCCGCGGAGGCAAAAAATGCCCGCTCCCACAGGGGGCAGGCGTTGCGCGCGCTCGCGCCGGCGATCGCGGCGCTTGCCGCTACAGCTGGAACGTCCGGCTAACTTCCTTGCGCCGCTTCGCCTCCACGACGAAGGAAAGAAACGGCACCACGCCGGAGATGGCGGTGATGACCCACGTCGACGCCGGCCAGCGAGCGGTGGTGCCGAGGTTCAGCGATGCCATGAGGAACGCGATGTAGGCCAAGCCGTGCACGCGAGCGACCCATCCAAGCGCCGAGACGTCCATGCCGAAGCCGTACTCCAGCACCATGCGCAGCACCAGCAGAAGCAGCAGCACACCGGTCACCCACGCGGCGACGGAAAAGATTTTCAGCGCGGTGCGCACGCGTCGCTGGCGCTCGGGGTGGATGCGGGGTGCTGTCGGCTGCGGTTCTGTCATAGCTCGCGTTCTCCTTGTTTCGGGCGCTGACGTTTGGGCGTCAGCATCTCGTTGTACTCCTCGACGTCCACCTGGGGGCGGGCAGGCAGGAAGTCTTCGTCGATTTTCGTTTTGAGTTCTTCGCCGTCCTTGCCAAACTTTCGCAAGTCCGCCTCGTACAGGTCGTCCATTGCCTCGCCCGAGTTGATCGCGTCAATCTTCTCGTTCTCCATCCTCAGCCCCATGCGGTAGGCGTAGACGAAGAAAGCGCCAAAGAATGGCCACTGCAGCGCGTAGCCCAAGTTTTGGAACGTGCCGGTGCCGGACTGGTAGCGCTGCCACTGCCACCGTGCCAGCAACAAGGTGGTGATCACCGCAGCGATGAGGAGCAAGATGTGCCACGCGCGCACCCTAATTCGCTGGCGCTTCGGCGGCGTCTGCGTCTCGGTCGTTGCACGCGTGTCACTCACGTCTTCAAACCATACCCCCGCACTCTGTGCAGCCAAACTAAAGTTTTAGGCTTCCCTGTGTGTAGAGTGTTGTAGCACTGCGCCCGTGGCGGAATTGGCAGACGCGCTGGATTTAGGTTCCAGTGCCTTAGGGCGTGAGAGTTCAAGTCTCTCCGGGCGCACCACTTCTAGAGATATTCGAGCTAGATGCCCCAGTCGCGCAGAATGCGATCGACGTGGCCGGACGCGCGGACGTTGTACTGTGCCTGCTCGATGATGCCCTCGCCGCTGACGAGGAACGTGGAGCGGATAACGCCCTCGACAACCTTGCCGTAGTTCTTCTTCTCCCCGAACGCGCCCCATTCGCGCAGAACGTCCTTCGACGGATCGGAGAGCAGCTCAATATGCAGGTCGTGGTCGCTGCGGAACTTCGCAAGCGCCTCGGGTGTATCGAGGGAGATCCCGAGCACCTTGACGCCCGCGCTGTCGAACTCGGGGAACTTTTCCGTGAAGTCGCAGGCTTCGGTGGTGCAACCCGGGGTGTTCGCCTTCGGGTAGAAGTAGACGATCACGCGCTGGCCGAAAAAGTCCGCCAGCGAGACGGTCTCACCGCGGTCGTCGGTCAGCGAAAAGGCCGGCGCGGTGTCGCCGGGGGCAAGGCGGTTGTCGTTCGTCATGCATCCGTTGTACATGGTTTTCGATTAGTGTGGTTGCAAGTACTGACAAGCTTTGATTAGTAGGAGTTTTATCGTGGCACGAGACATCAACGACATCGAGCGCGACCTCGCCCGCACCCGCTCCCAGCTCGCAAGCACCCTTGATGAGCTGGCGGATCGCACCAACCCGTCCAACCTCGCGGACAACGCGAAGGACCAGGCCGCGTCGTGGCTGCAGGACGAGACCGTGCAGAAGGTGCTCGGCGGCATTGCGGCAGGTGTAGCGGCTCTTGCCGGTATCAAGTTCCTTAACGGCCGCAAGCGCAAGAAGGAGCTCAAGGAGCTGCAGCGCCTGCTTTCCCGCCGCTAAACGGTTAACCCCGACTGTGGGGTTGCTCACCGCCTGACTGGATCGACTGGCCAGGCGGTTTTTTTATGCTTGGATGTAGGTATGACCAATTCTGATCTGCAACCCGCTCAGCCGTCCCGCCGACCCCTCGTCGCTGGACTCGCCGTTGTCGCGGTGGTGGTGCTTCTGGCCGCCCTGCTCATCCCGCGCCTCGGCGGCTCCGACACGGCCGCTTCAGACGAGTACAACGACTTCGACGTTCACTTCCTCGGCATGATGGTGCCGCACCACGAGCAGGCGATCGAGATGTCGGACGTCCTTTTGGCCTCCGACGTCGACGACGAGCACGTCCGCGATCTGGCCCAGCGCATCAAGGACGGCCAAGAGCGCGAAAACGACCAGATGCGCGCATGGGCCGACGAGTGGGGCATCGACGAGGACATGGAGCGGCACTCGAAGCACATTGCCAACGGCATGTTCCATCCCGAGCAGCTAGACCAGTTCCGCGCGCTCAAAGGCGATCAGCTGCGCACCACGTTCCTCGAGTGGATGCACTTCCACCACGCCCACGTGATCGACATGACGCAGGGCGAGGTCGACGGCGGGGCTTACGAGCCCTTAAAGGATATGGCCCGCGAGATGATCGACGTTCAGACCGCGGAAATGGCTGAGATGGAAGACATCCTCGGCTACGAGCCGAGCATGTAGCGGGTTACACGATCTCGGCGCCGGCCGCGGCCATCTCCTCAAGCGCCGCTTGGCCGCGTGCCTCGTCCACGGGGGAGCACAGGTCAGCGAGTACGCGTACGGCAAAGCCCTCCTTCACGCCGTCGAGCACGGTGGCGCGCACGCAGTGGTCGGTCGCGATACCGACCACGTCGATCGCGTCGATGCCGTTTTCGCGGAGGAAATCTGACAGCAGCGCGCCGTCCGTGTTCTTACCCTCGAAGCCGGAGTAGGCGGCGGTGTACTCGCCCTTGCGGAAATATTCGGTGATCATCCCGGCGTAGGGGGCGTCGTCAAGCGGAGCTCGCATCGCGGAGCCCTCCGCATCGGCCACGCAGTGCACTGGCCACGAGTCGACGAAATCGGGGTTCTCCGAGAAGTGCGAGCCCGGGTCGATGTGCCAGTCCTGGGTGGCAAGCACGCGGGACTAGTTATCCTCAGCGCCATCGAGCAGATGCGCGATCTTGCCTGCGACCTCGTCGCCGCGGCCGGTCGCGAGGGAGCCGCCGGGGCAGAAATCGTTCTGGACATCAACAATCACAAGTGCGCGAGTCATGGGTAACAGTGTATAGACAAAACGAAGGCCAAGTTGAGAAAATCAACTTGGCCTTCGACCTGTGCGCCATCAGGGAATCGAACCCCGAACCCACTGATTAAGAGTCAGTTGCTCTACCAATTGAGCTAATGGCGCAACGGGATATGACTATAGCAGCGTGTTGTTTTAGTGTGAAATCGCCTGGTTAAACGACATTTCCTTCGTTGTGCAACGGTTTGGTTAACCAGCCCGGCAGAGTACTCATTTTGAGTGCCACCAACTAGGGTTGCATTGGTTGTGCGGGATTCCGCCCGCGGACGGGAAGGGGTGTCAGATGCGGACCAGGGTGACGGCGGCAGCGCTTACCGGTGTACTGGCTGGCGCGGCGCTGGCAGGCTGCGGCGGTGACGCAAGCGAGCGCCACGTTGCTGGTGCTGAAGCGGAGCTAAGTACCACAAGCGCAACCGCCGCGGCTACCACAACCGCGGCGGCGAAGCCCCCGACCATCTCTGTCAGGGACGGCGCGAGCGGGGTGGGGCCGTGGGATGGGGTGAAGGTGGCGTCGGCAAGCAAACTGCAAACCGTGACCATGGTCAACGAACAAGGGCGCGAGATCGACGCGGAATTCAACGACGACAAAACCGCGTGGGAGGTGGCAGAGCCGCTGGGCTACGGACGCACCTACACCGTTACCGCGAAGAACGTCGAGGGCAAGAGCTCTAGCGCAACGTTCACCACCGTCGTGCCGAGCCAGCAACTCACCGTCGCTGTCGGTCCCATTGACGGCTCGACCGTTGGCATCGCCCAGGCGGTTACATTCCGCTTCAACACGCCCGTGAAAGACACGAAGGCCGTGGAGGAGGCGATTACGGTGACCACCTCCAACGGCACGGAGGGCGGGTTCTTCTGGATCGACCCGTACGAGCTGCGCTGGCGCCCGAAGGAGTTCTGGGAGCCGCACACAGAGGTCTCCGTGGCGGCCGACATCTACGGGCACAAGTTCGGCGAAGGCTTGTGGGGCGGCGACGACGTGGAGATCTCGTTCACCATCGGCGACGCGGTCGAGACCGTCGTGGATAACGCCGACAAGACCTTGAGCGTGTACCGGGGCGGCGAGCTGGTGAGGTCGTTCCCCATTGCTCTGGGCCGCGACGGCACCTACGACACCCCAAACGGTACCTACGTCGTCGGTGACCGCCACGAGGAGCTTGTCATGGATTCGCGCACCTTCGGACTCGACCTGGGCAAGGGCGGCTACGTCACACCGGTCAAATGGGCAACGCAGTTGTCATACTCCGGCATTTACGTCCACGCGGCCCCGTGGGCCGCCGGCGCGATCGGGTCCAGCAACGTCTCGCACGGCTGCATCAACGCCTCCACAGAGGACGCCAAGTGGTTCCAGGACAACGTGCGCCGCGGTGACCCAGTGATAGTGAAGAACACGGCCGGCGACACGCTCACGCAGTACGACGGTCTGGGGTACTGGAACCTCGATTGGGAGCGCCGTTCGGGCGGATCCGAGGACCCGAACGAGTAAGGCCCGGCCTGCAACAACTGCAAGCCGGGCCTTAGCCTTTGGGGTGGCTGACGGGACTCGAACCCGCGACACCCAGGATCACAACCTGGTGCTCTACCAGCTGAACTACAGCCACCATCGCTGCCGTAAGGCAACTCCGACTACCTTAGTACGGGCGTCAGCGTTTACAAAAACGGCAGGTAAGCTTCGTGCGCCTCTGCAGCGGCGGCACGGGCCGCAGTCCCGTCGGGGCCTGGGGCGGGGGTGAACACGCAGCGTCGGTAGTAGTCCAGCTCTTGGATCGACTCGACGATGTCCGCCAGCGCGCGGTGCGCCATGCCCTTCGGCGGTTGGTTTTGATACGCCTTGGGGAACCAGCGGCGCGAAAGCTCCTTGATGGTGGAGACATCGATCATGCGGTAGTGCAGCGCCGCGTCCAGGCGCGGCATCTGCGCGCGGATGAAGGTGCGGTCCGTGGCGATCGAGTTGCCGGCCAGCGGCGCGGGGTGGGCGGGATCGCAGTGCTTCGCTATCAGCTCCAAGACAGCGTCCTCGGCCTCGGTGATGCTCACGGTCGACTCGCTGATTGCGGCCAGCAGCCCGTTCTCCGAGTGCATCCCGCGGACGAAATCGTCCATCTCTGCAAGCTCCGCCTCGGTGGCGTGGACGACCAAGTCGATGCCCTCGTCCAGAATGTTCAGCTCCGCGTCGGTGACCAGCGCCGCCACCTCCACGATGACGTGGCGCTTCGGGTCGAGCCCGGTCATCTCGAGGTCGACCCAGACAATCCGGTCGTCGCGTGCGGGTACGTCAGGCATGCTGTTCTTCTCCCATCTTTGCGTAAAAGCTGCCCAGAATAGGCGCGAGCGAGCCGCGCGGCGCGTAGGTGGACACCACATCCATCGCCTTCGACAGGGGGCCCGGCACCACGCGGCGCTTGTTCTTGCGCATGGCGCGCAGCGTGTCCTCGGCGCAGGATTCGTAGGTTGTCCAGAGGAAATCCGGCACGAGCTTGTCAATGAAGCTCTTGCTCGCCTCGTCGATGTCGGCGTCGCGCACGGGCCCCGGCGCGAGCAGGGTGCAGTGCACGCCTGTGGGCTTGAGTTCGTAGTGCAGCGACTCCGTGAACGTGTTCACGCCGGCCTTGGTGAAGACGTAGGTGGCGTTGTTCGGGATGGGGGAGTTGCCGGCGGCGGAGCCGACGTTGCACAGCGCCCCCTCGCCGCGCGGCACCATCTGGTCGAGCACGGCCTTAGTGATGCGGAACACTGCAGCCGCGTTCAGGTTGAACTGGTTGGTCTCGTACCCCCAGTCGGCCTGCATGAACGGCCCGAAGCTGGCTATGCCGGCAGAGTTCACGCAGATGTGGATCTGCTTGCTGCCAATGTGCTCAAGCAGCGCATCGACGTCGCGTTGCTTCGACAGGTCAGCGGCGAACACCTCCACGTCTATGCCATGCTTGCCCGCCAGCTCATCGGCGATGCGCATCAGCACGTCCTCGCGCCGCGCCACGAGGATCAGGTTGTGCCCGCCCGCCGCAAGTTTGCGGGCGATCGCTTCGCCGATGCCCTGGCTTGCACCGGTGATGAGGGCATAGTTGCTTATCGACGGCTGCGGGAAACTCATACCCCAACCGTACCCGCCCCCCGCTCGAGCCCGTCCACGTACGCGTTGTACGCCTGCAGCCCCGTGGTGGTCAGCGTGACCCAAACGGTGTTCTTCTCGGGCCGCGATCCGTACTCGAAAAACGTGGTGACGTGGCCGGCGGCCTCGAGTTCAGTAAGCGCCGCCGCCACCGCGTCGCCGCCCAGCCCGGTGAGCTCTGAGATGCGGCTGCGTTTCATCTCTTGGCGGACGCCGCCGTCCGTGGCGCCGGCGCCTTTGAGCGCCGCACAAATTTTCAGGGCATCGAAGTTCACGGCTTCGCCCGCTTCCACCACAAACCAAAGAAAACAGTCCACACCACAGCCGTGGCCACACCTGCTGCGATTGCCACTCCAAGGCTCGCGTGCGGCTGGCGGCGCATCATTGCTTGCATCGCGATGTTGAGCAGGAGAATGTACACCACGAGGCGCCAGTCCGTCGGAGGATCGGGGCGCACGTCTTGTTTCATCGCGGTGCGCACGGTCTTCTTGCCCGGGCGCTCGAGGACGACGACACCTGCCAGCAGCACCACGACCGCCGCGAAGGTGACGGCGGGCAGCTCCATCAGCGCGGACCCCACCACGAACCCGCAGGCCGCGCCGGTCGCTGCGATACCAGCCCACGGGACGGGGACGTCGGCCGCGCGGCGTTCAATCGCGCGCAGCTCCGCCAGCTGGTCCCGCTTAGTGATCAGTGTCCTCCACACCGAGACCGTCGGTGGAGCGCTCGTCCTGCACCGGGGTGTCAGCGCCGTCGGTGCCGAGGTCGCTTGCGCCCCGGGAGGCGTTCTGGTCGGCGTCCTCGAAGTCGTCGAAGGTCTCGCCGTTATCCGGCTCGTTGCCGATGCGGTGCACGGCAGCATCGAGCAGGCGGTCGGTTTCGCTGTTCGGGTTGGTCATGGTCTTTTACTCCTCACCCTCGTCGTCAGAAGTCTGCTCCTGCAGTTTGGCGGTTGCGTCTGGATCGCCGAGATCGTCGACGCTGTCTTCGCTCTTCGGCGGGCGGCCAGTGTTGTCAGTCATGGGTACTCCTTCGAAATACGTCGGTTTGTAAAAACCGTGTCTCCCAAGGGTACGCACGTACTACACCACGCGGAGAAAAATGTGCCCCCAGCAGGACTCGAACCCGCGACACACCGGGTAGAAGCCGGTTGCTCTAATCCACTGAGCTATGGAGGCGCGCTTAAAAAGTAAGCGTGCGTCATTGTAACGCACGCCGTTTGGTGGACTCGCAGCGCGCGAACGTATCGTTTGAGCCATGCAAGCCATGCAGCAGAAGCTTCCGGCCAGGGTCGCGTGGCCGTTCTATCTCGTCGCCGTGGTGGTGGCCGCGGTGGTCGCTGGGGCGGTGGCGCAGAGTTTCGTGGGCGAGTCGCTCGCGGCGCTCGGTATCCCGGACCCGGGCTGGCCCACCACGTTCGGGCTGCCGGCGCTGCGCGCCGCGGCGTGGATGTGCGCAGCACTTTCCGTGGGCTCGTTTTTGTTCTCGTCGTTCCTTTTTCCCCCGGCGTACGAGGACGACCTGAACAACGCAGCGCTCACGGTTGACGGGTGGGTGGCGGCGCGGGCGGGGGCGTGGGCGTCGGCAAGCATGGCCCTCATTGCGCTCATCATGATTCCCCTGACGCTGTCGGACGTGTCGGGCCAGCCGCTCGGCGAGGTGTTCTTCAACGCCGGCTCGTGGTCGATCGCGCTGGAGCAGGTCAGCGATGCGAAGGTGTGGCTCACCGTCGCGGCGTTTGCGGGGGCGGTCGCGCTCGGCGGATTCGTTTCCAAGACGTGGTGGCCGCAGGTTGCGCTGCTTATCGGATCGGTCACCTCGCTGATGCCGCTTGCGCTAACCGGCCACTCCGCAACCGGCGGCAACCACGACTACGGCACAAATTCCTTCATCTGGCACCTAGTGTGCATGGTGGTGTGGGTCGGTGCGTTGATGGCGCTCATCGCCCACGGGCGCCGGCTCGGCCCCCGCATGGAGGCTGCCGTGACGCGCTACTCCAACATCGCGCTGTTCGCGTTTTTCGGCATGTTGATTTCCGGTGTCGTCAACGCGTGGATCCGCATCCGCCCCAACGAGCTGCTGGACTACGACTACGGTCTCGTGCTGGTAGCGAAGCTCATCGGCTTGGTCGTACTCGGAGTTTTCGGCGCGCTGCACCGCCGCCGCACGATTCCCAAGCTCGCCACCGAACCGCGGGCATTCACCCGCCTCGCCGCCGTCGAGGTGCTAGTGATGGCTGCCGTCACCGGGTTGGCGGCCACACTCGGGCGCACCCCGCCGCCCCCGCCGCGCGAAGTGAACTTGAGCGCGATGCAGATCCAGATGGGCTACGACCTCGAGCGCCCGCTGACCTTCGCCACCTGGTTCACGCAGTGGCGCTTCGAGCTGCTGTTCAGCGTGATCGCCGTCCTGCTTGCCGCGTACTACCTGCACCTTGCGCGCCGGGTTGACGGCTGGCGCGCCTCGCGCACCGCGTGGTGGTTGGCGGGGTGCGCGACGGTCGTTGCCACGCTGTCGTCCAACATCGGCATGCACATGCCGGCGAGTTACTCCGCGCACATGCTCGCGCACATGGCGCTGTCCATGGTGGCACCGGTGTTTCTGGTGCTCGGCGCGCCGCTCACGCTCGTGCGGGCGGCGTACCCGGCGGGGGAGTTCAACCCGCGGTTGTGGGCCGAGAGCTTCCAGCGCTCCGCGTTTTTGCGCGTGATCACCTACCCGCCGGTCAGCCTTGTGCAGTTCATCTTCTTCTTCTACGCGCTCTACATGTTCATCCCGCTGTATGAGCTGATGATTTCTGAGCACGCGGGGCACGTGATCATGAACGCCGTGTTCCTCACCTCCGGCTACTTCTATTTTTGGGAACTCATCGGCCCGGACGAGATCGAGCCGCGCACCGACGCGCGCATCCGCCTCGCCTGGCTCTGGGTTTCCATGCCGATTCACCTGTTCATGGGCGTGTACCTGATGCAGCTCAACGTGGTGCTCGGCGAGGAGTTCTACACCTCCCTGCAGTTGCCGTGGAACCCGAATCTGCTCGACGACCAGAAGGTCGGCGGCGGTATCGCGTGGGCAACCGGCTCGTTCCCGCTGGTCATCGTGTTCGCCGAGCTGTTCCGCCAGTGGCTGAGCAGTGACCGCGCCGAGTCCGAGGCCGCCGACCGCCAGGCGGAGGAGTCGGATGATGAGCAGTGGCGGCAGTACAACGAGATGCTCGCGCGCTACAACAGTTAAGCTGCGCGTTTTCAATAAGCTGTGGAGTGTTTTCCGCGTTTCGCGCCGGGTTGGGGATTACCGCTTTGCCGGGGTGGCGGCAGGTGCCACGCTGCCCCTAGGGGCAATTGCTTATCGACGCCCCCATCAACCCCAAGAAAGGCACCACCATGAGCAACATCGTCACTATTTCCGGCAACCTCACCTCTGATCCCGTCTTGACCGTTGCGGGAGCGGACGAGCTCCCGCTGACCAAGTTCCGCCTCGCCACCTCGCGCCGGCGCAACACCGGCGACAAGGACTCCAATGGCCGCGACATCTGGGAGGACGCCGACCACCTTTACATCGACGTCGCCTGCTGGAACGAGCTCGCCGTCAACTGCATGGCGTCTCTGAAGCGCGGCTTCCCGGTCACGGTGACCGGCCGCCTTGTCACCGAAATGTGGGAGGACAAGTCGGCGCTCGGCCAAGACTCCAACATGCGCTCCAAGATTGCGCTGAAGGCCACCCAGGTCTCCTTCGATCTGTCGAACTTCCAGCTCAACTCCATCAAGACCACCAACGTCACCCACAACGCGAACGGCACCGTGCCGATGACGGTGAAAACCGTTGCGGATTTCATCCAGCAGCCTGAGGCGCGCCGCAGCGCGGAGGACGGCGCCGAGCCGAACTTCGCCGACGGCGGCGGCCACGGCGGCCGTGACGGCCGCAGCGCTGAGCCAGTCCCAGCCGCGGCCGGTGACTCAGAGGGCGCTGCGCCGTTCTAGCGCGCGGTGCACCAGGCCACGTAATGTACCCTGTGAAAAGCAGTTTCAAGTCTTTCTAACAAGGGGAAACGTTTCGTGGCTGAGTTCATCTACACGATGAAAAATGTTCGCAGGGCCATCGGTGACAAGGTGATTTTGGACAACGTCACCATGGCCTTTTACCCGGGCGCCAAGATCGGCGTTGTGGGCCCCAACGGCGCCGGCAAGTCGTCGTTGCTCAAGATCATGGCAGGCATCGACCAGCCGAATAACGGCGAGGCGTTCCTCCAACCCGGTGCGACCGTGGGCATCCTGCTCCAGGAGCCGCCGCTGAACGAGGAGAAGACGGTGCGCGAGAACGTCGAGGAGGGCCTCGGCGACATCTTCGCCAAGAAGCAGCGCTTCGAGGAAATCGCCGAGGAGATGGCAACCAACTACTCCGACGAGCTGATGGAGGAGATGGGCAAGCTGCAGGAGGAGCTCGACGCCGCCGACGCGTGGGAGGTCGACTCCAAGATCGAGCAGGCGATGGAGGCGCTGCGCTGCCCGCCGTCCGATTCCCCGGTGACTAACCTCTCTGGCGGTGAGCGCCGCCGCGTCGCGCTGGCGAAGCTGCTGCTGTCCGAGCCGGACCTTTTGCTGCTCGACGAGCCCACCAACCACCTCGACGCGGAGAGCGTCCTGTGGCTGGAGAAGCACCTGCAGACCTACCCGGGTGCCGTGCTCGCCATCACCCACGACCGTTACTTCCTGGACAACGTCGCGGAGTGGATCTGCGAGGTTGATCGCGGCAAGCTTTACCCGTACGAAGGCAACTACTCCACCTACCTGGAGAAGAAGGCTGAGCGCCTCGAAGTTGCCGGCAAGAAGGATCAGAAGCTGCAGAAGCGGCTGAAGAACGAGCTCGAGTGGGTGCGGTCCTCGCCGAAGGCCCGCCAGGCGAAGAACAAGGCGCGTCTGGAGCGCTACGAGGAGATGGCAGCCGAGGCGGAGCAGTACAGGAAGCTGGACTTCGAGGAAATCCAGATCCCGACCCCGCCGCGCCTGGGCAACAAGGTCGTCGAAGTCGAGGACCTGGACAAGGGCTTCGACGGCCGCGTGCTGATCAAGGACCTGTCGTTCACGCTACCGCGAAACGGCATCGTCGGTGTCATCGGCCCGAACGGTGTGGGTAAGTCGACCCTGTTCAAGACGATCGTCGGCTTCGAGGAGCCGGACGACGGCAAGGTCGAGGTCGGCGAGACCGTGCAGATCTCGTACGTGGACCAGAACCGCGAAAACATCGACCCGGAGAAGACCGTGTGGGAGGTCGTCTCGGACGGACTCGACTACATTCACGTCGGCCAGAATGAGATGCCGTCGCGCGCCTACCTGTCCGCGTTCGGCTTCAAGGGTCCGGACCAGCAGAAGCCGTCGAAGGTGCTCTCCGGTGGTGAGCGCAACCGCCTGAACCTGGCGCTGACGCTGAAGCAGGGCGGCAACCTGATCCTGCTCGATGAGCCGACCAACGACCTCGACGTCGAAACCCTGGGCTCGCTGGAGAACGCGCTGCAGAAGTTCCCGGGCTGCGCCGTGGTGATCTCGCACGACCGCTGGTTCCTGGACCGCACCTGCACCCACATCCTCGCCTGGGAAGGCAACATCGAGGAGGGCAAGTGGTTCTGGTTCGAGGGCAACTTCGGCGATTACGAGCGCAACAAGGTTGAGCGCCTGGGCGAAGAGGCGGCGAAGCCGTCGCGCGTGACCCACCGCAAGCTCACCCGCTAACACGCGGGCACCCCGCCTGAGGGCGGGGTAGCATCGCGAATGAGTAACGGTCGTCAAACGCAAAAGGTGTGATCTCCATGGCCGACAACGGCAACGCAGGCAACGTCCACGTCCACAACATCCCGCTTCGGTGGAGCGACTTCGACCGCTACGGGCACGTGACCAACTCCGCGTACATCGAGATCGCCCAGGAGGCGCGCCTGGCTTTTGCCAACGAGTTCTTCTACTCGCAGGGCCACGAGTTCGTCTCGTTCGTGCGCCGCATTGAGGCGGATTACGTCCGACCGCTGTTGCCGAACACGGTCCTCGCCCGCGTGGAAACGCAGGTGGTCAACCTCGGCACCACCTCCTTCACTACCCGTCAGGAAGTGAAGGACTCCCAGGGCCGCGTCTGCTGCACCATCGAGTGCGTCCAAGTGACAATCGACAACGCGACGACCACGCCGCGCGAGATCACGCAGAAAGAAATCGGGATTCTTTCGCAGACTGCGGCCAGTAACGTTGAGTAGCGACCGCGGACTTCTCACCCTCCTGCGCCGCGCGGTCGCCCTCGACGCGGGCGCGGTAGCGAGGGTCCAGGCGGTCGGCGCCGACGCGTCGAACGTCTTCGTCACCACCCCATTCGATTGCGCGGCAGCCCGGCGCAGCACAGCGCTGGAGGAAGGGGTGTTTCAGGGGCAGTTGCTTATCGACGCGCTCCCGAACACCCCAAACCCCCTCCCGGCAAGCGCGTGGCCCGGGGCACTTCCCCCGGTCGACGGCTTCGTTTTGCGGGACACCGTGCCGATTGCCACGGTGCGCAAGTTGGCGGACGAGGGTAGGGCGCTCGCCCGGCAGTTCTCCGGGCCCGCAGGTCCGCCGCGCTCCCTGCTCAGCAACACCGTGATCACCGCTGACGCCGAATCATCCAACCCCGTCGAGGTGCCGATGAGCATGATCTTCGCGGCGACCTCGCTGGGGCTGATCCCCGGATTCGATGCACCGGCGAATATCCCGCGGCAGATGCGCATCTCCACCTGCGGCTCGTGGACGCGCCTCGACGCGGCCTACGGCTCAATCTTCCGGAACGCGGGGCTGAACCTGCTTATTGGTTGATCATCATGAACGCCACGCGCTGCATGTGGTTCCACAGCACCGCGCGGTGTTCGGCGCTGAGTTCGTCTTCGCTGAACTGGTCGAGCGAGGCGCTCATCAGCTCCAGCCAGCGGTCAGCCTCCGCCGCGCCGATGGCGAAGGGGAAGTGGCGCCGGCGCAGCATCGGGTTGCCGCGCTGCTCCTGGTAGGTGCGCGGCCCGCCCCAGTACTGCTCCAAGAACCAGCGCAGCCGGTCCTCTGCGCCCGCAAAGTCGTCCTCCGGGTACATCGGGCCGATCAGGTCGTCGGTTTTCACCTGCTCGTAGAAACCGGAAACGAGGCGGGTGAAGAAGGAGTGTCCGAGGGCGTCGTAAAGCGACTGCTCCTTAGGCTCGTTCATTGTTGCTGTCCTTATCTGCGAACTCCACCAGGATCGAATCCATCGGCGCGAGTACGACATCTTCCTTGTGCAGCGCGACCAGCACGCGGTGGTGCAGGTGGCGGGCAACCGCCCACTGCGCGCCCGGCATGGTCTTCACCGTGACGCGGAACGACACGTAGTTCGGGTTGAAGTCGGACGGGCCGAGCATCTGCGGCGCCGCCATGACCAGGTCTTTAACCTCCGGGTCGTGGATCGCGGCGGTGCAGGCGTCCTCCACCACGCGCGAGACCTTATCCGGGTTCGCCATGAGCGAGACCGGGATCTGCAGGCGCGCGACCGAGAACTGGATCGAGTGGTTGCCCACCCGGTCGATGTCGCCGTTGCGGATGTACCACAGCGCGCCGTCCATGTCGCGGATCGTGGTGATGCGAAGGGTCATCTCCTCAACCTCGCCGACCACGTCGCCAACCTGAATCGTGTCCCCGACACCGTACTGGTTCTCCAGCAGGATGAAGATGCCGCTGAAGAAGTCCTTGACCAGTGACTGCGCGCCGAAACCAATGGCGACGCCGACCACCCCGGCAGAAGCGATCAGCGGCGCGACGTTGACACCGAGCTGGTCCAGAATCGCCAGCACCGCCCAGGTCCAGATAATGATCGCCGCGATCGAGCGGCCCACATTCGCCAGCGTGCGCATCCGCTGCTGCCGGCGGTTTTCCTGGGCGCGGGCCTGCGGAGAGTTCTTGTCTGAGCCCGATTCGCGCAGTATTGCGGGTGTCTCGATAGCGCGCTGCGTGGCCCGGCGGATAATGCGCACCGCGAGCCAGTTCAGCACCAGTGCCACGAGCAGAATGAGCAGTATCTTCAGCGGCTTCTCCACAAGCATCTCGTGGGTCGCCGGGTCGTTCCACCACGAGGTGACGTCGTCAACGGTGGTGTCGACGGAGGTTTCCAGGTTCTCGTTCATCGACGGTAAGTGTACGCGGTTGGATAAAAGTCGACCCAAGTGGACAGCTTGGTCTAGTGGGTGGTCTACCATCCAAACCATGCAATCCTCACCTCTTGGACCCTCGACCGATTCCATCCACGCGGGCTACGAGCCGGATAGCCTGTACGGCCCAATCAACACGCCGATCTACGCCTCGACCACGTTCGCACAGAACGGGCTGGCGCAGCTGCGCGGCGGCTACGAGTACACCCGCGTGGGCAACCCGACGATTACTGCGCTGGAGAAGACGATCGCGGCGCTGGAGGGCGCGGACTTCGCCGTCGCGTTCGCGTCCGGCATGGCAGCGGTGGACGTGGTGCTGCGCGTGCTGCTGAAACCGGGCGACCACATCGTGATCAGCAACGACGCCTACGGCGGAACCTACCGCTTGATCCAGCAGATCTTCACCCAGTGGGGCGTGGAGAACACCGTGGTGGACATGACGGATGTGGACGCTGTCGCCGCGGCTGTAAAGCCCAACACCAAGGTGATCTGGGTGGAGACGCCGACCAACCCGCTTCTGTCCATCGTGGACATCGAGGCGGTGTCCCGCATCAAGGGCGACGCGAAGCTGGTGGTGGACAACACATTCGCCTCGCCGTACCTGCAGCGCCCGTTCGAGTTCGGCGCGGACGTAGTGCTGCACTCCACCACGAAGTACATCGGCGGCCACTCGGACGTGGTCGGGGGCGTGGTGTGCGGTAAGCACGAGTTGATCGGCGACCTGGAGGAGAACCTGCGCTTCTTCTTCGGCTGGGTCGGCGCTATCCCTTCGCCGTTCGACACCTACCTCACGGGCCGCGGGCTGAAGACCCTGCCGGTGCGCATGGAGCGCCACTGCGACAACGCGGAGGCTGTTGCCAACTACCTCAGCGAACAAGATCAAGTCGCGCGCGTGCATTACCCGGGGCTGGAATCGCACCCGGGCCACGAGGTTGCCAAGCGCCAGATGCGCCGTTTCGGCGGCATGGTCTCCGTCGAATTCAACACGGAGGAGCAGGCGAAGAAATTCTGCTTGTCCACCAAGCTGTTCTGCCTCGCGGAATCGCTGGGCGGGGTGGAGAGCTTGGTGGAGCACCCGGCGACCATGACGCACGTGTCGGTGGCCGGCTCCGCCCTCGAGGTGCCGCCTGAGCTGGTGCGCATTTCCGTCGGTATTGAGGACGAGGCGGACTTGCTTGCCGATCTCGAGAAGGCGTTGCGCGCGCTGTAGTCTCACTAGCGTCGACGGTGCGTTTGAAGGAGGCGGTAGGTGGCGAAAAAGCCCGCGTACATGGTGATCGGTGACGAGCTGCGGGAGCAGATCGTCTCGCAGGAATTGCCGGCTGGGGCGCGCCTGCCGTCGGAGCGCGAGCTCGTCGACCGCTTCGGCGTGGCCCGCATGACCGTGCGCCACGCCCTCGACATGCTGCAGGACGAAGGGTTGATTGAGCGCCGCCGCGGCCGCACCGGCGGAACGTTTGTGCGCGCCACCCCGCCCTCGCTCGAGCTGACCTCGGTCGCAGGTTTCGAGGAACACTTCGCCCTCAGCGGCGCAGAGGTTGTCTCGACGCAGACGACGGCAGTGCCCGCGCCGTCCGTCGTCGCCGCCGCGTTTGACATCCCTGCCGGTACAGAAGTCTTCGAGCGCGAGGTGATCTACGCCTCCGACGGCCAGCCGGTGCTTTTCGCCGCCGCGTACACCTTGCCCGGCGGGCCCGAGGCCGCAGGTAACGCTCCCGTGCGGCGCGAGGACATTCTCACCGCAACGCGGGCCACCGACCGCGAGTGCGAGGCGCTGGGGCTGGCCAGGGGAGCGGTGGTGCAGAAGGTGTCGCGCAGCAGCTACGCGGGCGATCAGCTGGCCGAGTACACGCTGATCACCCTGCGGCCTGATGCGGCGCAGCTGCGCGCCGTCACCGGCGCTTAGTTTTCAGCGCCAGCAGCGCTCGCTGCGTCGACCTGCTGGTTGCGCAGCGCACGCGCCGCGCGGTCCTGGCCCTCTGACACGACCCGCTTCAGGCCGGCCGGGGCTTTCCCGTCGTTCAGCAGCGCGTCGGCTTTGCCGATAGCCTGCTCGTCCACATCCCACGAGGGGTACATGCCCTCAAGCGTGCGCTGCGCCATCTCGTTGGTGAGGCGGTCCCACAGCGCCGGCGCGGCGCGGAAGTACTCGTCGGTCAGCCCCTCCAACCCGTCGAGGGTGAAGGTGAGACCGTCCATGAGGAAGCGGGCCTCGAGGTTGGTCAGGTCGTCGCTCACCAGCTTGTCCCACGCCCAGCGCTTGTCCACGGCAGCGCGTGCGCGAAGGCGCGAAATTGCGCCCTCGTTGGAGTCGTCGTCCTCCTCGTCGGCTGCGCTCAGCGGCAGCGCGCCGGAGGCGATCAGGTTGGTCAGCGCCAGCCAGCGCACTTCGCGGTTGTCGGAGCGCTCCAGCAGCTCCTTGAAGTACGCGGTGGTCTCCTCCGTCGGGGTCAGGCGCGCCAGGGCGCGGTCGAACACCGCCGCAGGCTCAGCGCCCCGGAACGCAGCGTTGAGCAGGTCCATGCCCTCGCCGCGCCAGGCCGGGTCGACGTAGCTGCGCACTGCCAGCGTCGCCTGCGACAGGAGGCGCTCCTGCACGCTCGGGTGCGACTCTGCCGCGCCGAACTTCGCCACCAGGCGGACGAACTCGCGCGCGGGCAGCCGGCCGCCGCGGGCGGCCTCCCACAGCGAGGACCACACCAGGGTGCGCGCCAACGAGTCGTCGATTGCGCCCAGGTACTCGACCGCGAACTGCTGCTGCTCCGGGCCGAGCTCCATCAGGCAGTAGGTGAGGTCGTCGTCGTTGACCAGGGCCAGGTCGTGCTCCACGCCAGCGAACTCGGGGATCTCGGTGCGCGTGCCCGTAAGGTCGACTTCGGTTTGGTGGGTGCGGGTGACGCGGCCGTCGATAAGCGAATACAGCCCCACGCGCACGCGGTGCGGGCGTGGGTCTTCCTGCACCACCGCGAACGTCTCGCCGATCTCGGGGCGCAGCGTGGACACGCCGGTGGTGCGCAGCCACTGTTCAGCCCACTGCGACAAGTCGCGCCCTGAGGCCTCCTCCAGCGCGCCCAAAAGGTCGGCGAAGGTTGCGTTGCCGTACGCGTGGTTGTCGAAGTGGGTGCGCACGCCGGCGAAGAACTCCTCGTAGCCCACGTACGCCTGCAGCTGCTTGAGCACGGAGGCGCCCTTGGCGTAGGTGATGCCGTCGAAGTTCTGCTCCGCCGTCTCGATGTCCGGCGCGTCCGCCGCGATCGGGTGGGTGGACGGCAGCTGGTCCTGGGAGTACGCCCACGCTTTCTCCACCGCGGCGAACGTGGTCCAAGCCTCCGGGTACTCGCCGATGCCGGTCTGCGCCGTGGCTGCCGACCAGGTGGCGAAGGACTCGTTCAGCCACAGGTCGTCCCACCACTGCATGGTGACCAGGTCGCCGAACCACATGTGCGCCATCTCGTGCAGGATCGTGTCGTTGCGCCGCTCGAGGCGGTACGGCGTCGGTTCGGAAGAGAAGACGTACTCGTCGCGGTACGTCACCGCGCCGACGTGCTCCATCGCGCCCATGTTGTACTCGGGGCAGAAGATCTGGTCGTACTTGTCGCCGAACGGGTACGTCCGGCCGAAGTTGGCGTGGTAAAAGTCGAAGCCGTCCTTCGTCTGGCGGAAGATGCGCTCGGCGTCCAGGTGCTCGATCACGCTGGAGCGGGCGTAAATGCCTAGGTCGATGGTGCGGTCGCCCGTGGTGTAGGTGTCGCGCACCTGCTCGTACTCGCCGGCGATGATCGCGATCAAATACGTCGACAGCGGCGTGTCGATGCGTGTGGTCCACGTCGCGGTGCCGTCGCCGTTGCCGCGGCGCTCGGCCGCCTCGTTCAGCACCACCGTGTAGCGCTCCGGCGCCGTCACGGCGATGTCGTACGTCGCCTTCAGGTCCGGCTGGTCGAAGCAGGCGAAGACCTTCATCGCCATCGCGGGCTCGAACTGCGTGTAGAGGTAGTCCTTCCCGTCGACCGGGTCAGTGAACTTGTGCAGCCCCTCGCCGGTGCGGTTATAGGTCTCTTTGGCGTGGACTTGGACGGTGTGGTGGGCGTCGGTAAGCGAAAGCTCCCTGCCCTCCAGCGGCTCACCGTCGAGCGTTGCGGAGAACTCGTCGGCCACCAGATCGAAGAAGGTTTCGCCTTCGCCGGAGTCGAACTCGATGGTGGTGGTGGAGGTGAACTGCTCCGCGCCCGTGACGTCGACCTCGATGCGGTAGGTCACGTTGTCAATCAGTGCTTTGCGGTGTTGCGCGGCGTCGCGCGTCAGGTTCGTTTTCATGCGCACCACGTTACAAGTTCTCTACAGTGGGGCCCATGAGCGAGAACGTGACGTTTTATTTCGATGTGTCCTGCCCGTTTTGCTGGCAGACTTCCCGCTGGATGAAGGAAGTGGAGAAAGTCCGCGACGTCACGGTGGAGTGGGTTCCCATGTCGCTTGCGGTTCTTAACGACGGCCGCGATGAACTCCCCGAGGCCTACCGCGAAATGATGAAGGCGAACTGGGGCCCTGCGCGCGTCTTCGCCAAGGTGAAGTCCGAGGCGCCCGAGAAGGTCGACCAGCTCTACACCGCGATGGGCACCATGGTCCACCCGGGCGGCGAGGGCGGCAAGAGAGGCTACGGCGCCTACGACGAGATCATCGCGGCTGCGCTGGAGAAGGTGGGCTTGCCGGCGTCGTTCGCTGAGGCTGCCAACACCGACACCGAGGACGACCTGCTGCGCGGCTACCACGCGCAGGCTATGGAGGCCGTGGGCGACGACGTGGGCACCCCGGTGATCAAGTTCGGCGACACGGCGTTTTTCGGTCCGGTGATCACGCGCGTTCCGGAGGGCGAGGAGGCAGGGCAGCTTTTCGACGCATCCGTGCAACTCGCCTCCTTCCCCTACTTCTTCGAGCTGAAGCGTTCGCGCACCGAGGACCCGCAGGTAGGGTAGGGACATGCGTATTTACCTTGGAGCAGACCACGCCGGTTTCGAGCGGAAGAACCAGATCAAAGCCCACCTCGAGGCCAAAGGGTTCGAGGTGACTGACTGCGGCGCGCTCGAGTACGATGCGGCCGACGATTACCCGGCGTACTGCATCGCAGCCGCTGAAGCCGTGGTCGCCGACCCGGGGTCGCTGGGCATCGTGCTGGGCGGCTCCGGCAACGGCGAGCAGATCGCGGCGAACAAGGTCAAGGGCGCGCGCTGCGCGCTCGCGTGGTCGGTGGAGACCGCGAAGCTGGCGCGCGAGCACAACAACGCGCAGCTGATCGGCATCGGAGGGCGCATGCACACCGAGGAGGAAACGCTCGCTATCGTCGACGCGTTTGTTACCCAGCCGTGGAGCGAGGAGGAGCGCCACCAGCGCCGCATCGACATCCTCGCCGACTACGAGCGCACCGGTGTGGCACCGGAAATCCCCGCCGCGAGGTAATTACCAGCCGGCGAAGTAGCGCTCGAGCTGCAGCGGGCCGGTAATCGGGGTGAGCCCGCAGTCCTCAGGGGAGGCGTTGACGGGCTCGAGCTGCAGCGCTTTCGCGCGCGCCGTGCGGATCACGGTGCCGTCGGTTAGCAGCACGTGCTCGACGGCGAGCAGCGCGTCCAGATCTTGCGGTGCCCAGCCTGCGCCGATAGCGACGTGCACGCGGGCGTCACGGGGCTCGGTGCCCACCCGGGGGTCGGCGTTAAAGAGTTCCGGCACGTCGGCGACGTGCACGTACGCGCCGACCTTCACCCATTCGGCGATGACGAATTCGGCCACGCCCTCGCCGTCCAGCAGCGGCACGGTGACGGCGATGTCGAAGTTTTTGAACAAGACGTGCTCGGGGCGGGCGAGCGGGTGGGTGATGCGGCGCGCCAACGCCAGCGACTCGGCGTTTTTCACGCGCGCGGCTTTATCGGCGTCGTCGAAACGCCCGCCGAAATCCTCCTCGGGGTGGATGGCCACCGCAGCCGGTTCGTGGATAAACGTTGCGCCGGCGTTCCACGCGCGCCACCCGAACTCCCAGTCCTCGCCGCCGTATCCGACGAACGTGCCGTCGAAGCCACCGACCTGGTTAAAGAACTCGGCGGAGCACGTCAGCACGGCGGAAATGATGAAGCGCCACGAGGTGTGGTCTGCGTCGCGGAGGTCGTTGGTGCGCTCCCAGGCGTCTGCAAGCCACTGCGGTTCGCGCCGCTGCGATCCCGTCAGCCGCGTGCCCACGACCACGGCGCGGTAGTCGCCCACCACGTGCGGCACCACCGCCGAAAGGTAGCCCGTCTCGGGCACCGTGTCGGCGTCTAAAAACGCGAGCACCTCGCCGCGGGCTGCCTCGGCGCCCAGGTTGCGGGCGGCGGCGGCGCGGAAACCCAGATCGGGCTGGGTGACGGTGGTGGTGCCGTCGATGCGCGGCGTCTCCGCGGAACCGTCGTCGGCGATGATGATCTCGACTTCACCCGCGTAGTCCTGCGCACGCACTGCGTCAACCACCCGCGCCAACGACTCGGGCGAGTTGTAGTGCGGGATCACCACGCTTACACAAGGCCAGCTGAAGTCCATGCGTCCTCCCACGCGCGCGCCACGTCCGCCCACCCGTACGCCGGCGGGTCGACGACGCGCGGCTCGAAGTCTTTGATTGCGGGGCGCCACGGGCCGTCGACAAGCTGAATGCGCCCCGGCAGCCAATCGTCGATTTCGCGGGCGTAGTCGGAGTCGCGCGCGAGGATTGTGCGGCCGGCGCCGAGCCACGCCATCATCGACCCCGACGCCGAGAAGTGCCGGTGCGCGCACACCGGCACGGCGATGCGGCCCATCTCAACCGCCATCTGCTCGTCGGTGAGCCAGCCGGTGATCTCCGCGTGGCGGGCAAGTCCCGCAGCCCATTCCTCGTGGCCGTCGGAGACCGCGCCGAGAAAGCGCATGCGCCAGTTCGTGCCTGCAAGCGCCTCGATCACGTCCTCGTGGCCCTTGCCGGGGTAGAGGAAGCCGAGCACGCCGACGGTGCCGGCTTCCGGCGCGAACGGCGAATCAATTACCGGAATCGGCAGCCGGATCACGGCGGCGTCGCCGCCGAAAAACCGCGCCTCGTGGTTGGAGTTCGTGGCGTTCAGCTGCGCGGCGTCGGCTAAGCGCCGGTACGCGGCGGCGCGGCGCGCGTAGCGGGCTTTACCTTCTTCCGGCTGAGGGACGTCGTGGAAGCTCACGGACAGCGGGCGCGCGCCCACCCGCTCAATCAGCGCGTCGGTGTCGCAGAGGTTGTCGGTGAACGCGACGTGGATGGGTTCGTCCGGCAGTTCGGCGCCGCTGAACCGCTCTTCGCGGATGGTCTCGGCGCCGCACGCCGCCGCGAGTTTGAGGGCGTAGTCGGTCACGCCGTGGCCGTCAGGCCCGATAATCAGGTGTTTCACGGCATCAACCCTAGGTTTTCAAGGCGCTCCGCGTGGCGTTTCAGCCCGTGCGCGACCACGTCCGGCCGCGAGCGGTAGTAGTCGAAGTGCCCCTCGGTGATCAACTGCTGGTCGATCACGCCCAGCGTCCGGTCGGTCCACTCGCCGCGGCGCACCTCCACACCAAGCGCGAGGGCAGCTTGCCTATCGACGGGCCCCTGCAAGGCCCCCAACATCTCATAACCAGGCATCTGTGGCTGCGCGGTGCTGCCGAGCGCGGCGAGAATCTGCTGCGCCATGTGCGCGAGCGTGGCGTTGTTCGGGTGGTTGATGGTGTGCCACACCGGGGTGGTTTCCAAGTAGTCGGAGACGACCACGGTGCCGTAGGCGCGCTCGCGCACGCGCATCTGCTCGATCGACATGGCGGCGGCGCGGCGCAGCGCGACATGGTCTGGGTCAGCCTCAACGGGCGCGTCTCTACCCCTCGCAGCGGCGGCGAGGATGCGCAGGTCGTGGTAGGGAACAACCGGCGGGTTCTCCGACATGTTGGCGGGGTTGCGGATGATGGCGTGGTACGGCATCAGACCGTCGAAACGCAGTACCGGCACCGTGATGTGGCGGGCAGAGCGCCTTAAATGCTCGCGCATTTGGCGCGTGCCCACGGGCAATCCCCGGTAATCGTCGCGGATCGGCTGGGTGACCAGCACGTCGGTGCTAGCGAGCAGCTCGGTGAACCAGCCCATGTCGTCTTGCTCGAGCTCGTGGACGGGCTTGATGCGCTCCGATTCGAATTCTCCTGTGGACATCAGCAAGCGGCGCGTGGACTCTGCTTGGCAGTTGCCGACGACGGTGAGCGTGGCCATGGTGGGGGTGGACCTCCTGGGAGCCCGTGATTAATGCGAAAACGATTATATTAGTGGGGTGACAACCGACCAGCGCGCCGTGCGGGTCCTCGCGATCCCGGCAGAACACCCCTACACGCAGGCTGTTTTGCCTGCCGGTGTGGAGTATGTTCCGGACCCGGACGTCGACGGGGAAGGCCGCTGGTGGCCCCACCCCGCACTGCGCGCCGACTACTGGGCGAACCCCCCGCAGGTTGACCTGGTGCACATCCACTTCGGCTTCGAGCACGTCTCGCCAGACGAGCTGCGTAAGACGGTCGCGGCGCTGCCCGTGCCGCTGGTGGTGACGGTGCACGACATCGACAACCCCCACTTGGCCGACCAGCGCGAGCACCACGAGCGGTTGCAGGTGCTTGTCAGCGCCGCCGCGGCCGTCATCACGCTCACCGACCACGCCGCGCGCATGTTGCGCGAGCGCTTCGGCGCGGCCGGCGTGCGGGTGCTGCCGCACCCCCAGATCGCCGAGCCTGTCGACGTCCCGCGCGAGCCCCGCGCCGCGGTGTTTGTGAAGTCGCTGCGCGGCAACGTGGTCGCCGACCCGGCGTTCTACACCGAGATCGCACGTAACGTGCCGCTGGGCGTCTACGTCCACGACGTCGACGCCACAGCTACGCTGCGCCGCGCACTCGCGGACGCGCCGGGCGGCGCCGACCTTGCCCTCCACGTGCACGAGCCGATGAGCGACGCCGAGCTGCACGCGGCTGTCGCCCGCGCAACTGTGTGCGTACTGCCGTACACCCGCGGCACCCACTCCGGGTGGTTGGAGATGTGCCGGGACCAGGGCACAAACGTCGCGGTCCCGGACATCGGGTGCTACGCGGACCAAGTGGACACCCCTAATGCCGTTGAGGTGTACGGGGTAGGCGACGGGGCGCAAGCAAGCAATGCTTCCAAAACCCTGCTTGAGCGCGGCGCGGTGCCCTTGACCACCGACCGCCGCGCCCAACTTTCGCAGGTCCGCGACGCCCACGCGGAGATATACCGAGCAGTGATCGACCAAACAGTGAGGAGGTAGAGTGCGCATCGCGTTTATCGGGCCGGCCCGTTACCCAGTGCGCGAGCCGTTTGCCGGCGGGCTCGAGGCGTTCTGCCTCACCATGGTGCGTGCGTTGCGGCAGCTCGGCCACGAGGTCGACTTCTTCGCCGCCGCCGGCTCCGACGGCAACGACACCGGCTTGGAGCTGCCCGGCGTGGACTGGGGCGATGCGGCCGACGACGCGACGGACACCACCTATCCCGAGGGTGGCAAAGAGCGCGAGGACGAAGCGTTCACGCAGCTGCGCGAGCTGTTGGCGCGGCGCGACTACGACGTCGTGCACAACAACAGCCTGAACCCGCGCATCTTCCCCGGCGAGCACTCCAGCGCGCCGCTGCCCATGCTGACCACGCTGCACACCCCGCGCGTGGATGAGCTGCAGGACGCGATCACCGCCGCGGGTGCGCGCGCCGGGCACTTTGCCGCCGTCAGCCACACCACCGCCGCCGATTGGGACCTGCCGCGGTCCGCGACCGTGATCCCGAACGGCGTCAACGTCACCACCTGGCAGCCCGGCCCAGGTGGCGAGCGCGCGGTATGGTTCGGCCGCCTCGTGCCGGAGAAGGGCGCGCACATGGCGATGGACGCCGCGCGCGCCGCCGGCGTCGAGCTGGTGCTGGCCGGCCGCAACGGCGATCACCGCTACTTCCGCGAGGAGATTGAGCCGCGGCTTGCTCCCGGCGTGGCCACGTGGCTGGGCGCGATGTCGCACGCTGAGCTGCGCCAGCTGGTGGCCAGCTGCTCGGTGGCGGTGGTCAGCCCGCGCTGGGAGGAGCCGTTCGGGCTCGTCGCCTTCGAGGCGATGGCGTGCGGCACGCCGGTTGCAGCGTTCGACCGCGGCGGTCTCGGCGAGTTGTTGCACCGCGCGCCGGCGGCCCTGGCCGTTCCCGACGACATCGACTCGTTGGCCGCGGCGATCCACCGCGCGCGCGAGATCGACCGCAAGCTGGTGCGCGATTGGGTGGTCAAACACCACTCGCTGACGCAAACCGCCCGCAACTACATCGCGCTCTACGAGGAGGTCCGCGCATCGTGAGCACCATCGGCATCTACGCCCACCACCACGGCTCCGGCCACATCCAGCGCTGCCGCGAGATCCAGCGGGAGCTCGTCGCGCGCGGACACGACGTGACAATCCTGTCCACCGACCCGCGCGGGGGCATTCTGCTTGCCGACGACGCCGGCCACGGCCACTACGGCCGCTCCATGAACGCCGGCGGATCTTTGCACTACGCGCCCTACGGCAACGAGGGGTTGAAGAAGCGCTTCGCCACGATCGCCACCTGGATCGCGGAGCACAACCCGGACGCGTTCTACGTCGATGTCTCCGCCGAGGTGGGGATGTTCATCCGTCTTATGGGCGTGCCGGTGGTGGCGCACGCGATGCCGGGGCTGCGCGACGACACCCCGCACCAACTCGCCTACGCCCAGGCCGACGCGCTGATCGCCGCGTGGCCGGACTGGGTTGACGTGCCCGAGCACCTGCGCGCCCACGAAGACCGGTTGCACGCAGTCGGCGGCATCTCGCGGCTTCGCCCCAAGCCGGGGGTTGCCCGCGACCCGCACCACGTCGTGGTGATGGCGGGCACCGGCGGCTCCACGTGGGAGCCGGAGGATTGGGAGGACGTCGAGCGAGCCTGCCCGGACTACCGGTTCACGTACCTCACCGGCGACAACCGCGTCGACGACCCGACGGAGCTCCTCCAGTCGGCGGGTGTGGTCGTCACCGCGGGCGGGCAGAACTCGATCGCGGACATCGCCGCGTGCGGGGCACCTGCCGTCCTGCTGCCGCAGCCGCGCCCGTTCATCGAGCAGAAGCTCAACGCAGCCACCGTTGGCGAGGCGGGCCTTGCTGTTGTCGCCGACACGTTCCCGCCAGCAAGCGAGTGGCCCGAGCTGCTGCGACGCGCGCAGTCGGCTGGTGACTGGTCGCGGTGGCAGACGGACGGGGCGGCGGCGCGGGCGGCCGATGTGGTGGAAAAGGTGGCTAGGGGGGCGTCGATAAGCAAAAAAATTGCTCTGGTCACGCTGGCGAATGCCAACCGCGCTGGGCACCTGACCCACCAGGTGAACTTGAAGCCCGAGGGCACCGACCACATCACCGTTGCGCTCGCCGACGCTGAAGGCTTGCGCAAAGCCGTGCCGAAGTCGCACGTCGTGGCGGGTGAGCCGAACCTCGCGGCGGCGCGCAACCTCGCCGCGCGCACCGCGATTGAGCGCGGCGCCGATATCATCATTTTCCTCGACGCGGACTGCGTGGCCTCCGGCGACCTGGTCGCGCACTACACGCGCGCGCTCGCCCTGCACCCGGATGCGGTGGTCGCGGGCCCAGTGACGTACATGCGCGAAGGCGAGTTACGCACCGTGCGCCCCGACCCGCACCCCGCGCGCCCCAACCCGGCGCCCGGCGAGCTGGTGAAGGCCGACGACTACAACCTGTTCTGGTCCCTCTCCTTCGCGCTGACGGCCGACACGTGGCGGCGCATCGAGCGCGACTTCGGTGGCTTCGACACCGGCTACACCGGATACGGTGGCGAGGACACCGATTTTGCCTGGCAGCTGCGCGCCCACGGCATCGACCTCTACTGGGTCGGCGGCGCGCACGCGTTCCACCAGTGGCACCCGGTGTCGTCCCCGCCGTGGGAGCACTTGGACGACATCGTGCGCAACGCCAACTACTTCCACTCGAAGTGGGGCGAGTTTCCCATGGGTGGCTGGCTGAAGGCCTTCGAGGCGGAAGGGGCTGTTTCGCTTATCGACGGCACCTGGCAAGCACAAACCCCCAAACACCCTTAACCTTGCGAGGTATGTACGAGCACCTCTGCGTAAGCCGGGGCACAGACGCCAGCCCCGTCATCCTCCACGTCCCGCACGCATCGCGCGAGATCCCAGATGCAGTCGCGGCTGATTTCGCCGCCACGCCGGAGCAGGTCGAGCAGGAACTGGACCGCGTGACCGACACAGGCACCGACGCGCTCGCCCGCGCCGCGCACGAGGCGGCGGGGCAGCGCAGCTGGCTCGTGGTCAACGAGCTGTCGCGCCTGGTCGCGGATCCGGGCCGCTTCTACAGCCAGCGCGACTCCATGGAGGCCTCCGGCCGCGGCGCCGTTTACACTCGGCTGACCGACGGCGAGCTGCTCCGCCCCTTAGGCTTCGACGATTCCGCCCTGAAGGCAACGTACTTCCACCCGTACAACGACGCGGTGGGGGAGCTTGTGCGCGAGCGCATCCGCGCCACGGGCGGCGCGGTGATCGTGGACATCCACTCGTATAACAACCCGCCCGAAGAGCACCAGATCCACGGCGGCCGGCTCTCCCCGGACATCTGCATCGGCACGCACTCGGTGCACTCCCCGGCGATCCTCGTCGACACCGCGGCGCGCATTTTCACCGAAGCCGGCTTCCGCGTCGAGCGCAACACCCCGTTCACCGGCGTCTACATCCCTGTCGAGTACGAGATGAACCCGGCAGTGCTGGGCATCATGTTCGAAGTGCGCGACGACCTGCTCGCCCCGGGTGGCGAAGCTTTTGTCCGTGTGACGGAGGCGCTAGCCAAGGTGATCGACGAGGCGGAGCGCATCGCCGGGCTTGAGATGGGCCGCCCGCAGTAGCGCGGGAAGGGCTGTTCTTCAGCCCCGCCAGCCGGTGTGCCGCGCTCCTTTTCCCGTGCCCTTCACAGTCTGCCTTTTCACGGGTTCCCTCCACGGGCTCCCTTTCCACGGGCCGCCTTTTCCAGGGACCGCCTTTTCCAGGGGGGGGCGGATGAGGGATGGCGGATGAAGGATGGCGGATTTACGAGTAAGAACCCGTACTTCCGTCATCCGCTATCCGCCCCCCCTGTGGTGAGTGGCCACGGCCGGCGTTAGCGCTGCGTGACGTTGCCGAACTTCGCCGCCACCGGGGTGATGAGACCGCCTGGGTGCCCCCCTTTGGCGGTAGTGGCCGCGGCCGGCGTTAGCGCTGCGTGACGTTGCCGAATTTCGCCGCCACCGGTGCGATGAGACCGCCTGGGTGCCCGCGCATTCGCAGGGGGGCGGATGAAGGATGGCGGATGAGGGATGGCGGATGAAGGATGGCGGATATGCGAGTAAGAACCCGTACTTCCGCCATCCGCTATCCGCCCCCCCCCTTTGGCGGTAGTGGCCCGGCCGGCGTTAGCGCTGCGTGACGTTGCCGAACTTCGCCGCCACCGGTGCGACGACCATCGGCCGCGCGGCGAACCACGCTGCCGCAATCGCCACTAGGCCGCCGAGGAACACCAGTACGCCGGTCCAGCTTTCGGCGTCGTGGGAGGCAGCGAACATCGCGTTCATGTTGCCGCGCAGGCCCGTCAGCAGCACGAGCGCCACGTGGATGACCACGAACACAACGAAGAACACCATCACTGGGAAGTGGATGCGGCGCGCCGCCTTGAGCGACAGTCCCGTCCACCTCTTTGGCCAGAACGGGCTCATGCGAAGCCCGGAGAGAATCGCCAAGGGCGCGGCGAGGAAGACGACCGCGAAGTACATCAGCTCCTGCAGCGCGTTGTACGCCACCCACGGGTCCTCGTTCGGCCAGTCAAGTGAGAGGTACTGCAAGCCGGCGGAGACGGCGTTGGGGATAACTTCCCAGCTCGTCGGCACGATGCGCATCCACTGCCCGGTGGCAAACAGCAGCACGTAGAACACGGCGCCCAAGACAACCCACGCGGCGTCGAGCACCAAGTGCATCCATTGGTTCAGCGAGATCTTCGCCCGGGGGTTGGAGCGCGGAGCCCAGTACGCCGGGGCCTTTGCTTGCGTGCGAATCGCCCAGCCCGTCTTCACCACCAACGCCATCAGGAACATGTTGAAGAAGTGGGCCCACCCCAACCAGGCGGGAATGCCGGTGGGGGCGGAGTCGGGGAGCGGCTGCTTGCCGTCGTAGCGCGTGATGAAGTCGGCGCCGGTGTCAGTGCCGAGGAACCAACGCGAGAACACCACGCCGACCACGAAGAGGGCGACCGCGGCTGCGAGCCAGCCGAGTCCGCGGGGGCGCTTGCGCGGTTGCTGCGGCTGCGGCGCTGGCGCGGGCTCGGTGGCGGGAGCGGCAGCCGGCACGGGAACGGGCTCCGCGGCCGGTTCGGGCGCTGAGGCTGGCTCGGCGGGGACAAGGGAGGCGTCGACGAGTGCGGTGTCGGCGGGCGGCCAGGGGTCGCCGCCGGGGGTGCGGGGCAGGCCGCGTCGTAACGCAACGGCGACGCGGTCGCCGGCCGGTTCGGGCTCCGAGGCGGCGGTCTCTGCAAGAGGGGCAGGGGCGAGGGCGTCTTCGACTTCGACGGCGTCGACGGGCGGCCACCCTTCGCCGCCCGGGGTGCGCGGCAATCCGCGGCGGACGGGGATCTGCATGGTTACTCGCTCACCTCGCCGGACACGGACTTGCGGGCCTCGATCTCGGCGATGATGTCCGGGACGAGGTCGAAGATGTCGCCGATGATGCCGAAGTCGGCGATGTCGAAGATCGGCGCGTCTTCGTCGCTGTTGATGGCGACGATGGTGTCGGATGTCTGCATGCCCACCAAGTGCTGCACGGCGCCTGAGATGCCGAGGCCGATGTACAGCTTCGGGCTGACCATCACGCCGGTCTGTCCGATCTGCGCCTCGTAGGGCACTTGGCCCTCGTCGACGGCGGAGCGGGTGGCGCCGACGGCGGCGCCGAGGGCGTCGGCGAGCCCGCCGACAAGCTCCTCAAACATGTCGTCGCTGCCCAGGGACACGCCGCCGGCAACCACCTTGTCGGCGGTGAGCAGGTCGGGGCGCGTCGAGGTGCGCTCGATCGGGGTGGTTTCCAGGATCTTCACGTCGCGGCGGCCAGAAGCGGCGACATCGAGCTCGACGACCTCGGACGAGGACGCCTCAACGGCGGCGTCGACGCTGCCCGGGCGCATGGTCACCACCGGCGCGAGGTGGGTGGCCGCCGCGGTGGCGGTGAACGCGCCGCCGTAGTTGGAGTGCTCGGTCACGATGCCGTGGGCGTCGCGGCGGATTGCGGTGGCGTCGGTAAGCAACGCCCTCCTGAGGCGCACCGCGACTCGGGCTGCGACGTCGCGCCCGGCGGCCGTGTGTGCGAAGAGGATAGCGGCGGGGTTCAGGCGGGAAACAGCGGCCTCCACCGCGTCGACCAGCGCGACGGCGCCTTCGCCAACCTCGGCGACGAGCACCTGGTCCGCACCGGGCACCTCCTTGCGCGTCGTGGTCAAAACGGCCACGGAGCCCAGCTCGCGCGCGGCCGCGATCAGCTCGGCGCCGTCGCCGGCGCGGTCGAGCACAACAAGCACAGTGTCAGTCATCGGGTTCTCCTTACAGCAGGCCGCGGGAATCGAGGAAGTCCACCAGCTGGCTCGCTGCGGTCTTCCCGCCGTCAATAATCTCGCCGCGCTCTCGCGCCGGTCGCTTCGCGACATCCACCATGATCGCGCGCGGGCGGGAGTAGTCCTCCGCGTCAATACCCAGCTCAGCCAGGGCGAAGGTGTGCAGCTCCTTCTTCTTCGCGGCCATCAGGCCCTTGAAGTTGGGAAAGCGGGCGTCGGGGAACTCGTCGGACACCGCAGCCACGGCAGGCAGAGGGGCTTGAAGCTTTACGACGCCCCCCTCACCCACACCAACCCCAACCACGGACTCACCGTCGAGCGCGAGCTCGGACAAGTTCGTCAGCGCGGGCCAGTTCAGCAACTCTGCCAGCATCGGGGCCATCACGCCGGCCGCGCCGTCCGACGACATTGCGCCGCAGACGACGAGGTCGTAACCGTTCTTCTCCACCATCGCGGCGAGCGCCTCGGCTGTGAGGGTGAGGTCGGCGCCGGTGAGGGCTACGTCGCTAAGCAAAAAACCCTCCGACGCGCCCATGGCGATGCCGCGGCGAACCGCGTCAGCCGCAGATTCCGGGCCGACGGTGAGGATGTGGACCTCCGCGTCGCCCTCGCGGGCCTCCTTGATGCGCAGCGCGGCTTCGACCGCGCGCTCGCCGACCTCGTCCGCCACCACATCGCCGGTGCGGTCCGTCAGGCCAGTCTCCAAACTCATTTCCCGGTCGCTGTACGTGTCCGGGACCTCTTTCAGCAGCACGGCGATACGCACGGGCGCTCCTTCATTCTCGCGGGTAGACGTGCAGATTCTAGCGCACCCGGGATGCGGGGCTAGAAGTCGAAGCCGCCGAAATCGAAGCCGCCGAAGTCCCCGCCGAGATCCCCTCCCATGTCACCCATGTCGCCAATGTCGCCGGCGCCGTCCATTCCGCCGAGGTCACCGCCGAGGTCGCCCGCCTCGAACGCGGCAGCGGGTGCCGCGCCCGCCATGCCGGAGAACATGGCCGAATAAAACATCATGGAGCTCGCCGCCCACATGCCGGTCATCATCGCCGGCGCCCACCACGCGGTGGAGTACCAGCCGGCCGGGACCGGGCGGCCGGCCACGGCGCCGCCGGGGTAGTAGTGCGGCGTCTGTGCCGAGGCGTAGGGCGAGGCGGTGACCAGCGTGCCGTCGTCCTGGCGCACCGTGCGCTCCTCGGTCACGCGGCCGGCCTGGCGCTGGCCCTCGAGCTCGGGCAGCTGAGGGCCCGCGGGCAGGCCCATGATCTCGCGCGCCGCGTTGACGTAGTGCAGGCCCTCGAGCGCGGATTCGCGCGCCAGCATCGCCTGCTTCGGCGTGCGCGCGTCCGCAAGCCCGGCGCGGGCGGCGTTGAAGCGCTCGGACGCGTCCGCCATGGCCTGCTTGGAGGCGGCGTCGGTGCCCTCGAGGTTCAGAATCTGGGAGCCGAGTCGATCGGTCCAGCGTTTGGCGTCCGCGAGCGCGTCGTCAAGCGAAACCTGCTCCCGCTGCGCCACCTGGCGCTGCGACATTGGCCGCTGCTGCCCGCCGCCCATCATGGGAAAAAACAGCATGGGGCCGATAAAGAAGAGAAGGAGGATAAATAGCAAGGACACGGTGGCTCCTTAATAGATACAGTCACGTGTTTGGTTCAACGGTACCGGCTGCGCTAACATTCCGAACAGCGCTTTTTCGCGCGTGGGAACGTCGTATAGTGGCTAATACCTCAGCCTTCCAAGCTGAAGACGCGGGTTCGATTCCCGTCGTTCCCTCCAAGTCCGGCCAGCTCAGGCCGGGCTTTTTATTTTTCTCGGCCCCCATAACGCCGTCGGTTTTCCGGTCGCTACAATGGTCGGTCGTGGGTTCCACTCACGGGGCGTGGCGCAGTTTGGTAGCGCACCTGCTTTGGGAGCAGGGGGTCGCAGGTTCAAATCCTGTCGCCCCGACAAGGTCATGTACACCGATCTAGAAGGACAACATCCGTGAAGACAAACGTCGAGAAGCTGAGCGACACCCGAGTCAAGCTTGACGTCTCCGTCCCGTTCGACGAACTGGGCCGCGAGATCGACCAGGCGTACAAGGCGATCGCCCAGCAGGTCACCATCCCGGGCTTCCGCCGCGGCAAGGCGCCGCGCCAGCTGATCGACGCACGCTTTGGCCGCGGCCCGATCCTGGAGCAGGTTGTCAACGACATGCTGCCGACCCGCTACGAGCAGGCGCTGGCAGAGAACGACCTGAACCCGCTTGGCCAGCCCGAGATCGAGATCACCAAGATCGAGGACAACGACGTAGTCGAGTTCACCGCAGAGATTGACGTCCGCCCGGAGATCACCGTGCCAGACTTCTCCCAAATCTCTGTCACCGTTCCGGCGCTGAACGTCGAGGACGAGGCGATCGACGCTGAGCTGGAGAACCTGCGCGGCCGCTTCGGCGAGCTGAAGGACACCGACCGCAAGCTGGCCGAGGGCGACTTCGCTGTGCTGGACCTCGAGGCAACCGTCGACGGCGAGAAGCTCGAGGACGCGTCCGCTGAGGGCCTGAACTACGAGGTTGGCTCCGACGACCTGATCACGGGCCTCGACGCCGCAATTACCGGCCTGAAGTCCGGCGAGAGCGCCGAGTTCACCACCACCATCGAGTTCGGTGAGCACAAGGGCGAGGAAGCCGTCGTCAAGGCCACCGTGAACCAGACCAAGGAGCGCGCACTGCCGGAGCTCGACGACGAGTTCGCTCAGATGGCGTCCGAGTTCGACACCGTCGAGGAGCTGCGCGAGTCCACCAAGACCCAGCTCGAGGAGAATCTGAAGGCGCAGCAGGCCGCGGACATCCGCGACGAGGTGCTCAAGGCCGCTCTCGCGCAGTCCGAGTTCGCGCTGCCGGAGTCCATCGTGGACGAGCAGGTGCACAACCAGCTCCACCAGATCCTGGGCCAGCTGGCGCACGACGACAACGCGCTTGCCCAGCTGCTCGAGGCGCAGGGCACCACCCGCGAGGAGTTCGACGCGAACGCCCGCACCCAGGCCGAAGAATCCGTGCGCACCCAGTTGTTCCTCGACGCTGTCGCCGACCAGGAGCAGCCGGAGGTCACCCAGGAGGAGCTGACCGACCACATCCTGTTCACCGCGCAGTCCTACGGCATGGACCCGAATCAGTTCGTGGCTCAGCTGCAGCAGTCCGGCCAGATCGCGAACCTGTTCTCCGACGTGCGCCGCGGCAAGGCGCTGGCGGCAGCCATCTCGCGCACTACCGTGACCGACTCCGAGGGCAACTCCGTTGACCCGAACGAGTACTTCGGTGAGATCGAGGACGACGAGGTTGTCGAGGACGCAGCTCCCGCGACCGAGGAGTAAACCTCTTCGCGCAACGCGCTAAGCAGCCTGGGCGGCAAAGCCCCGGCTGCTTTTTTGTTTGCCTTGTGCAAAGGCGTACGCCGGTAGCGAACGCGCTGGGAGTTCCCACTACAGCCGAGTAGGGTTGGGGCGTTACACGAGAAAACTAGCGAAGGAGCGGTGTTATGACTTCCCCGACTCAAGGAATGAACCTGGGAGACTCGGTCTACGAGCGCCTGCTGCGCGAGCGCATTATTTTCCTCGGCCAGGAGGTCGACGATGAGATTGCGAACAAGCTCTGCGCGCAGATCCTCCTGCTGTCCGCTGAGGACCCGACACGCGACATTAACCTTTACATCAACTCCCCGGGCGGTTCGGTGACCGCTGGCATGGCTATCTACGACACGATGCGTTACTCGCCGTGCGATATCGCCACTTACGGCATGGGTCTTGCGGCGTCGATGGGCCAGTTCCTGCTCTCCGGCGGCACCAAGGGCAAGCGCTACGCCCTGCCGCACGCGCGCATCATGATGCACCAGCCGTCCGCTGGTGTCGGTGGCACCGCGGCAGACATCGCCATTCAGGCGGAGCAGTTCGCTCAGACCAAGCGCGAGATGGCGGAACTCATTGCCGAGCACACCGGCCAGACCTTCGAGCAGATCACCAAGGACTCCGACCGCGACCGATGGTTCACCGCTCAGGAGGCGCGCGACTACGGCATCGTGGACCACGTGATCGAGAACGCCGCGCAGGCCGGCGAGTACTCCATCGGCGACTAACCGGCAAGCAACGAAGAAGGAGAATTCCATGACTTTCCAAATGCCCAGCTCCCGCTACGTGCTGCCGCAGTTCCTCGAGGAGACCAGCTTCGGCACGAAGCAGATCGACCCGTACGGCAAGCTGTTTGAGGAGCGCATCGTCTTCCTCGGCACCCAGGTCGACGACACGTCCGCCAACGACATCATGGCGCAGCTGCTGGTCCTCGAATCGCAGGACCCGGACCGCGACATCACGATGTACATCAACTCGCCCGGCGGCTCGTTCACCGCGCTGATGGCGATCTACGACACGATGCAGTATGTCCGCCCCGACGTGCAGACCGTCTGCCTCGGCCAGGCGGCCTCCGCTGCGGCCGTCATCCTCGCTGCCGGTGCGCCGGGCAAGCGCGCGGCGTTGCCGAACTCGCGCGTGCTGATCCACCAGCCGGCGACCGAGGGCACCCGCGGCCAGGTTTCCGACCTGGAGATCCAGGCTGCCGAAATCGAGCGCATGCGCCGCCTCATGGAGGAGACCTTGGCGCACCACTCCGGCCGCACGCCGGAACAGGTCCGCATCGACACCGACCGCGACAAGATCCTCACCGCGGCAGAGGCCGTCGAGTACGGCATCATCGACCAGGTTTTTGATTACCGGAAGTTGAACGCGTAAGCGCTTAAGGCTCGATGAATTAAACGGTGCGCACCAGTGCGCACCGTTTTCTCGTTCACTAGACCGTGCGGTACAGTTCGCCTGCGTGAACATCCGCAGCTCAATCGATACGCGCCCGATGACCGGCTACCAGTGGCTGATCGTCGCGGTGATTACGTACCTCAACGCCCTCGACGGCTACGACCTCGTGGCCACCGCTTTTGCCGCTCCGCATCTGAGTGAGGAGTTCGGGATCGGTCCCGCAACGCTCGGCTGGGTGCTTTCCGCGGCGCTGATCGGCGTGGGTGTCGGCGCCGCGGTCTTAGGACCGCTGGCAGATAAATTCGGCCGCCGCACGATCGTCCTGGTCTCCCTCATCCTCGACATCGTCGGCCTCGTCATGACCGGATTCGCAGGCAGCGCCGGCACGTTCATTTTCTGGCGCCTTGTTACCGGTATCGGCGTCGGTGGTGTGCTCGCCTGCGTGACTGTGGTCATCACCGAGTTTTCCAACCTGCGCTTCCGCGGTTTGGCTACGGCGATCTACGCCTCCGGCTACGGCCTCGGCGCCACGCTGTGCGGCGTGCTCGCCGGCCGCCTCATCCCGAACCAGGGGTGGGAGTGGATTTTCTTCACCGGCGCCATCCTCTCGGCGGTCGCGCTCCTTCTCGCGTATGTCGTTCTGCCGGAGTCGGTGGACGTGCTTTCCGCCCGCGGGGATATCGACGGCGTTCGCCGAGTGGCGAAGCGCATCGGCCACGGCTCGGACGTGGAGCTGGCGCCGGTTGTGCGTTCCGAGAAGACCCCGTACTCCGAGCTTGTCTCGCCGGCGTTCCTCGCCACCACGGTGCGGCTCTGGATCGCGTTCGCGCTGGTGAACTTCGGGTTCTCGTTCGCCAACTCGTGGACGCCGAAGTTGCTGAACGAGTCGGGCATGACCGCGCAGCAGGGCATCCTTGGCGGCATCATGATCGCGTTCGGCGGCACGATCGGTTCGCTGATCTTCGGGGTGCTTACGACCAAGGTCAAGCCGCGCACGCTGCTGATGGTCTTCGCGGTCCTTGGCGCCGCGGCCCTGGTCGCGTTCATCTACTGCGTGGACCAGCCGGGGGTGGCCTTCCCGCTCGGCATCCTGGTGGGCATGCTGCTCAACGGCTGCGTGACCGGCATGTACACCGTGACCCCGCTGTCCTACCCGTCGCGTCTGCGCGCAACAGGCGTCGGCGCCGCACTTGCGGTGGCGCGCGCCGGCTCTGTGCTGGGCCCCCTAATCATCGGCTACTTGGCGCAAGCCGGGTGGGGGCCGAAGTCGCTCTACGTCACCTCGGCGTGCGTGTTCGTCGTCAGCGCGGTTGCGTTGGCCGGGCTGAAGCCCACCGAAACCGCGGACAGCGCGAAGGCTGCAGCCTAGTCCGCCGGCTCCTCGGCGGCGGGCTCGCAGTACACGGCGGCGTTTCGGATAGCTTCCGGAGCGCCGTCGAACTCGTCGCGGGGCCAGCACACCTCGTCGTCGACCATGGCTTCTGGGTCGATGCTGACCCAGCCGTTGCCTTCGGCGCGCCAGAAGTACTGCTGCCCGTCGAGCATGGTGCGGGCCCATTCGCGGTCGCAGAAGGTGGAGAACTCGCCCCCGTTTGCCTCACCCTGCGCCGGCCACGCGCAGTTGGCGCCGGGCTGAACGGGCTCCGGGTTGGCAGGGGCCGGCGCGGGTGCGGGTTCCTGCTGGCGGGTCGAGCTTGCGGAGCGGGTGCTTGTCGACGTCTTCGTGGACGTGCGCGTCGATGTCTTCGTTGAGGAGGACGTCGTCGAAGACTCAGACGCGGTCGTTTCCGTCTCGTCGGCGTCCTCGGTCTCAGCAGGCGCCGCCATCGTCGGGGTTGGGGCGGCGGTGGTGCTGGTGTAGGGGAAGTCGAGCACCGGTTCGGCGAGGCGCACCTCGTCGTCCTCGGACGCGCAGCCGGTCAGCACGAGCGCGGAGACGGCGAGTGTCGCTACGGCTGTTGTGGCACGGTTCACGCGTGAGACCCCTTTGGCAGTTCGTGTGTATCAACCCTCAAGGCTAGCCGATGCGCCGGCCAGAAACCGTTTCAGCACCCGGATGAATTCGCCCGGGTTCTCCACAGCGACTTGGTGGGAGCCGGGGTCGATCACCGCGGATTCGCTCGGGCCGGACACACCGGCGGCAATGGCGGCAAGTTCCTCCGGCCCCGTGTTCGGGTCCTGCGCGCCCGCGATCGTGAGCACGGGACAGGTGATGCGGTCGAGGGTGTCGGCGAAATCCCAGCCCGCCAGCGCGTCGCCGTTTTGGGCGTAGCCCTCCGGGTCCACGCCCGCGGCCATGTCGCGGATGCGGCGGACCTCGTCGGGGTTGCTCTCGCGGAAGGAGGGCGTGAACCAGGAGTTCACGAAACCGTCGGCAAGCAGTGCCATACCCTCGCTTCGAGCTTGTGCCGTGCGCTCCGACCACTTGTCCTGACCGCCGAGGTACGTGGCGGTGGAGCAGAACACTGCCTTTTCTACCCGGCCGGAGTTGGCCGCGATCCACTGGGCGAGGGCGCCGCCGAGGGAAAGCCCAACGACATTGAAACGGTCTACACCCACCGAATCGAGTGCCTGTATGACGTCGTCGCACAGCTGCTCGACCGTGGTAGAGCCCGGCGCCACACGCGCCACCTCGGACGCGCCGTGCCCGCGGTGGTTGACGGTGACCACGCGGTAGTTGGGCTCGAGCGCCGCGATGATCTCGTTCCACGACTCGTGGGTGGTGGCGATGGAACTGAGCAGCACCACCGTTTCCACACCGGAGCCGCGTTGACCGAACTCGTGTACCTCAAGGTTTGTCATGCGGCCCATTGTGCACGATCATTGCCGGACACGGTTTCGCGCGTTGTGCCCAAAAGGGATGTTTGCGCGACGAAGTATGCTGGAGTAACTACAAACTTTGACATCTGGGAGTTGCAGAAAGTACATGGCAGTAACGCACGACAGCTCAGAACTTTTGAAGTGCTCGTTCTGCGGCAAGACGCAGAAGCAAGTTCGCAAGCTGATCGCCGGGGGCGGCGTCTACATCTGTGACGAATGCATTGAGCTCTGCAACGAGATCATTGAAGAGGAACTAGCCGGCTCCGCGTCGAACTCGTCCGCAAGCGACGACCGCCTGCCGCGGCCGTCCGAAATCACGGCGTTTTTAGACGACTACGTGATCGGCCAGGACCAGGCTAAGCGCACGCTCGCCGTCGCCGTCTACAACCACTACAAGCGCATCCGGGCCGAGCAGACGGTGCTGGGCAGCCGGCGCCGCGACGAGGAAGTTGAGATTTCCAAGTCGAACATCCTGCTGCTCGGCCCCACCGGCTCCGGTAAGACCTACCTCGCGCAGACGCTCGCGCGGATGCTGAACGTGCCGTTCGCCATCGCGGACGCAACCAGCTTGACCGAGGCCGGGTACGTGGGCGAGGACGTGGAGAATATCCTTTTGAAACTGCTGCAGGCGGCGGACTTCGACGTCAACCGCGCGCAGACCGGCATTATCTACGTCGACGAGGTGGACAAAATCTCGCGCAAGAGCGAGAACCCGTCGATCACCCGCGACGTCTCCGGCGAGGGCGTGCAGCAGGCGCTGCTGAAAATTTTGGAGGGCACGGTCGCCTCGGTGCCGCCGCAGGGCGGACGCAAGCACCCGAACCAGGAGTTCATCCAGCTCGACACCACGAATATCCTGTTCATCGTCGCCGGAGCGTTCGCGGGTCTGGACAAGGTGATTGCGGAGCGCGTGGGCAAGAAAGGCATTGGCTTCGGCGCGGAGATCGACTCCAAGTCGGAGCGCGACGAGGCGAATCTCTTGGCGCAGGTCCAGCCGGGGGATCTGGTGAAGTTCGGGCTCATCCCCGAGTTCATTGGCCGCCTGCCGATCATCGCGCACGTTGACGACTTGGACCGCGACTCGCTGGTGCGGGTGCTCACGGAGCCGAAGAACTCTCTGGTGAAGCAGTACCAGCGGCTGTTCGCTATGGACGGGGCGGAGCTGACCATCACGGACGAGGCGCTCGGTGTGATCGCCGACAAGGCGGCGGAGCGCAAGACCGGAGCTCGCGGCCTGCGCGCGATCATGGAGGAAATCCTCGTGCCCGTGATGTACGACCTGCCAGACCGCGAGGACGCGGCCGAGGTGGTCATCTCGGACGCAGTGGCGCGCGGCAAGGCAGAGCCGGAGTACCGGGCATCCAGCGAGAAGCGCTCGGCGTAGACCCGCCTAGTAGATGTCGGCGACGTCGATGGTCTCCGGGGCCGGCTCGGAGACCAGGTAGGAGTCGTAGCCCGAGTGGGGGATGTGCGACGTTAAAAACGCCAGCACGGTGTCGATGACCAAACGGCGCAGCCCCTCGACATTGCGCGGGTCGTCCACCTTGATTCTGCTGACGGTGTAGGCGGTCGCGGTGTGAGCGACCTGGAACTCGCACAGAGACACAGTCAGTGCGAGCACGTCGTCAGCGCTGATGCCGGGGCGAAACGCCCCGGCATCTTGGCCCTGCATAAGAATGCGCTCCAAGTGCAAAAGCACTGAGTGCTCGCGCGCGTCGGAGCCAGAGTCGTCCACGTCGGTGGTGGGGTCGAGGTTTTCGCGCAACAGCAGCCGCACGCACTCGGGGTGGTCGCGGAAGGAGTGGAAGGTGGCGTCGACAAAGCGGCGCATGCCCTCCACCGGCACGGCGTAGTTGCGGCTGATCAGCCGCTCCGGCGGGGCGACGCGCTCCATCGCCAGCGAGAGCGCGCGCTGGTAGAGGCCGGCTTTGTTGCCGAAGTGGTAGTGCAACATGCGCTTCGATACGCCGCACGCTCTCGCCACCGCGTCAAGCTTCGTTCCCTCGTAACCGTCGCGGGCGAACATGGCAAGCGCGACCGCGACCGCCTCCTCAGGCGATGGCTCAGCGCTTCCGTGTGTCATAGCCGCAATGTTGCCCGAATTCGCCGTGCTCGGCGCGTTTTTGCGCGAGGAAGGCCACACTTCCAAGCACAAACGGGGGGAGTGGCCGCGACCTATACTCGGGGTATGTCTGAGAATCGAACCCCGCTGAAAGTAACGGTCACCGGCGCCGCCGGCAACATCGCCTACTCGCTTCTGTGGCGCGTCGCCGCCGGGGACGTCTTCGGGCCGGATCAACCAGTCGAGCTGACGCTGCTGGAGATCGACAGCGCCGTGCAGGCCGCCGAAGGCACCGCGATGGAGCTGTCGGATTCCGCGCTGCCGCTTCTGCGCAACATCACCGTCTCCACCGACGCGGCCCAGGCGTTCGACGGCGCGAACGCGGCCTTCCTGGTCGGCGCGAAGCCGCGCGGCAAGGGCGAATCCCGCGCCGACATGCTCCAGGCCAACGGCCGGATCTTCATCGAGCAGGGCAGGGCGATTAACGACGCCGCCGCGGACGACATTCGCGTCCTCGTCGTGGGAAACCCGGCAAACACCAACGCCTACATCGCGTCGAAAGCTGCTCCGGACGTGCCGGCTGAGCGTTTTAACGCGCTGATGCGCCTCGACCACAACCGCGCGCTGTCGATGCTGGGGGAGAAGCTGGGTGCGGACTCCGCCGAGTTCGAGCGCCTGGTGGTGTGGGGCAACCACTCCGACACCCAGTTCCCGGACGTGACGTACGCCCAGCTGAACGGCCAAAGCGTCGGCGACCAGATCGACCAGGCGTGGTACACCGACGAGTTCATCCCGCGCGTGGCAAAGCGCGGCGCGGAGATCATCCAGGTCCGCGGCAAGTCGTCGGCTGCGTCAGCTGCGTCCGCGGCGGTGGACCACATGCGCGATTGGGCGCTGGGTACGGATGGGCGCTGGGTGACGGTTGCGTTGCCGTCGACAAGCCAATACGGCGTCGACGAGGGCCTGGTCTTCGGTTTTCCTGCCGTGGGTGTCAACGGCCAGTGGGAAGCCGTGGACGACCTTGAGATCAACGAATTCCAGCGCCCGCGCATCGACGCCAACATCGAGGCGCTGCGCGCCGAAGCCGAGGTGGCCGACGGGCTTTTCTGACCTACTAAGATGATTGTTCGTGACTGAAGCGAATGATCAACTGGTAGGCACAAACCGCGCCGACGCGCTGCCCAAGTCGTGGGAGCCGAAGGAGCACGAGCAGCCGCTGTACGAGGGCTGGGTTGAGGCCGGTTACTTCACGGCCGACCCGGCGTCGGACAAGCCGGCGTACTCCATCATGCTGCCGCCGCCGAACGTGACCGGTCAGCTGCACATGGGCCATGCCCTTGATCACACGCTGATGGACGCGCTGGTGCGCCGCAAGCGCATGCAGAGATACGAGGTGCTGTGGTTGCCGGGCATGGACCACGCGGGCATCGCGACCCAGACCAAGGTCGAGGCGAAGCTCAAGGCTGAAGAGGGCAAGGACCGCTACGACTACGGCCGCGACGAGTTCGTTGAAAAGGTCTGGGAGTGGAAGCGCGAGTACGGCGGCACCATTGCCACCCAGATGCGGGCGATCGGCGACTCGGTTGACTGGTCGAGGGAGCGGTTCACGCTGGATAGCGGGCTGTCGAACGCTGTCCAGACCATCTTCAAGCAGCTGTACGACCAGGGGATGGTCTACCGCGACTACCGCCTGGTGAACTGGTCGCCGGTGCTGGAAACCGCGGTCAGCGACATCGAGGTGGTGTACAAGGACGTCGAGGGCGAGTTCGTCTCCATCCGCTACGGTTCCCTGAACGACGACGAGCCGCACTTAATCGTCGCCACCACCCGCGTGGAGACGATGCTGGGCGACGTCGCCATCGCCGTCCACCCGGACGACGAGCGCTACGCGCATTTGGTGGGCGCCGAGTTCGACCACCCGTTCCGCGACGACCTGAAGCTGAAGGTCATCGCCGACGAGTACGTCGACATGGAGCTGGGCACGGGTGCTGTGAAGATCACGCCCGCGCACGACCCCAACGACTACGAGATGGGCCTGCGCCACGACCTGGACATGCCGATCATCATGGACGAGAAGGGGCGGATCGCGAACACCGGCACCGCCTTCGACGGCTTGAGCCGCGAGGAAGCGCGCGTGAAGGTGCGCGAGGCGCTCGCGGAGCAGGGCCGCATTGTCAAGGAGATCAGGCCGTACGTCCACTCGGTGGGCCACTCCGAGCGCTCCGGCGAGCCGATCGAGCCGCGCCTGAGCCTGCAGTGGTTTGTCAAGGTCGAAGAGCTCGCCCGCATGTCCGCCGAGGCGGTGCGCTCCGGCGACACAAAGATCCACCCGCAGTCGATGGAGAAGCGCTACTTCGACTGGGTGGACAACATGCACGACTGGACCATTTCGCGCCAGCTGTGGTGGGGCCACCGCATCCCAATCTGGTACGGCCCCGAGGACGACAACGGCGAACGCGACGTGGTGTGCGTGGGCCCGGGCGAGGAGGCGCCGGCGGGCTACGAGCAGGACCCGGATGTGCTGGACACCTGGTTCAGCTCCGCGCTGTGGCCGTTCTCCACGATGGGCTGGCCGGAGAAGACCCCCGAGCTGGAGAAGTTTTACCCGACCTCGGTGCTGGTCACCGCCTACGACATCCTGTTCTTCTGGGTCGCGCGCATGATGATGTTCGGCACTTTCGCCGGCACTCAGACCCCGGAGGTGCTGGGGGAGGGCAAGGGCGGCCGCCCGCAGGTGCCGTTCACCGACCTCTACCTCCACGGCCTCGTGCGCGATGAGAAGGGCCGGAAGATGTCGAAGTCGCTCGGCAACGGCATCGACCCGATGGACTGGGTCGAGCGCTACGGTGCCGACGCGCTGCGCTTCGCCCTGGCACGCGGCGCGAACCCGGGCGTGGACCTGCCGATCGGCGAGGACAACGCGACCAGCGCCCGCAATTTCGCCACCAAGCTGTACAACGCCACGAAGTTCGCGCTGATGAACGGCGCTGCGGTAGATGATCTACCGCAGCGGGAAACCCTAACCGACGCGGACCGCTGGATTCTGGACCGCGCTGAGGAGGTCCGCGCAAGCGTCGACGCCTACCTGGACGATTACCAGTTCGCCAAAGCCAACGAGGAGCTCTACCACTTCGCGTGGGACGAGCTGTGCGACTGGTACTTGGAGATTGCCAAGACCCAGATCCCGCGCGTCGACGTGAACGCTGACGCGTCGGCAGAAGAGCAGGAGCGCGGCCGCACCACCCAGATCGTGCTGGGTCGCGTCCTCGACGTGGTGCTGCGCCTGCTCCACCCGACGATGCCGTTCATCACCGAGGTGCTGTGGAAGGCACTCACCGGCCGCGAGACGATCACGCTGGCGCCGTGGCCGACCGCGGACGACACCAACGGCGGCGCCGAGTCCGACTTAGACGCCCGCCGCCGCGTGGAGGACGCGGTCAAGCTGATCACGGAGCTGCGCCGCTTCCGCGCCGACCAGGGCGTCAAGCCCAGCCAGACGGTGCCGGCCCGGCTCGACTTCGCGTCGGCTGACCTGGAGGGGATGGAAGGCGCAGTTCGCGCGATTGCTCGGGTGGAGGCGCCTGGGGAGGACTTCGCGGCGTCGTCAAGCATTGAAATGCGTCTCAGCCAGGCGACCCTGAACGTGGAGCTGGACACCTCGGGCACGGTGGATGTCGCGGCCGAGCGCAAGCGCTTGGAAAAGGAGCTTGCCGCGGCGCAGAAGGAGCTCGACACCACCGCCGCGAAGCTGGGCAACGACCAGTTCCTAGCGAACGCGCCGGAGCACGTCGTGGCGAAGATCCGCGAGCGCCAGCAGGTCGCGCGCGAGGAGTTCGACCGCGTCACCGCGCGTCTTGAGGGGCTCAATGGATAGCTCGGACAGCCTCGAAAACTCGGAGATCTACGAGGTCGAAGACAACGAGCACGGCCGGACGCTCCACCTCGGCAGCGTGGGCACCCCGCTAGGCGGCGAACCTGACAGCGCCGACGACGAGGAGTACGCCCCGCGCCCCGTCACCGAGGACGACTTGGCGGCGTTGGTCCAGGTCGAGGACGAGCTGAAGGCCCGATGGCCGGAGACCGTCATCGACCCCACTCTCGAGCGCGTGGAGCTGCTGATGGACCTGCTCGGCGAGCCGCAGAAGGCCTGCAAGGTCATCCACGTCGCAGGCACCAACGGCAAGACGTCGACGGTGCGGATGATCGAGTCGGTACTGCGCGCCTTCGGCAACCGCGTCGGCCGCACCACCAGCCCGCATCTGCAGCAGGTCACGGAGCGCATCGGCATCGACGGCGAGCCGATCCACCCGGCGGAGTTCGTCCGCGTCTACCGCGAGATCGAGCCGTACATCCAGATGGTGGACGAGCGCGCCGGCACCCCAATGAGCTACTTCGAGGTCATGGTCGCGGTGGCGTTCGCCGCGTTCGCCGACGCGCCGGTGGACGTCGCAGTGGTCGAAGTCGGCATGGGCGGGCGCTGGGACGCGACTAACGTGGTCGACGCCGACGTGGACGTGATCATGCCGGTGGGCCTCGACCACACGGAGTACCTCGGCGAGACCATCGAGGAGATCGCGGGCGAAAAGGCCGGCATCATCCGCAGCGCGGACGCGGTGGCTGTCATCGCTGACCAGGACGCGGACGCGATGCGCGTGATCCTCGAGCAGACCGTCGCGGTCGGCTCACCAGTTGCGCGCCTCGGCCAGGAGTTTGCGGTCGAGGACGCGGAGATCGCCGTCGGCGGCCAGCTACTCACGCTGCGCGGCCTGTCCGGCGTGGTGGACGACGTGTTCTTGCCGCTTGCCGGGCCGCACCAGGCGCGCAACGCCGCGGTGGCGCTGGCCGCCGTGGAGGCGTTTTACGGCGCGAACGCTGAACGCCCCCTCGACGCCGACACGGTGCGCGCGGGCTTTCGCCTCGCCAGCTCGCCGGGGCGCCTCGAGCGCGTGCACACCGCGCCGACCACCTTCGTCGACGCCACACACAACCCCCACGGCGCCCGCGCGCTGGCCAAGGCGCTGGAGCACGACTTCAACTTCACGCGGCTCATCGGCGTGCTCGGGGTGCTGGAGGACAAGGACGCCCGCGGCATCTTCGAGGCCCTCGAGCCTGTGCTGACCGAGGTCGTGATCACGCAAAATTCGTCGCCGCGCGCAGCCGGCGCCTATGATCTGGCGGAAACCGCGCGCGAGGTCTTCGGCGACGAGCGCGTCCACGTCGAGGAGCACCTGCCGTCGGCCTACGCGCTCGCGGTCGAGCTCGCCGAGGAGGAGCTGGACGAGCCGGGCGTGCAGTCCGGCAACGGCATCGTGATCACAGGTTCGGTGGTTACCGCCGGCGAGGCACGCGAGATGTTTGGAAAGGATCCGCAATGATGACCCCACGCAGGCGCGCGAAGAATGAGGCACCGCTGTACGGCCCGCTCGGCCCCGGCCACGCCCCAGTCAAGGACCCGATGAAGGCGCTGACCGGTGTGCTCTCCGGCACGCTCGTGATGGAGGCCATCACCATCTTCCTCATCCTGCTGGTGGTGCTGAAGGTGGATAACGGCGAGCTGTGGACCACATTCAACTGGGTCTACATCACCGTCATCGGCGCAGCCCACCTCATCATGGCGTTTCTGCAGCGCGTGCCCGGCGCGCTGTGGATCGATCTCGCGTTGCAGATCCCGCTGATCTTCGGGTTCTTCATCCACTGGTCGGTCACGGTGGTGGGTATCGTGTTCGGCATCGTCTGGTACTACATTGTGAAAATGCGCTCGGAAATGATGCAGCGCATGCGCTTCGGTTACCTGGTCACGCAGCACCTCGGCTCATCGGCCGACGGCGCCAGGTAGTTTTCGGCGCAGGATTTTGCCGGCGGCGTTGCGCGGGATTTCATCGACCCGCGTGACGCCGCGCAGCTTTTTGTACGGTGCCACGCGTGCCGCCACCCAGCGCATGAGGGCTTCGTTGCTTGTCGACGCCCCCCTGAACACCACAAACCCCCACGGCACGTCCTGACCGTCACGTTTCACCCCTGCCACCGCGGCATCGGCTACCTGCGGGTGGGTGAGCAGCACCGCCTCGAGCTCAGCGGGTGAGACTTGGTAGCCGCGGTACTTGAACACGTCTTTCACCCGGTCGACGATCTCGACGGTGCCGTTGTCCAGCTGGCGCGCGAGGTCCCCAGTTTTCAGCCACGCGCCTTCTTCAAGCGGGGGTTGACCAAGGTAGCCGCGCATGAGCTGCGGCCCGCGCACAAGCAGCTCGCCAGCGTCGCCCGCAGCGACATCCGCGCGGTGCTCGAGGTCCACGATGCGGTACTGGGTGTTGGGCACCGCAAACCCGATCGAGCCCGGGGTAGATTTCCCCGCGATGCCGACGTGGGTCACCGGCGCGGTCTCGGTCATGCCGTAGCCCTGCAGGATCGTGAGGTCTAGGCGGCGCTCCACCGCGCGGGCCAGGTCCTCGTCCAAGGAAGCGGCGCCGCACACCATGAACCGGCAGGCGTCGAAGGCGCGCTCGTCGAGCTGCTCCTTGGCTAACATCCGCGCGATCGGCGGCGCGATGAAGCTGAGCTCGATGGCGTGTTCGCGGTGGACGCGCACCATCTCCTCCAGGTTGAAGCGGGCGGTGGTGTGGACGTGGTGGCGCGCGGCGAGGGAGGAGAGAAGTAGCGTGTTCAGCCCGTAGATGTGGCTAAACGGCAGCGGCGCAAACGTGCGTGTGCCGCGCTCGATCCCGCTCGCGCGGAGCGCGGCGCCAAACTGCGCCGCGTTGGCGGTGACGGCTGCGTGGGTGAGCTGCACCGGTTTCGGCAGCCCCGTCGTGCCGGAGGAGAACGGGATGACCGCCACCTGCTGCGGGTCGATGCGCGCCGGCGGCGCAAACGAGTCGCGGGGCTGTTCGGCGGGGTCGATCACGCGCGCGGCGCGCGAGAGCGTTGTGAGGTGGTCGGCTTCGGCGCTAGTAAGCACATGCCCTAGCAGCACCGCTACGCCGCCCGCGCGGGCAATACCGAAAAGCCCCGCCGCGAACGCTGCGGAGTTGGGCTGCCGAAGCGCCACCACCTCGCCATCGGCGACCCCGGAAGCGACGCGCTCCGCCATGTCGCGCAGCTCGCCGTAGGAAAGCGTCCGGCCGGAGTCAACCTCCGTGATCGCAGGCAAAGCGGCGTCCGCGCCCAGCCCGCCGAAAACGAGAGAGAAGATGTCGGTGTTCGGCAGCGCGATGTCTGGCAGCGGACTGGCGTAGAACATGGTGCAAGCGTACGCGGGTGAATAACCGGGCATAAACGCGGTATAAACGGTGCCATGCGCTACCTCGCCTTCACCGTCGCCGCTGTGTTTTCCGTCGTCGCCATCGCGGGGCAGTGGATGGGTCTGCCGCGCGGCATCGCCGTCACCGCGATCGTCATCGCCGGCGTGTTTCTGCTCTGGGGGTTCTATGACGTCGCGTCCAAGCAGGAGCCCAAGCCGATTGTGCTCGACGACGAGCAGCGCGCCACTATCAAACGTATGAAGGCGGAGGGCAACCACCAGCTGGCTATCCAGCAGGTGCAGCTGTGGTTCCGGAATCCGCCGGCGGAGGAAGCGGCGCGCATCGTGCGCGAGGTGTAACGCGAAAAGGTAGGAAAAGGTAAGATCAGGCGCATGACTGAACGCACTCTGATTCTGATCAAGCCGGACGGCGTGGCAAACGGCCACGTCGGCGAAATCATCTCCCGCATTGAGCGCAAGGGCCTCAAGCTGGTGGAGATGGACCTGCGCACCGCAGACCGCGAGACCGCTGAGAAGCACTACGCCGAGCACAAGGACAAGCCGTTCTTCGGCGAGCTGGTGGACTTCATCACCTCCGCTCCGCTGGTTGCCGGCATCGTCGAGGGCGAGTCCGCAATCGCCGCGTGGCGCCAGCTCGCCGGCGGCACCCACCCGGTGGAGAAGGCTACCCCGGGCACCATCCGCGGCGACTTCGCCCTGACTGTGGGCGAAAACGTTGTCCACGGCTCCGACTCGCCGGAGTCCGCTGAGCGCGAGATCGCGATCTGGTTCCCGAACCTCTAATCGCTTCTTCCGCCGCACGCCCCGCGCACCCTGCGGGGCGTTTTTTCGTGCGCCGTGTGCCACAATGGTCACCGAGGCTTCGCCGCGCCCGCATCTTGTGCGCGCTGGAGCTGAAAAGCTTTCACAAATATTGAAAAACCGTTCCGCTCACGAACGGACCTGTCTTGAGCCGCTGTGCGGCGGCGGCGAGTTGTATCGCCAGCGCCCGGTGGCAGAGGTCGCGTTCGGTGCAGCGCGAAGACATAAGGAGCATAACGTGGCACGCAGCGACGAGAAGCCGAAGAAGAGATCCACCAAGAAGCGCACCACGAAGAAAGCGGCGAACCCGTACGCCGACTTCGACCGCTCGACCCTGTCCGAGAAGACGCGCGTGTTCCAGCTGGCGAAGGCGCTGAACGTCCCCTCGAAGGACCTGGTAGTGGCGCTGTCAGAAATGGGTCTGGTCAAGGTTGCCCAGTCCACGCTGACGCGAGCGGAGAGCGAGCAACTGCTTGACGCGCTGGCCGCAACGGCCGCCGCGCCCCGCGGCGACGAGGCCCCGGCAGCGGAGGAGACCGAGGGTGCCGCAGAGAGCGAAGCGGACGCGAAGATCCGCGAGCGCGTGCGCAAGGACGTCGCCAACGAGATCAACCAGATCGAGCGCAAGGTTGAGGCGGAGCTTTCGGCGCTTGACGACGACACCGTGGACGCCGCTGACGACGAGGACGACACCGACGAGGACGACACCGACGCGCTCGTCGACTCGGAAGACGTGCTGCTGACCGACATCGAGCCGGATGTCACCCCGGTGCCCGCCGAGGAGGCTGCGGCGTACGCGCCGCTGTTCAAGGCGCCCGCGCGCGGGGAGCGCCGCCGCGCCAGCCGCCCGAGCGGTAAAGACGCGCCTTCCTCCGCGCCCGTTGAGGAGGTTGAGGATCGCGTCGACGAGGTGGTCGAAGTCGCCGAAGCCGCCGAGGTGCTGGAAGAGCCGAAGGCGATCCAGGGCTCGTCGCGGCTGGAAGCGCAGCGCCGCCGCCGCAGCGAAAAGCGCGAGGAGGGCCGCAAGCGCTCCCGCATCGTCTCCCAGGCCGAGTTCCTGGCGCGCCGCGAGTCTGTGACCCGCCAAATGGTTGTGCGCGAGCGCGACCGCCACGACGGCCGCGGCCGCATCACCCAGGTGGGCGTGCTGGAAGACGGTCTGTTGGTCGAGCACTTCGTCACCTCCGACAGCCAGGCGTCGATGATCGGCAACATCTACCTCGGCCGCGTGCAGAACGTGCTGCCGAGCATGGAGGCGGCGTTTATCGACATTGGCCAGGGCCGAAACGGCGTGCTCTACGCCGGCGAGGTGGACTGGAAGGCGGCTGGCCTGGGCGGGCGCTCCCGCCGCATCGAGCACGCGCTGAAGTCCGGCGACCAGGTCGTGGTGCAGGTGACCAAGGACCCGGTGGGCCACAAGGGCGCGCGCCTGACCACCCAGATCTCGCTGGCCGGCCGCTTCCTGGTGTACGTGCCGGGCGGCCGCAGCGCGGGCATCTCCCGAAAGCTTCCGGCCCCGGAGCGCAAGCGGCTAAAGGAGATCCTGAACAACGTCGTGCCGGGCAAGGGCGGGGCGATTATCCGCACCGCCGCCGAGGGCGTGCCGGAAGAGGCGATCGCCGCCGACGTCAACCGACTGCACACGCAGTGGGAAGCAATTCAGCGCGAAGCCGAGAAGGAGAAGAACTCCAAGGGCGCCAAGCCGGTGACCCTGTACGAGGAGCCGAACCTTTTGGTCAAGGTGGTGCGCGACCTGTTCAACGAGGACTTCTCCGAGTTGGTGGTCGAAGGCCAGAAGTCCTGGAACACGGTGCGCTCCTACGTGGACACCGTGGCCCCTGACCTGGCAGACCGTTTGGTCAAGTTCAACCCGAAGAAGCACGGCGGCAAGGACGCCTTCGAGGTGTACCGGGTTGACGAGCAGATTCAAAAAGCCCTTTCGCGCACCGTGTGGCTGCCGTCCGGCGGCACTCTTATCATCGACAAGACCGAGGCGATGACGGTCATCGACGTCAACACCGGCAAATTCACCGGTTCTGGCGGCTCGCTCGAAGAGACGGTGACGCGCAACAATCTCGAGGCAGCCGAGGAAATCGTGCGCCAGATTCGCCTGCGCGATATCGGCGGCATCATCATCATCGACTTTATCGACATGATCCTGCCCGAGAACCAGGATCTGGTGCTGCGCCGCCTGAAGGAGGCGCTCGGCCGCGACCGCACCCGCCACCAGGTCTCCGAAGTCACCTCCCTGGGTCTTGTGCAGATGACGCGCAAGCGCCTCGGCACCGGGCTGGTGGAGACGTTCGCCCACGAGTGCGAAACCTGTGGCGGGCGCGGGCTGATCATTGAGGACGACCCGGTCGAGCCGGAGACCAAGAGCGAGTTCAAGGAGGAGCGCCGCCGCCCGGCGGGGGACCACCCGGCAGCCAAGGCGCGCGGGGCGCAGCACGACGACAGCGCTGACGCTGACACTGACACTGACACTGACGCTTCCCGCGGCGACGCGCTCGCTGAGGACGAGCTCGACCAGATCGCGGATTCGGTCATCTCGGAGAAGCAGGACACCGGCGAGAAACGCTCCCGCAGGCGCGGCCGCCGCGGCGGCTCCCGCGGCCGAGGCAAGCAGGAGCCGCAGCAGACGGAGAACACCGAGACCTCCGAGACTGCCGGCATCTCCTACGAGGAAGCGGTGGAAGAGTTCGAGGCCTCGCCGCGCCGCAAGCGCCGCACCCGCGGCAACTCGCGCTCCGACCACCGCCCGCGCCGGGAGAACTTCGAGAGCGCGAGCGAGCCGAGCGATGTGAGCGAGCCGAGCGAACCCAGTGAGCGGCCGGTCAGGAAGTCTGGCGCGCGAAGCGGTGAGGAGGGCGTCGACAAGCCGAAGCCCCGCACACGCGAGCGCCGCCGGGCGACCCGGAAGACGAGCGGGGCAGCGGCCCAGCAGCCGAAGCGCGCCGCAGCGACGCGGAAGCCGGCGGAGGAGCCGGCGGACAAGCCGCAGCCGGAATCCTCGCCGCGCCGGGGCCGCCGCCGGGCTACGCGTCGCACGTCGAGCTAGTTTTGGTGATTCATAAGTCGCCGGTGTAGTCTTTGACAGTCGCTGTTTCGGGGTGCGCCGCCTCGATGCCCACGCATGCGGGCACGGCTGGCCATCAACTACGGCCCCGAAACGCTTTCCATGTTCCATTCCGCCGCCGTGGCATGCAGGCAGCGGGCGAGTAAGAGATAAGGGGTAACCCTCTATGTACGCGATCGTCAAGACCGGCGGCAAGCAGTACAAGGTTGCCGAGGGCGACCTGGTCAAGGTCGAGAAGCTTGAGGGTGAAGCAGGCGACAAGGTCGAACTCACCCCGATCCTTCTCGTTGATGGCGCAGACGTCACCTCCGGCGCTGACAAGCTTGCAAACGCCAAGGTTGAGGCCGAGATTGTCCAGCAGACCAAGGGCAAGAAGGTCAACATTCTGAAGTACAAGAACAAGACCGGCTACAAGAAGCGTCAGGGCCACCGTCAGCAGCTGACGCAGCTGAAGATCACCGGCATCAAGTAAGCTGACCAAGACTTTTCAATCAAGGAGATTTGAACCATGGCACACAAGAAGGGTGCATCCAGCTCCGCGAACGGCCGTGACTCTGAGTCCAAGCGCCTTGGCGTGAAGCGTTTCGGTGGCCAGCAGGTTAAGGCCGGCGAGATCATCGTCCGTCAGCGCGGCACCAAGTTCCACCCGGGCGACAACGTCGGCCGCGGCGGCGACGACACGCTGTTCGCGCTCACCGCTGGCGCTGTCCAGTTCGGCATCAAGAAGAAGCGCCGCGTTGTGAACATCGTCCCGGCTGACGGCGAGGGCGTTGCTTCCGAGGTGCTCGAGGCTGCCGAGGCCGCAGGTGTGGTCGAGGAAGGCACCGTGGCGGAGGCTACCGCTTAAGGGCTTTCCGCTTGAAGGACGGACGCGTTGCCGGGTCAAACGATCCGCAGCGCGTCTTTTGCGTTTTGTAGACTGGCGCCTTATGGATAACAACACCTCCCGAGTGGTGGACCCGTCGTCGAACCTCGAGGCGGCACTCGCGTCTGTGGCGCCCGGCGACGGGCTTGTGCTCTCCGGCGGAGACTACTTCCTTCACCGCCCCCTCATTGTTGATGACCGCTTCTTGCAGGGCAACGGCGCCGACGTCGCCCGCATCCACGGCACGGTGGTGTTGTCAGGGGCGTCGCAGGTGTGGGCGATCGGCGTCCACGCACCCAAGGACGGCCCAGCCTTCGACGTGGTCTCTGGTTTTCCCACGCTAAATCATTGCGCGGCGCGCCTGCGCCCTGACGCTGAGAAGGTCGCGGTGCGAGTCAACGACGCCGGCCTTGAGCTCGATAGCTGCGTGGTCGAGGAGACCGAGGAGCGGCCCGCCCTCGTTGCTACGAAGGCGCACCTGCTTATCGAGCGATCCCGCGTGGGGTACATCAACGTCGGCGCCGAGTCGAAAGCGTCTGTTTCCCAGTCCACGCTGGGCGCGGTGCGCGTCAACGGCGGTGCGATTATGGCGCTCGACGGGGCCTGCGCCATTGCGCCTGCAGGTGGAGATTCGGCGCTGATGGTCGATTCCGGCGGCAAGTTCACCGCCCCGCAGCTCTACTTCAAGGGCGATAACCCCTACATCAGCGTCGACGACGCGTATGTGGACATCCCCCGCATCCAAACCGACGGCGAGCGCGTCCGCGTCAACGCCGAGGACGGCGCCCAGATCAACCTTGATTCGGAGATGTGCGTCGTTGCCGGCGGCGGGTCGAATGCGGGCGAGGTCCTCTGGCGCGCCGCGGACGGCGACAAGTTCGACGACCTCATCGTGCCTCAGCTCGCACCAGGGACGGTCGTGCGGATGGAGGAGGGCGAGTACGTGATTACGGGCCTGTCTATCCACGCCGGCCCGCTGACGTTTATCGGCCCTGGTACCGACGAGTGCACGGTGTGGGTGAGCGCCAGCGTCGATGTCGACGCCGGACAAGAGCTCAACGTCAGCGGTATGACGCTGATCCAGGCACCCGATGACATGGTCATTTACAACCACGGCGGCCGCGTCCGCGCCTACGAGGTGCGGTTCGTGCCGGGGCAGCACCCGATCAACATGGCCCAGATCGGCGCCGATAACGGCGGCGTGTTGGAGTTCGACGAGTGCGTGGTGGAGTCGCCGCAAAGCCGCCCCTGGGTCGGCGTGGTGGCGGCGGAGAACAGCGAGCTGTATTCGCAGGCGAGCATGCTTGGCTGGGTGCGCGTGGACGAGTCCACCGCCAACTTCGACGGCGACTGGATCTACTACCTCGAGGCGGAAGGCGCCACCATCACCGGTGAGGTGAGCATTATGGAAAACCACGCGGGCAAACGCGCGATTCACGCGAAGGCCGGCACCGACATCGATCTGACCGCGCTTGGGCTACTCGCCTACGACACGGAGCTCTACCTCGGCGACTCCGCGCTTCGCGCCGACGAGGTGGTGGCCGCGCCGAAGTCCGACTTCCGCGTCTACGCCGGGGGCACCAGCACGGTGAACGCGCCCGGTGCGCGGTTGTTTGAGCGCCGCGGCGGCGAGTGGGTCGACACATCCGAGACCGGTGGATCCGAAGCCGGTCAGCCTAAGCCGGCAGTGCGCGCGCCGCGCCCGGCGGCGGAGGCGAACCGTCTTACGGCGCGTCCGGTCGGCGCAGCGGCGGGCCAACCCGGCCCCGATGCGGCGTCGGCGGTGGTGGACAGCCTGAGGTCGAAGGGTTACACCTTTGACGAGGCGCAGCTGCGCCAAGCGCTCGCGTCCGTCAGCCCCGACAACCTGGGTAGGGCGGAGCGCAAGCTTGTCGACGCCATCTCGATTCGTCTCTTCCGCACCTACGGCGGCAACTTCGCCCCGGCGGGGGCGGAGGAGCGCACCACGATCACCGCGGACGATCTGCGCTCACTGGGATCTTTGTAGCGCGCGCGACCAAGTAGGCTGGCTGACTATGGCGCAATTTGTTGACCAAGCTGTTCTCCACCTGCAAGCCGGCGACGGCGGGCACGGCTGCGTGTCGGTGCACCGCGAAAAGTTCAAGCCGCTCGGCGGGCCAGACGGCGGCAACGGCGGGCACGGAGGCGACATCATTTTGGAAGTCTCCCCGCAAGTGCACACGCTGCTCGACTTCCAGTTCCGCCCGCACGTCAAAGCGCAGCGCGGCGCAAACGGCGAGGGCGACCACCGAAACGGCGCCCGCGGAGAGGACCTGATCCTCGAGGTCCCGGTCGGCACGGTGGTGCGAAGCGCCGACGGCGAAGTCTTGGCCGACCTCACCGAGCCGGGCACCCGCTTCGTCGCCGCCGAGGGCGGCTTCGGCGGTCTTGGTAACGCGGCGCTGGCGACAGCGAAGCGCAAGGCCCCGGGGTTCGCGCTGAAAGGCGAACCCGGTGAGGCCCACGACCTGATACTGGAGCTGAAGTCCATGGCCGACGTTGGTCTGGTGGGTTTCCCCTCGGCGGGCAAGTCGTCGTTAATCTCCGTGCTGTCCGCAGCAAAGCCGAAGATTGCGGACTACCCCTTCACCACCCTGGCACCGAACCTGGGCGTGGTTGACACCGGCAGCGACACCTTCACCATCGCTGACGTGCCGGGGCTGATCCCGGGTGCGAGCCAGGGCAAGGGCTTAGGCCTGGACTTCCTGCGCCACATCGAGCGCACCGCTGTGCTTGCGCACATCGTCGACGCCGCCACGATGGAGCCCGGCCGCGACCCGATTTCTGACATCGAGGCGCTAGAAGCGGAGCTTTCGTCCTACGCGGACGAGCTCGACGTCGACTCGGGCTTGGGCGATCTGCGCGACCGCCCCCGCCTTGTCGTGCTGAACAAGATCGACGTGTTGGAGGCGCGCGAGCTCGCGGAATTCCTCAAAGACGACATTGAGGCCAAGTTCGGCTGGCCGGTGTTTCTCATCTCCACCGTCAGCCGCGAGGGCCTCGACGAGCTGAAGTGGGCGATGTGGGAGATTGTCCAGCAGTCCCGCAAGGCTCGGCCGAAGTCGGCACGCGCCGCGGAGCCGCAGGTCATCCGGCCGAAGGACGCTTCGCGTTCCCGCGACACCGGCATCGCCGTCGAGCGCGACCCGATCTACCCCGAGGGCTGGATTGTCACCGGTGAAAAGGCGGAGCGCTGGATCCGCCAGACGGACTTCGAAAACGACGAGGCCGTCGGCTACCTCTCCGACCGTTTGGAGAAGGCGGGTGTGGAAGACGCGCTTCGCAAGATCGGCGCGAAGGAGGGCGACGTGGTCACCATCGGCGACATCTCTTTCGACTGGGAGCCATCGCGAGGCGGCGACCCGACACTTGCCGGCCGCGGCCAAGACGCGCGATTTGGTGGCACCGACCGCGCGTCCGCTGCCGAGCGCAAGCGTGCCTCGCAGGCCCGCCGCGGCCTGATCGACGAGTACGACTACGGCACCGACGAGGCCGCCGACACCGAGCGCTGGCAGGGGTAGGGGAGCGACGAAGCTCCGGCGGTGTGTGTTCCAGGGGTGCTATATTTTCGGGCAACCGACTCCGTAGGGAGGTGACGCACCCGTGGCCGCGCCAGTTCGCATCCCCATTGCCAAGCCAGTCTTGGACTGGGCGATTGCACGCACGGGTTCAACGGTTGAGGAGCTCGCACGATCTTCTGAATTCAACCAGATAGAGAATTGGGTGAATGGGACGAGCCAGCCGACCATCCGTCAGGCGGAAGCCCTCGCTGCTAAGGCGTCTGTGCCTTACCCTCTCCTTTTGCTGGCGAAGCCGCGTTTGCTGGACGTGCAGCTGCCTGATTTCCGCACGGTCGGTTCCCAACTGGTGGTCGATCCAAGCGTTGAATTGGCAGCGGCGATCGAGCGGGCACAACGGCAGCTGGATTGGTACCTCGAGTATGCGGACGAAGTCGGGTTGATGCCGCCAGGGATAGTGGGCAGTGCGACCTTGGGGCAGGCTGCCGAGAGTGTCGCTGAAAGAGTGCGGAATCTGCTTGGCTGGGTGCCTGGAAGCCGGGTCATTGGAGATCAAGCTATCGCGGCGCTGTCCTCGGCGATAGAAGAAAGCGGAGTGCTGGTTACCCGCAACTCCATGGTTGGCAACAATTCGTTTAAACCGTTGCGTGTCGAGGAGTTTCGAGGTTTCACGCTGATTCAGGACGGGTTTGCTCTGGTTTTCGTTAACACCCGTGACGCGAAATCTGCGCAACTGTTCAGCCTCGCGCACGAACTAGGTCACGCAGTCCTTGGTGCACCAGGGATCTCTAACGAGTCCAGCGAAGTCGCAAACGGGGCACCCCAGGAGATTGAGCGGTGGTGCAACGGGTTCGCCGCAGCGTTCCTCATGCCTGCAGAAGCGGTCCACTCGCTCGGGCTGCCGAAGGAAGCGGATTTGGAGGAGATCCAGCACGCAGCTCGGAGGTTTGGGGTCAGCGTCCCAGCATTCGTCTACAGGCTGAGGGAGCTCGGGCTAGCCTCACTTGAAACCGTGGATTCTTTGCTGGCTGAACACGCCGCTCTCGACATTCCCCTACGAGAGCGGTCAAGCGGCGGGAGCACCTTCCGCAATGTAAAAGCAAGGACGGGAGAGCGGCTGCTGTCTGCATTGCGGGACTCGATGGGCACGTCTCTGCTCCCAGTTCGCGACGCGCTGGATCTGACTGGGCTATCAAAGCGAACAGCTCTGGAACACCTCTTTGCCACGTTGGAAGAGAACTGATCCATGTACCTCCTCGACGCAAACGTACTCATTTCGGCTGCTGAGAGGAATTATCCGCCTGACGTTGTCCCCGGCTTCTGGGACCAACTACTCGACGCCGTAGCTAACGGTGAGGTGAAGATCCCGGAAGCTGTGTACAGGGAGGTGACAACGCTGGAAGACAAATGGCTAACCGGCTGGCTGAAAAACAACGTTGACCAGCGACGCGGTGACGTACTGTACGAAAACCTCGCCCAGGCCAGAATGCTGGCGCGCGTGGCGGATTGGGTGACTGACCCTGCACGCCCGTACGCTTCCCGACACGTCAACAATTTCCTTCGCCATGCTGATCCCCGTCTGATCGCTGCTGCGGCTACTGAGGCCGCAGTGGTTGTCACGTACGAAGAGCGGGTAGCAGATCCAAACTCTACAAAGGTGAAGATCCCCAACGTGGCAGATGAATTCGGCGTGGCCTGCGTTCTTCCCATGGAGATGTTTCGGTCACTTCGCCGGACGCTGTAGAGCCCCGTTTACACTGCACGTATGGCAGGTTCCCCTCTCAGACAGCAGATTTCCGCGGCGAAGCGCATCGTGGTGAAGCTGGGCACGTCCTCGCTTGTCGACGAAACGGGGCAAGTCTCCCAACCCAAAATCGATCGGATCGTAGACGCGATCGAGGCCCGCATTGCGCGCGGCAGCGACGTGGTTGTGGTGTCGTCGGGCGCAATCGCCGCCGGAATGGGGCCGCTGGGGTTGAAAGCCCGCCCTCGCGATTTGGCCACGAAGCAGGCAGCGGCTGCGGTGGGCCAGATCCACTTGGCGCAGTCCTGGGGCCAGTCGTTCGCGCGCTACGGCCGCACGATCGGGCAGGTGCTGCTGACCCAGTCGGACGCCGGGTCCCGGGAGCGGGCCCGCAACGCGCAGCGCACCATTGATCGGTTACGCCAGATCGGTGCGGTGCCGATCGTGAACGAGAACGACACGGTGGCGACCTCCGAGATGCGCTTCGGCGACAACGATAGGTTGTCCGCGATCGTAGCAACGCTCATCAGCGCCGACGCGCTCGTGCTGCTTTCGGATGTCGACGGCCTCTACACCGCCAACCCTGCGCTGCCCGGCGCACGTCGCATCGACGAAGTGGTCACCGGGGCTGACCTTGAAGACGTGCAGGCCGGCGACGGGGGCGTGTTCGGCACCGGCGGCATGGCGGCGAAGGTTTCCGCAGCCCGCCTCGCCACCCGTGGCGGCGTGCCGGTGCTGCTCACCGCATCCAGCGACATCGAGCGCGCGCTCGCAACCGCCGAGGGCGGCACCGTGTTCCACACCCGCCCGGAAAGCAAGCTCAACGCGTGGAAGTTCTGGGCGCTCTACGCGGCGGACGCGGAAGGGGTGCTGCGCCTCGACGCGGGAGCGGTCAAGGCCGTCACCCGCGGGGGGACCAGCTTGCTCGCCGTGGGCATCACCGGAATCGAGGGAGATTTCCACGCAGGCGACATCGTAGAAATTTTGGGTCCTGATTCGGAGGTGGTGGGCCGAGGCGAGGTTGCCTACGACGCCGCCGACCTCGCCGGCATGCTCGGGCGCCACACGTCGGAGCTCGAAGCCCACCGGCAGCGCCCTGTTGTCCACGCCGATTACCTGTCGAACTACGCTTCGCGCTTGTAATCTGGGCGTCTATGAAGTTCGCGTATTTGCCTACCCCCTGGGATAAGCCCGTTGCCGATCTCGAGGCCGCCGGCCACGAACTTGTTGGTCTGGACGAGGGGCCGGACCTGCTGCTCTTCGGCGGCGGGCCGGACGACTTCCCGCAGGATCTGCCTGAAAGCGTCAAGGTCGTGCAGATCGTCTACGCAGGGGTGGAGAACCTCCAGGAGATCTTTGCCAAGCACGCGGCTAACGGCGTGCGTTTCGCCAACGCGGGCGGGCTCTACGACGACACGGTTGCGGAGTCGGCTCTTGCGCTTACGTTGGCGGTGATGCACCGTCATCAAGCAGTAGCTCCTTCGTGGAACCAGAAGCAGCTTTTCGGCGAGACGGAGTACCTCTTCGACGACAAGAAGCTGGCCCTGATCGGCGCGGGCGGCATTGGCAAGAAACTGATCGAGTACGTGCGGCCGTTCGGCGTCGAGGTCACGGCTGTGAACCGCTCCGGCAACGAGGTCGAGGGCGCGGCGCGGACCGTGAAGATGGCGGATGCGGAGAAGGTGTGGTCGAGCCACGACATCTTCGTGCTGCTGACTCCGCTGACGGATGAGACGCGCCACATGGTGGACGCGGACACCCTGGCCCAGATGCCGGAGAACGCAGTGGTGATCAACGTCGGCCGCGGCGGCCTGATCGACACCGACGCGCTGACGGACGCGCTGCAGCGGGGCAAGATTGCCGGCGCTGGCCTTGACGTCACCGAGCCCGAGCCGCTGCCGGAGGACCACCCGCTGTGGGGCATTGACACGTGTGTGATCACCCCGCACACCGCCAACATCCCGCGGTTCATGAGACGCCGCATCGGCGGCCTAACCGCCGAGAACTGGCGCCTGTTCGAAGCGGGGGAGAAGATGCGAACCGAGATCGACGTGGAAGCAGGCTACTGATGGGAAACGAACGCGACGAGGTCCTGGCCAAGGCGCGCCGCGCCAAGGACGTCGCACCGGAGGTGGCCGCGCTTTCGCAGTCGGCAAAGAACGCGCTGCTTATCGACGCCGCCACCACGCTCCAAAACCGCACCGCAGAAATCCTCGCCGCCAACGCGCAAGACCTCGAAGCCGGCCGCGCAGCCGGGATGGACGAGGCGCTGCTCGACCGGCTGGCGCTGGATGAGGCGCGCATCGCGGGCATCGCCGACGGACTTCGCCAGGTAGCGGGCCTGAAAGACCCGGTAGGCGAGGTGCTGCGAGGCCACACGCTGGCAAACGGCATCAAGATGCATCAGGTGCGCGTGCCGCTGGGCGTGATGGGCATGGTCTACGAGGCACGCCCCAACGTCACGGTCGACGCGTTCGGCCTTGCGCTGAAGTCGGGCAACGTGGCGCTGCTACGCGGGTCCAAGACCGCGCGCCGCTCCAACGAGGCGCTGGTGGCCATCCTGCAGGACGTGCTCGCAGACCACGGCTTGCCGCGCGAAGCCGTGCAGCTTCTGCCGTGCGAGACCCACGATTCGGTGCAGCACCTGATCACCGCCCGCGGGCTGGTAGACGTGGTGATCCCGCGCGGCGGCGCGAAGCTCATCGAGGCCGTGGTCACCAACGCGACCGTGCCCACGATCGAGACCGGTACCGGCAACTGCCACTTCTATATTGACAAGGCCGCAGAGCTGGACTCGGCGATCGAGATGCTCCTCAACGGCAAAACGCGCCGGGTGAGCGTGTGCAACGCCACCGAGACGGTGCTGGTGGACGCGAGCTTGGACCAAGCCTCAAAGCAGCAGATTATCGACGCCCTGCACAACGCCGGAGTAACCATCCACGGCGACCCCGCGCTGGGGTTTGTTGAGGCGACCGAGGCCGACTGGGCCGAGGAGTACCTCTCGATGGACATCGCGTACAAGGAAGTCGACGGCGTCGACGGCGCGATCGAGCACATCGCCGCGTACTCCACCGGCCACACCGACGCGATCGCCTCCCGCGACGCGTACACGCTGCAGCGTTTCGCCGACCGGGTCGACTCCGCTGCGGTGGTGCTCAACGCCTCGACAGCGTTCACCGACGGTGAGCAGTACGGCATGGGCGCAGAGATCGGCATTTCGACCCAGAAGCTGCACGCGCGCGGTCCCATGGCGCTTCCGGAGCTGACCACCACGAAGTGGGTGCTCGAAGGCACGGGGCAGGTGAGGGCGTGACCCGCGCGGCACGGCGCATCGGGGTGATGGGCGGCACCTTCGACCCCATCCACCACGGCCACTTGGTCGCGGCGAGCGAGGCGGCGCACCGCTTCCAGCTCGACGAGGTGGTCTTCGTGCCCACCGGTGAGCCGTGGCAGAAGGCGGGCAGGTCCATCTCGCCGGCGGAAGACCGCTACTTGATGACGGTCATCGCGACCGCCTCCAACCCCCAGTTCAGCGTCTCGCGCGTGGACATTGACCGCGGCGGGCCGACCTACACCATTGACACGCTGCGCGATCTGCAGGTGGATTACCCGGACGCGCAGCTGTACTTCATCACCGGCGCCGACGCGCTGAGCTCGATCATGTCTTGGCACGACTGGGAGGCGATGTTCACCCTCGCCGAGTTCGTCGGCGTGACCCGGCCCGGCTACGAGCTGACCGAGGACATGCTTCCCTCGGACATCCAGCAGCGCGTCCACCTGCTGGACATCCCCGCGATGGCGATCTCGTCGACCGACTGCCGCGCCCGCGCCGCCGGGGGCAGGCCGGTGTGGTACCTCGTGCCGGACGGGGTGGTGCAGTACATAGCCAAGCATGAACTGTATGCCTGACGACGCTGCCGTTAGACTTACAGGTACCTAGTACCACAGACCTAAGGACCTACATTCTTGACTGCCACGCAACTGTCCATCGAGCAGGCGACCATCGCCGCCAAGGCCGCTGACGAAAAGCTCGGCGCGAACATTGCTGTCATCGACGTCTCCAACGTCATGGCGATCACCGACATCTTCGTGATCGCGTCCGCGGAGACCGAGCGCCAGGTCGCCGCGATCGTCGAGGAGATTGAATCCGAGCTCACTGACGCGGGCCTTGAGCCCAAGCGCCGCGAGGGCAACCGCGAGTTCCGCTGGGTGCTGCTCGACTACGGCAACTTCGTCGTGCACGTCCAGCGCGAGGCCGAGCGCGAGTTCTACGGCCTCGACCGCCTGTACTCCGACTGCCCCGTCATCGAGGTCGAGGGCTTGGAGCCGTACCAGCGCCCGGGCGCCTTCGCCGACAACGCCGGTGTGCGCGAGGCGGAGACGATCGAGGACTTGCCGCTCGCCGGGGAAGGCCCCGACGCGGACGAGTACTAGTTCGCGGACGCACACGGTGAACCGACGACTTATCCTGCTGCGCCACGGCCAGACGGAGTACAACGCCACCCGCCGCATGCAGGGGCACTTGGATACTGAGCTGTCCGACACCGGCGTGGAGCAGGCCCGCGCCGCCGCGCTGATGATGCGCGAACTCGGCGTCGGCAAGATCGTCGCCTCGGATTTGTCGCGCGCCCGCCGCACCGCGGAAATCGTCGCCGCCGTGCTGGGTCTGGACTTCACCGTGGACGAGCGGCTGCGCGAAACGCACCTCGGCCAGTGGCAGGGCAAGACCCATGCCGAGGTGGACAGCGCAGACGCGCGTGTGCGCGCCCACTGGCGCAACAACCCGGGCTGGGCGCCGCCCGAGGGCGAGAGCCGCCTGGACGTGGCGCGCCGCGCCCGCCCCGTGGTCGACGAGCTGATGGCGTCTTATAGCGGGTGGGACGACTCGAGCGTGCTGATCGTCGCCCACGGCGGGACGATCTCCGCGCTGACGTCGAACCTGCTGGGTCTTGCGCCGGAGCAGTACCCGCTGCTCAAGGGGCTGGGCAACACGAACACCTCGCGGCTTGTCGCGATGCCGCACTACAGCCAAGATGCCGATCCCACCGATTTCGACGCCGCCGAACCAGACAAGGTGCAGTGGTACCTCGAGGCCTGGAACCAGGGGTTGAGCATCTCGTGAGCGTGCGCGTTGTAGTCGATTCTTCCGCAAGTCTGCCGCCGGAGATCGCCGATGAGCTCGGCATCACCGTCGTCGACATGCACGTCATCGATGCATCCGAGGGGGAGGAGTCGACCTCGGGGCTCAGCGCCTTGGAGCTAACGGCGGCCTACGCCCGCCAGCTCGAGCGCGGCGGCGATGACGGCGTGGTCGCCCTCCACTTGGGCAAGGCAATGTCGTCCACGTGGTCCGCCGCCGTCACGGCGTCGGCGGTGTTTCCAGATACCGTTCGCGTGGTGGACACCGATGCCGTCGGCATGGCCGTCGGGGCGGCCGCGATGGCTGCGGCCACCCTCGCCAGGGAGGGGGCGAGCCTCGACGAATGCGAGGCGATGGCCGTGTCCACCCTCGAGCGCTCGGAGACGTGGCTGTACCTGCAGCAGCTCGATATCCTCCGCAAGTCCGGACGCTTGAGCGCGGGCACCGCACTGTCTGCCACCTTGCTCGCGACGAAACCCATCCTGCGCATGCGCGACGGCAAGCTCGAATTGGCGGCCAAGACGCGCACGCAAACCAAGGCGTTCGCGCGGCTGGCGGAGCTCGTGGTGGAGGGCGCCGACAACAAGCCCGTGTTCGTGGCGGTGCAGCACGCCGACGCGGCCGACGCCGCCGAGCAGGTCGCGCACACGCTTGAGGATGTGCTGCCGGACGGTTCCAAGGTGCTCGTGGAGGCGTTCGCGCCCGTCATCGCCACCCACACCGGTGCCGGCGCCATCGGTGTGTCGGCCGTGTTCAGCGCGACGTAGCGAGATTCGCTAGAGTTTTGCGCGTGCAAACCACCCTCTCGCGCCAGGCTCGAGTTGTCCTCGTCGCCCTGGTGACCGCGCTTGTCGCCACGTTATCTGTTTCCTTTACCCCGCAGGCGCCGAGCGCGGATGCGCAGCAGCGCTGCCCGTCGGTCGCCGTAATCGCCGCGCGCGGCTCCGGCCAGAATGGCCACATTTACCGCACCAGCTACGCAAACGAGGCACCGTGGGTGTCCAACGGCTGGGAAGGTGAGACGATCCGCGCTTTCCTGCGCCACGCTGAGAACCGATACCGCGCAACCCACGGCGGCGCCTCCCTGATGAAGGACGTTGAGGTGCTTGGCCTCGAGCCGCGCTACTACCCGGCCGCTTACCCCGAGTACTCCGTGCCCACCGTTCCGACCCCGGCAACGGTCATTCAAGCCTTGGACATCGCCCTCGAGTACGCGCTGCCGGTGCTGCGCACCGCGCGCGGTGCCGCAGGCGAGTTCACCGACTCGGTCCAGGCGGGCCGTGCCGGTGTGCTGCGCCAGATCAACGACTACGAACGCGCCACCGGCTGCCGCCCTGGCTACATCCTGGTCGGGTACTCGCAGGGCGCGATGATTCTTCTGGAGCACGAGCGTGAGCTCGCGCGCCGCGGCCAGCTCGCCGGTGCCGTGTACTTCGGCAACCCGAACACCGCCGCGGGCGACCCAGCGACCGTCGGCGTGGCCGGCGGCGGGTCGGGCGGCATGCTCGGCTGGCTGCCGTTCAACTCCCGCTCCGCAGCGGGGACCACCAACCGCGTCAACTACTGCCTGCCGCTCGACGGCGTGTGCGACCTGTCAGTGCAGACGCTTGAGGGTTCGGCGCGCCACAACGGCGGCAACCACGGCCGCTACTATCTGTGGCCGTCGCAGTGGGACAACCAAGTATCCGATTCGTTCGGCCGGTTCGTCGATCAGCGCCGCTACGGCTAAATCCACCACGTCCCGTTTCCAATAAGGCCCGTTGCGTTTTCAGCACGGGCGTTGCGTGTGGACAACCTTTTGGTGCCACGCTCGCGCCCGCCGGGTTATCCACAGGTGCGCCACCAGGGGCTTCCGCGGGTCGGGGAGCTGGCCGTACGGTTCGCCTATGAGCGCCGCCGACCGCATCAAAGAGCTGACCAAGCCCACCGGAGAAGAGGATCTCCTCCCCGTCGCCTACCCCGAACCTCGCCTCCGCGTGGAGCCGAAGCAAGCCGCGGTGTGCGTCTCGGCGGTGCTCGCCATCGTCGCCGGGTGGGCTGTCACGCGCACCCCGGACGCAGCCCCGCCGGCCCAGCAGTGGGAGACGGTTGCCGCCGAGGACGCGGTGCCGGAGCAACTGGTGGTCTCTGTGGTGGGGGAGGTGGCCAACCCAGGCCTGGTCACCTTGCACCAGGGGGCGCGCGTCGCCGATGCCTTAGCGGTTGCGGCGCCGCACGAGCACGCCGACCTGTTAGCGCTGAACCAGGCGCAGTTGCTTGTCGACGGGCAGCAGATCCTCGTCCTACCCTCCAACGCTGCCGCGCCGCCGGGTGCGGTTCCTGCCCTTTCGGTCGGCGCGGTCTCGGCGGGCGGGGGATTGGTCTCGATTAACGGGGCATCGGCCACCGAGCTGGAGACACTTCCCGGCGTCGGAGCCGCCACCGCGGCCGCGATTGTTGCGCACCGGGAGGCGAACGGTCCGTTCACCTCGCTCGAGGCGCTCATGGACGTCAAGGGCATCGGGCCCGCGAAGTTCGCGGCGCTCAAAGACCAGATCGCGCTGTAGCCGTGTCTGAGTTGCGTCTTGTTCCCGCCGCGCTCACGGTGTGGCTGGCGAGCATCCTGTGCGTGACCGTCGGCACCTGGGCGGGTCTTGCACTCGTCGCTGCAGCGGGCCTTATCTGCTTGGTCTGCGGCCACCCCGGTCAGTCGCTGTTGGCTGTGGGGCTCGGCTGCGCGTCGTGCGCGGTGGCCTCGGTGCGTGTGCGCGTGGCGCAAAACTGGGAGTTCGGGGAGCGCATCACGGGACGCGTCACTTCGGCGCCGAAGCTCACCAGCGGCGGATCGTGGCTGACCCGGATTTCGCCAGACGGGCACCCCTCCACCCTCGCCGTGTTCAGCACCCAATTGCCTGACGGCGTGGAGCCTGGCGCGACCGTCGTGGCAACCGGTGCCCTGAAGGCGTCCCGTGTCGCTGCCGTGAACCCGTACGTGTTCAACGGGGAGGTCGAGATGGTGCAGCCGCCTACCGGCTACGCCGCGTTTGCCGCGCACGTGCGCCGCACATTCGCCGAGAGTGTGGACGCAACCGTGGGCCCGAGCTCGAGGGGACTCATCCCCGGTATGGTGCTCGGCGACACATCGGCGCAGACGGCCGCGGAAGAGCAGGCGTACATTGCGACTGGCTTGAGCCATTTGAGCGCGGTGTCCGGAAGCAACGTCACCTACGTCACCACGGCCGCGGTGGTGGCAGCCACGTTGATCGGGTGCGGGCTGCGCACCCGCCTCGCGTGCGCGGCAGCGGCTCTCCTCCTTTTCGCAGGGTTGGTGGGACCGGAACCCAGCGTGCTGCGCGCGTCCGTCACTGGTTTGGTCGGTCTGGTAGCGGTTATCGCCTCGACGCGGGCAGAGCCGGTCCACGCGCTGTGCATCGCGGTGATCGCGCTGGTGCTTGCGGATACGGACCTCGCCGTCCATTACGGTTTCGCCCTGTCGGTGGCCGCGACCGCTGGGATCGTGACGCTGCACCCGCTGCTGTACCGCTGGCTTGCGCCAACTGGGTGGCCCGACATCCTTGTGCGAGCGGTAGCGGTGGCGATTGCGGCGGACGTGGTGACCATGCCGATCGTGTCCCTGATGGCGGGGGAGGTTTCGCTGGTCTCTGCCGCTGCCAACGTGCTAGTTGCGCCCGTCACGGGTGCGGTGACGGTGCTGGGGCTTCTCGCCGCGGTGCTGTGTCTTCTGCCGGGCGGCCTCGAGGTGCCGCTGCTCATCGCTATTGAGCCGTTGACGTGGTGGGTGCACGCCGTGGCCACCAACGGTGCGCGTCTGCCGTTTGCCAAGGTTGAAGCAGGGCCTGTGATGGTGCTGGTGGCCTACGGCTGGGTCATCGCGGGGCTGATGGCGAGGCGGCCGCGGATCACCTTTGCTATCACCGCGGGAGTGATCGGAGCGCTGCACCTCCAACCGCTGCCTGCGCCGGTGGTGGACCAGACCGCGCTGCGCGCCCACGTGGTGGCGACGCGCAGCGAGATCGAGCCGGTCCCGCCGGGAACCGAGCTGGTGGTGGTGCTAGAACCGGGCGCGCCCACGAAACGCCCGACGAAGACACCGGCCGGCATCCCGGTGATCTTCCCTAACCGCGACGGGGCGATTACGCTGCGCGCCGACGGGTCGCGCTCACCGCCGTGAACCCGTGCAGAGACCGCACTTACAATGGAGCGCATGCTCAACCCCGTGCACCTAGTGGTGGGTGAGGACGAGTTCCTCGCTGAACGCGCAACGAAGGACATCCTCGCCGAGGCGTCGCCGACGGCGGAAGTGACCACGCTGCGCGCCGTCGACGCCACTGCGGGCGAACTGGCGCAAGCGATGAGCCCGTCGCTGTTCGCCGAGGACCGCGTGCTCATCGTGGAGAAGACGGAACTGGCGGGCAAAGAACCTGTGGAGGCGCTGCTCAAGGCCTGCGTGGATGTCGCGCCGGGCGTCACCGTCATTATCAAGCACACCGGCGGCGGGCGGCAGAAATCGCAGCTGGAGAAGTTCAGAAAGCTCGCCGAGGTGCACCAGGTCGATCCCCTTAAGGAGCGCGACCGGCACGCGTGGCTCACCACCGAGTTCAAGCGCCACGGGGTGCGGCCCACGCCCGACGTGGTGGCGGCGCTGTTGGAATCGGTGGGCAGCGACCTGCGCGAGCTCGCCTCGGCCGTCAGCCAGCTGGTCTCGGACACAGAGGGTGAGATCACCGTGGCGTCGGTGCGCGATTACTACACCGGTGTTGCGGAGGTCGCAGGTTTCGATATCGCGGACCAGGCGGTGGCGGGAAGGGCGGATAGGGCGCTGGCGTCGACGAGGAGGGCGCTGCAGCTGGGCGCCTCGCCGGTCGCGATCGCTGCGGCGCTGGCGATGAAAGTCGGAGACATTGCCAAGCTCTACGGCGCGCGCGGCAGCCACGACCAGTTGGCCAGGGAGCTCGGCATGCACCCTTTCGCGGTGAAGAAGGCGATGCAGGTGGCGCGCCAGTGGTCGGGGGAGGCGGTGTCCGAAGCCGTGATCATCGTCGCTGACTTGGACGCGGCGGTGAAGGGCCAAGGCGGCGACGAGGAGTTCGAGCTGGAGAACGCGGTGCGGCGTATCGCAGAGCTGGTGTAGCGCGGCGCGGGCAAAAGGAAACGCCCCGCTGAAAATGATCAACGGGGCGTCGACAAGCCAAAAAGCTTTACGCTTCTTCCTGGCCCATCTTGTTCAGGGCGCGAGCCATGTTGGACTTCTTGTTCGCAGCGCTGTTGCGGTGGAACACGCCCTTGGTCACAGCCTTGTCCAGCTTGCGGGACGCGACGCGCAGCTGCGCCTCGGCGGCAGCCTTGTCGCCGGACTCCACAGCCTCGCGGAACTTGCGGATCTCCGTGCGGGTAGCCGAACGGATGGACTTGTTGCGGATGCGCGCCTTCTCGTTGGTCAGGTTGCGCTTCTTCTGCTGCTTAATGTTTGCCATGAGCAATCACCTCTTAATTCGATACTGATGGGTATGTCGAAGATCCGGCAGGGCTTTGCGCACGGCGCTTTGGGTATGAACGCGGACCCAAGGTCCTGCCCGCGTAGCGCCGCGCACCCTTAAACACCCGGATGCGAACAACTCCTCAAAGCTAGCAGCTCACCGCGGCCGGAACCAAAAGGCAAAAGCGCTAGCCCCAATCGAAGTGGTCGCGCAGTCTGTTGGCCACGCGCTCGAAGCGCAGCTGGGGCACGGTGGTGCCGCGGCGGTGCACGTCGGATTCAGGCACGCACAGGGTCTTGTCCAGGCGCACCCAGCACGGCTCGCCGGAGGCGTCCCACCCGCCGGAGCCGATGCCGAGCCAACGCGAGTCGTTGGCGTGGTCCTTCTCGGGCGAGATTAAAAGGCCCAGCACGTCGGTGCGGTCGCGGCCCACCACCAGCATGGAGCGCTCCGACGGCGGCTGCGACGGCACGGTCACCCACACCACCTCGCCGGGCTCCGCTCCGCCGTCCATGTCGGGGGCGTAGTAGATGTTCCGCGGAACCGCGGCGGTGGGTTTGACGTGCACGCGCGAAGCGAGGCGTTCGCGGCGCTGCGAGTTCGGGCGCGCCAGCCGCTCGTTCAGCAGCGCGAGGCCTTTCTCCAGCGACGGGTCCAGCTCGCGGGCGCGCTTCTTGTCGCTGGTGCTGCCCCAACCTTTGCCACGGAACCAGCGTGCCACCTTCGGCCTCCTTGCTACCGAACCTTTCGGAGCCACTTTAGGTGCAAAAACACGTGCCTACAAGCGGTTTGCGCCGATATTTCTCTTCGTCTGGCCACCCAGTAGGATGTGGTAATTATGGCTGCTCAAAAGAGGAACTTCGCGGAAGAGACGTTCACGGATCCGGCCCGGATCCGCAACTTCTGCATCATCGCGCACATCGACCACGGCAAGTCCACGCTGGCCGACCGTATCCTGCAGCTCTCCGGCGTGGTGGACGAACGCGACATGCGCGACCAGTACCTCGACAACATGGACATTGAGCGCGAGCGTGGCATCACCATCAAGGCGCAGAACGTGCGCCTGCCGTGGGTGCCGAAGACCGGCGAGCACGCGGGCGAGGAGTTCGTCCTGCAGATGATTGACACACCAGGCCACGTGGACTTTTCCTACGAGGTCTCGCGCTCCCTGGACGCGTGCGAGGGAGCTATTTTGCTTGTCGACGCGGCGCAGGGCATCGAAGCCCAAACCCTTGCCAACCTCTACATGGCGATGGAGAACGACCTCGAGATCATCCCCGTGCTGAACAAGATCGACCTGCCGGCGGCCGACCCGGAGAAGTTCGCTCTCGAGATCGCCAACATCATCGGCTGCGAGCCGGAGGAGGTGCTGCGCGTCTCCGGTAAGACTGGCCAGGGCGTGCCGGAGCTTCTGGACAAGGTGGTCGAGCTGATCCCGGCGCCGAAGTCCGAGATGGAGGACGGCTCGGATGCGGCTGATGCGCCGGCCCGCGCCCTGATCTTCGACTCGGTCTACGACACCTACCGCGGTGTGGTCACCTACATCCGCATGGTGGACGGCAAGCTTCTGCCCAACCAGCAGGTGCAGATGATGAACACCGGCACCAAGCTGGACATCTTAGAAATCGGCGTGGTGTCGCCGACGATGAAAAAGACCAAAGGCTTGGGCCCAGGTGAAGTGGGCTACCTCATCACCGGTGTGAAGGATGTGCGCGAGACCCGCGTCGGCGACACGGTGACCTGGGCTTCCAAGGGTGCCGACGACCCGCTCGAGGGTTTCGAAGAGGTTAAACCGATGGTGTACTCGGGCCTGTTCCCGGTCAGCCAGGAGGACTTCCCCGCGCTGCGCGAGAGCCTGGAGAAGCTCCAGCTTAACGACGCATCGTTGACCTTCGAACCCGAAACCTCCGTTGCCCTCGGCTTCGGTTTCCGCTGCGGATTCTTAGGCCTGCTCCACATGGAGATCACCCGCGACCGCCTCGAGCGCGAGTTCGACCTCGACCTGATCTCCACCGCGCCGAGCGTGACCTACCGCGTGATGCGCGAGGACGGCACGGAGCAGGTCGTGCACAACCCGTCGGACTGGCCGGGCGGCAAGATCGACGAGGTCTACGAGCCGATCGTGAACATGACCATCATCGTGCCGCAGGAGTTCGTGGGTACCACGATGGAGCTGTGCCAGTCCAAGCGCGGCACCATGAAGAACATGGAGTACCTCTCCGAGGACCGCGTCGAGCTGCGCTACATCATGCCGCTGGGCGAGATTATCTTCGACTTCTTCGACATGCTGAAGTCGCGCACGAAGGGTTACGCCTCGCTGAACTACGAGGAAGCCGGCGAGCAGCTCGGCGACCTGGTGAAGGTGGACATCCTGCTCCAGGGTGAGCCGGTCGACGCGTTCAGCGCGATCGTGCACAAGGAGTCCGCGCAGTGGTACGGCAACAAGATGACGAAGAAGCTCAAAGAGCTCATCCCGCGCCAGCAGTTCGAGGTGCCGGTGCAGGCGGCGATTGGTTCCAAGATCATCGCCCGCGAGAACATCCGCGCGCTGCGCAAGGACGTCCTGTCCAAGTGTTACGGCGGCGATATCTCGCGCAAGCGCAAGCTGCTGGAGAAGCAGAAGGCCGGTAAGAAGCGCATGAAGTCCATCGGCTCCGTCACTGTGCCGCAGGAGGCGTTCGTCGCCGCGCTGTCGACCGACGAAGAATAGCCTGCGTGAGCCAGACGGCGGCAAGCATTGCCAGCCTCAAGGTGTGGTCGCACGACACCTGGGAGCACGACGCGATCTGGGTCCACGGCGCCGAGGTGGCCACAGGCCTGTTCGCCATACTGGATTAGGCGCGGGCGCGGGCGAACCATCCGCTTAGCGCGGTCGCCGCCACCGTCAGCGCGATCGATGCGGCCGGGCTTACAGGGGCGAACTGCACAAGCAGGTTGCCCGCTGCGTGCAGCGCGATCGCCGCCTCAACGCCGCCGGTGAACCACGTCAGCCAGCCAGCGCAGGCGGTAAAGACGGCGATGTCCACGTAGCCCCACCCGTCGGTGGCGTGGAGGGGGAGAAACAGTGCCGCGGGCACGCCGTACGCCACCCACGGCGAGCGCGCCCACGTGCCGACGATCTGCGGCAACGCGCCGCGGAAGATGAGCTCCTCGGCGGCTGATTGGGCGGTGACCACCACCAGCGCGTAGGCGGTGAACCGCAGTGCGCGGGCGGGGTCGCCGAAGGCGATCATGCGCCCGCTCGCGGCGGCTGCGAGGGCGGCGGCGCCGTAGACGGCGCATGAGGCGGCGAGCGCTCGGCCGGCGACACCCCAGCGAATCCGCCTTTCGACAGAGAGCAGCTCGGCGGGGTTGCGCTTGGTCAACCACGCGGCGAGAAATGGGGCGGGGAGGGTGGTGGAGATCAACAGGGCGTCGGCAAGCGGGAAGCTTTCAAGCGTTTGGAAGAAGACCACCTGCAGCCCGAGGGCGATGACCGCCACCGCGACCAGCTCGACGACCGCGAACCGGCCAGGGCGCGCGGCGGCGAGGCGGTGGAAGGGCATGGGGACTACAATAACGCCCATGCAGACACCGGTTCCGCGCGAGCAGGCAAAGCTTTCGCCTGGGGAGTTTAAGGCGTTCGAGGCGTTGACCGATGAGTTTGAGCGGGTCGAAGAGCACGTGCTGGACCCCTCGCTGATGTTCTACATCACGCGCTAGCGCCACCCGCTACACATCGGGCAGTGGGTCGCTTTCGGCAGGGTAAGACGGCTGCGCGCCCGGCTTGGTCACAGCGAACGCGCCCACGCGCGCGGCGAAGCGGGCGGCGTCGAGCAGCGAGTCGCCGGCGACGAGGCGGGTGCACAGCGCGCCCGCGAAGGCGTCGCCCGCGCCGACGGTGTCCACGGCGGTGACGCGCGGAGTGGGGATGTTGTGCGTGCCGCCCGCGTCGGCGACCAGCGCGCCGCGCGCGCCGAGGGTGAGCACAACGGATGCGAAACCGGCGCCGACCAAGCGTTGGGCCAGCGCAGCAGGCTCCCCCGCAGGGTCTTCACCCAGCTGGGCAAGGATGAGGCCAGCCTCGTGCTCGTTCGCGATCAGCGGGTTGGCGGCAAGCAGCGCTTCACGCGGCACGTCGACCACCGGCGCCAGGTTCACCACCACGCGCCCGGCGGCCAGCGCGGCGGCGCGGGCGAATCCGTCTGCGGGGATTTCGCCCTGAAGCAGGACCAGCTCGGCGTCGCGGATAGGGGCTTGGTGCTTCTCCACGTACTGCGCGTCCACCGCAGCGTTCGCGCCCGGGACCACGATGATGGTGTTCTCGCCGGCGGCGTCCACGGTAATCACGGCAAGCCCTGTCACCGAGTCGACGGTCTCCACGTGGGCCAGGTCCACGCCTGAGCTGCGCAGCAGCGCGGTAGCGGGTTCGGCGTAGGCGTCGTTGCCCACCGCCCCGACGAGCGCCACCCGCGCGCCGAGCCGGGCAGCCGCAACGGCTTGGTTCGCGCCCTTGCCGCCGGCGGTGATCCCGCCGCCGGAGCCCAGCAGGGTCTCGCCGGGTGCCGGGTGCGCGGCGACGTTGACAGTCAGGTCGGCGTTGATGGAACCGACGACCGTAATGTGGGTGCTCATCGTGCCACCGACGCTATCAACTCGCGCGTGTATTCGTGGGACGGATTTGCCCAGATCGCCTCGGTGTCGCCGTGCTCCACGATGCGTCCGCTGTGCATCACGGCCAACCGCGGGCAGATCTCGCGCACCACCTGCAGGTCGTGGGAAATGAAGATCAGGGTGTTGTTCCCGACTGTGGCGCTGATCAGGTCGAGCACCTGGGAGCGAAGCGAGACGTCGAGGGCTGAGACCGGCTCATCCGCAAGCAGAATGTCCGGGTGCGGGGCCGCGGCGCGCGCGATCGAGATTCGCTGGCGCTGCCCGCCGGAGAACTCCCGCGGTTTGCGCCCGCCCGCGCCTTCTAACCCGACGGCGGCGAGCACCTCCTCGGCGCGCGCGGCGTCCACACCGGCCTCCCGCACCGAGGCCGCAACGCGCATCCGCGGGTCGAGCGACGAGTACGGGTCCTGGAACACCATGTGCATGCGCCCGCTCGTTTCCACCGCGCCGGCGTCGGGCGCGATAAGCCCGGCGATAGTGTGCAGAAGCGTCGTCTTGCCGGAGCCGGAGCCGCCGACGATGCCGAGGCGCTCGCCTGCGCGCACGGTGAGCGACACACCGTCGAGCGCCAGCGTCGACCCGCGGCGCACGGTGACTCCGCGAAGATCGACCACCGCCTCGCCGAGCGAGGCTGGGTCAACCGGTGCGGCCGGTTTCCCAGGACGCGCGGCGGCGGCCAAGGCGCGCGCGTAGTCGGAATCGGGCGGGACGATTTCACCGCGGTGGAAAACAAGCTGCCGCTGCGTCATGCGGCGCACCACGTTCAAGTCGTGAGAGATGAAAATCAGGCCCATGCCGCGCTCTTCCACCAGCCGGTCGATCAGGTCCAGGATGCGGGCTTGCGTGGTGGCGTCGAGGGCGGTGGTGGGCTCGTCGCAGATCAAGTAGTCGGGGTTCTGGCTCAGTGCCAGCGCGATCAGCACGCGCTGGCGCTGCCCGCCGGAGAGTTGGTGTGGGTAGGCGTCGGGGCGGTCGACGCCTACCTCTTTGAGCAGCTCTCGGGGCACGATCTTGCCCACCTTTTTCAGCGGATCCAGCGCCGTCATCGGTTCTTGGAAGACCATGCCCACTTTCGAGCCCCTGACGGCGCGGGTGACGCGGTCGGGGCTGTGGAGCATCTCGGTGGCGTCGATAAGCACCTTGCCCTTAGTCGGCAACTCCGAAAGGCCCATGATGGCCAGCGCGGTCAGCGATTTGCCGGAGCCGGATTCGCCGATGATGCCGAGGCGTTCGCCGGGGGCGAGGGTGAACGAGATGTCGCGCACGAGGTCGGCGATGTGCAAACGGTCAACGACGATCACGGTCGCCTCCGATCAGGTTGCAGGCGAGGACTGTGAGCGCTATCGCCGCGCCCGGCCACAGCGCGAGGTGGGGAGCGGTGGCCAGGTACGGCTGCGAGGCCTGCAGCATGCGTCCCCACGAGGCGTACGGCGCGGGCGCGCCGAGCCCCAGAAACGACAGGCCCGCCTCGGCGAGGATGGCCAGCGCGGCCGCGACTGTTGCTTGGGCGGCGAGCAGGTGCGCGATGTTCGGCAAAACGTGGCGGGCTGCGATCACCGGGCCCGGCACCTTCGCCATGCGCGCGGCGAGGATGTAGTCCTGGCTCATGACCTGCAGCGTGCCCACGCGCGCGACGCGCACGAAGCCGGGGATGCCCGCGATGCCGATCGCCAGCACCACGATCCACATCGACGCGCCGAAGACGGCGGTGAATACGATAGCCAGCAACAGGGCCGGGAACGCGAGCAGCAGGTCGGAAGCCCCCATTACTACCTTCCCGGCGCGGCGGCGCATGCCGGCGAAAATCCCCAGCGGGATACCGACAAGGGCAGACAACGCCACCGAGGCCGCCGCGACCGACAACGTCAAGCGCGCTCCTGCCATGATGCGGCTGAGCACGTCGCGCCCGAGCTCGTCGGTGCCCATCCAGTGCGCGGCGCCGAACGGCTGCAGGCGCTCGGCGGGCGCCGCCTGCAGCGGGTCGAACGGCGTCCAGAACAGCGAGAGCACTGCGGCGGCGCTAAACACCGCGAGGATGATGTAGCCCGCGCGCTTCACCGCTTACTCCTCGGGTCGATCACCACGTACAACAGGTCCACGATCAGGTTCACCACCAGGGTGAACGCCACCAGAAGCATCATCACCGTCTGCACGGTGGTGAGGTCGCGGTTGGCTACCGAGGTTAAAAGGAGCGTTCCCAGGCCGGGGATGGCGAACACGCGCTCGACCACCACCGCGCCGACCACCATGGTGGACAGTTGCAGCCCGGTCACGGTCAACACAGGCAGCGCGGCGTTGCGCAGGACAGAGGAGTAGAGCACATTGCTTATCGACGCCCCCTGCGCCCTCCCCGTGCGCACATAATCCTTGGACAGCTCCTCGGCCACCGCCGCACGCACGTAGCGGGTGAGGATCGCGCCCTGCACAACCGCGAGCGAGATCACCGGCAGCACCGCGTGCGCGGGCGTGCCCCACCCGCCCGCCGGCAGCCAGTTCAGCCGAACGGCGAAGAGCCCCACTGCGAGGATGCCAACGAGGAAGGACGGCACCGCCATCCCGACCTGGGTGGCGGCCGCGAGCACGGCGCTCGGCTTGCGGGCGAGGCGGATGCCGAGCGGAACCGCTGTCACGAGCGCGAGCGCCATCGCAGCAAGCGTGAGCGTCAGCGAAACCCCGGCGCGCTCTGCCACGGTGTCGCTGATCTCGCGGCCAGACGCCATGGAGATGCCGAAGTCGCCGGTGAGCATACCCGTGACCCAGTCGACGTACTGGACGCCGAGCGGGCGGTCGGTGCCGAGCTTGTGCGAGAGTTCGGCGACGGCCTCCTCTGTGGCGGTAACCCCCAGAGCCACGCGCGCCGGGTCGCCGGGAACCGCGCGCAGCAGGAGGAAAATCACCGCACTCGCCGCGGCGATGAGCAGCGCGAACCGTCCCACGGCGCGCCCAACTCGAGCGATCATGGCTCCTCCTTCAACGTGATTGTGTTCAGCGGCAGCGAGTCGGTGACGATGTTCGGGTCCACGCCGGAAACACCGTTGCGCAGCAGCACGATGTTCGGGGCGTTGACCAGCGTGAGCGCCGCTGCGTCCGCCATGATCTCGTCTACGGCTTCGCGCATGCTGGCCACGTCTCCGGCCTGGATCAGCTCGCGTGCGCGGGCCGAGTCGTAGCCCAAGTAGTAGTCGGGGTTAGCGAACATCGACGCCATATCCCGCGGCTCGACGTGGGCGATGATCGAGGCTTGGTAGTCCGCGCTTTTCAGCACCTTTTGCAGCCACACCGCGGGGAATTCGACGGTTTCTAAGGTGACGTCGAAGCCGACGTCCCGCAGCTGGCTGAAAATGAGCTCCGCCGCGGTTTGGGCGTACGGCAGACTCGGCACGGTGATGGTCAGCTGCGGCGTCCGACCGGCCAGTAGCTCGCGTGCGCGGTCGGGGTCGAAGGGGTAGTAGTCGGTGCCGGTGTACCAGGGGTCGGTGGGGGGCACTGGCGCGCCGCCCGTGTCGGTGGCCAGGCCGTCGTAGACCACGTCGTTGAGCGCGCTTCTGTCGATGGCGTAGGCGGCGGCGCGGCGCACGTCCGGGTCGTCGAAGGGGGCGGCGTTGTTGTTCATGGACAACAGGACCTCGCCGTTTGTGGTGCCCACTTCCACGCGGACGTCGTCGCGCAACGCCCCAATGAGCTGCGGGGCCTGCATTTGCCACACCACGTCCACGTCGCCGGCGCGCAGCGCGTTGACCGCGCTGGTGGCGTCGGTGAAGTAGCGGATCTGCGCGTCGTGCGCGACCTCGCCCCAGTAGTCGCCGCGGGCGTCGAAGCTGATCGCGGTGTTCTCGTCGAAGCGGGCGACCGTGTAGGGGCCGGTGCCCAGCGGGTCGGTGGCGAGGCGGGCGATGCTTTCCTCGCACATCATCGCCCCGGTGAAGGTGCCCATGGACCACAGCCAGCTCTCGCTCGGTTCGCTGAGGACCACCTGAAGCGTGTGCTCGTCCACCGCGCGGGCTTGCACCACCGGGTCCATCTGGGATTTCAACCCGTTCGCCCACTGAGTTTTCACGTAGTCGATGGAAAACGCGGCGTCCTCGGCGGTGAACGGCTTTCCGTTGGAAAACGCCACGTCGTCGCGCAAGTAGAAGGTGTAAGTGATGCCGTCGTCGGAGGTGTCCCACGAGGTAGCCAGAAACGGCTGGGGCACCCCGTGATCGTCGATGCGAACGAGTGTTTCGTACACGTTGCCCATCAGCGCCTGCGGGGCCGCGGCGCCGCCGGTGGCGGTGAAGTCGAGGCTCGCTGGCGGGGCGGAGGCAGCGACAGTGACGACGTCGACCTGCGGCGCAGGCGTGGCGCACGCGCTCAGCGCCGCCGCCACCGCGAGTGGGCCTGCGAGGCGGGGTGCGCTCATCCGATCTGCTCCGGGGTCATCTCCAGCCACAGCGGCGAGGAGTGCCCGCGCACGTTGTTCATGCCGAAGGTGATGTCGTCGGTGCGGTAACGGCGCAGCGCGTACTCAACCGGCTTGCCGGTGTGGGTGTAAGCGCGCAGCTCGACAGCGAGGATGGGGGCGCCAACCGAAACGGCCAACGTCTCCGCATCTGCCTCGGTTGCGCGCTCGATGGACGCGGCGCGCGAAACGTTGTTGAAGTTCACGCCCTCGCGCATCAAGGTGCGGTGGAAGGATTCGGCGTTCGGGTCGGTGCGCAGCACGGTCGCGGAAACAGCGGGGCTGAAAAAGATGTCCTCGGCGACTACGGGCGCGCCGTTGGCGGTGCGGATGCGGCGCAGGGAGACGACCGACGTGCCGTCTTTAAGCTGCAGTGCTTTCGCGATCTCCGGCTGGGCTGGGTGCAACCCGAACCACTTGAGGGACTGTCCCGGCACCTTGCCCATGCGCGCGACCCAGGAGGAGGTGGAGAGCACTTCCTCGAAGGTTTCGGTGCGCGTGCTAGACAGCACGATGGAGCGGCGCCCGCGGCCCGAGGAGATCAGCCCTTCGGAGCGAAGCGTTGCGACGGCCTGCCGAACCGGGCCGCGCGACGTCGCGAACTGCTCGCACAGCTCCGCTTCCGACGGCAGCGACTCGCCGACCGGCAGGCGGCCGGCGAAGATCTCGTCGCGGAGGTAATCAGCAATCTCCTGGTGCTGCTGCGGGCGGCGCAAGGGGTTGGATGACAAAGAATCCGACACGCGCATCAGCCTACATTGCGCGGGCGGGGGTGAATCTATGGGCGGTGGGCCGCGAGAATCTCCATGCTTCTCAGCACTTCCTCATGTGAGGGCGCCTGCAGCGACACCATAAGCTCGTCCGCCTTCGCAAGCTCTTGGAATTCTTTAAGGTACGCGGCCACGTCCTCACCCGTGCCCTTGGCGGTGTAGCGCAGCATGTCAATGATCTGCTGGCCCTGGTACGAGGCCACTACCGTGTCTAGCTGCTCGTTGGTCAGCGGGGTTCCCTGGCGGCCGACGAAGGTGCGCACACGCTCGCGGTGGACGAGCCGCTCCTGGCGCTCCGCGTCCTCGGCAGTGTCGGAGGCAATCACGTTGACCGCGGCGATGACGTACGGCTCCGGGTGACGCTCCGAGGGCTCGTAGTTTTCCCGGTAGTAGGTGGTCGCCTGCTCTAGGTGCTGCGGCGCGAAGTGGGAGGCGAACGAATAGGGCAGTCCGAGCTTTGCGGCGAGCGAGGCGCCGAACATGGAGGAGCCGAGGATAATCAGCGGGACCTCGGTGCCCTTGCCTGGGAAGGCGACGACACTCGGGATCGGCGACTCGTCGGACAACCACGCCTGCAGCTCGAGGACGTCCTGGGGGAAGTTCTCCGCGGCACGCGGGTCGCGGCGCAGCGCCCGGCCGAGCGTCTGCTGGTCGGTGCCCGGCGCGCGGCCGAGACCCAAGTCGATGCGGTCTGGGTAGAGCTCCGCCAGCATACCGAACTGCTCGGCGATGACGTAGGGGGAGTGGTTCGGCAGCATCACGCCGCCGGAGCCTAGGCGGATGGAGTTGGTCTTGGCGCCGATGTGGGAGATCAGTACCGCCGGTGAGGACGACACGATCGTGGACATATTGTGGTGCTCGGAGTACCAGATGCGCTTGTAGTCCAGCGCCTCTGCTTTTTGCGCGAACTCCACAGAACGCTGCATCGCCGCCCCGACGGTTTCGCCGGGACGGCGGATGCAGAAATCAATGAGGGAAAGTGGGGTAGTCATGACCCCACGCTACGCGCTTCCTACTCGGCGGCGACGGGGACCTCGCCCTCGACGGTGTGGTTGGTGCCCACTTCCATCGGCGCCTTCGGGTTCACGAAGTCGAGCACCAGGCCGATGACGAAGGCGGCTGCGACCGGGACAACCCAGCCCAGGCCAGCTTCGAACAACGGCGCCCAGGACACGATCGGGGACAGCGCGTCGGCAGCCCAGCCGAGGTTGACGAAGGTTTCAACGAGCGAGAACACGACCGCGGTCCACACCGGAAGGATCAGTGCCCAGGTAAACCGCGTCTTGGAGCGGAAGGCCGGCTCAATCAGGGTGACCAAGATCAGCGCGATGGCCGGCGGGTACAAAAAGCCGATGACCGGAGCGGCGATGGTCATGATGAAGCTCAAGCCCTGGGTCGCGAACACCATGGACCAGGTGGTGAAGCCGATGGCCCAGGCGCGGTAGGTGCCGAAGAAGTTCCCGGAGAAGTACTCGCTGGTCGCGGTGATCAGGCCGACGGCGGTGGTCAGGCAGGCGAGGAGCACGACCGCCGAGAAGACGGCTTGGCCGACGGTGCCCATGGTCAGGTTCGCTGCGTCCGCCAGAAGGCCCGCGCCGTTGTCGTACTGGCCCGCCTTCGGGATGACGCGGCCGATGCCGCCGAGGCCCAGGTAGACGAGCGCGAGCATGACGCCCGCGCCGATGCCGGCGATGATGGTGCCGTTGACAATCTCGCGGCCCTCGGCAAAGCCCTTGGCGCGCAGGTTGGAAATGATGACGATGGAGAACGCCAGGGCGGCGATCGAGTCCATGGTCAAGTAACCCTCGAGCAGTCCGGAAGTAAACGGGCCGTCGGCGTAGACCTCGCTCGGCGCGCTCGGTTCAGCGTTCCAGCGGGCGAGCGAGACGGCGATCATGATCACCAGCAGCACGACGAGCGCGGGCACCAGGAATTTGCCCAGTTTGTCCATGATGGTGGACGGGTTCCACGCCAGCGCCAGCGCGACGCCGAAGAAGATGATGTTGAAGACCGCGGACGCGAGCGTGCCCTCGAAACCGAACAGCGGGGTGATCGCTGTCTCCATGGAAACCGCGCCGGTACGCGGCAGCGCGTAGAAGGCGCCGATGGACAGGTACGCAAGCACGGGGAAAAGGAAGCCGAAGACGTGGCCGGCGCGCTTGGACAGGTCGCGCACGGACGCGCCCGACATGGCGATGGCGATCACGGCGAGCACCGGCAACAGAGCGCCGGTGCCGAGGAAGCCCAAGATGGCGGGCCAGAAGTTGTCGCCGGCCTCCACAGCCAACATGGGCGGGAAGATCAAGTTGCCCGCGCCGAAGAACATGGAGAAAAGGGCGAGCGAGGTGATCAGAATCGTTTTGGTGCTGCCCTGTTTGCGCCCAGCGCCGGTCTGACCGGCTTGCTCGGCGCGCACTGCTGTGGAGCCCATGAAAACCTCCGTTGGAGTCGTTGTGGGAAATCAATGATTTCGTACACAGTACCTTCCACGGAGTGTTTTTGGGAAGTTAGTCCCACACAATGGAACGAAGAGCGGTGAGGGGGATGTCCACCCAGTCTGGCCGGTTGTTCGCCTCGTACACCACTTCGTACGCCGCCTTGTCTGCGATGTAGGCCGCGAGGATGTCCTCGTCAACGCCGTCAATGCCGTCAACGCCGCCGTAGCCGGCTTTCAGCGCCGCGACGTTGTCGTCTTCCCAAGCCTTGCTGTGCCCGCCGATGTGGCGCGCGTAGCCGTAGGAGCGCACCATGCCGGCGAGATCGCGCAGCCTGTGGTCGGGCTCCACGCGCTGGGCAAGCGGGCGCGCGGGTTCGCCCTCGAAGTCGATGAGGTACCAGTGGCTCACACCGCCCCGGCGCTTCAGCGTCTGGCCCAAGTGCAGGTCGCCGTGCACGCGCTGGATTTCCAGCGGCTGGTTCAGCACCTCGTAGCGCGCGCGGATGGCGTCCTCAAACTCGGCCAGGACCGGCGCGCGGCGGATGGAGTCGGTGAGGCGGGAATTGAGCTCGTCGGCAAGCGAGATGCTCTCCCGCACCCCAAACTCGGCTGCGAGTGAGGCGTGGACGCTGGCGACGGCCTCGCCGAGAGCGCGCGAGTCGAGCTCGGCGCCGGAGGTGGCCAGCTCAAAGCCGTCGTCGCCGTCGAGCATCGCCTGCTGCATCGCAAGCGTCATCCCGTCAAAGGTCACGTACGCGGTCACGGGCGCGACGTGCGGGTTGTCGATGCGGCTCAGGATCTCCACATCCGGGTTTACACCCCGCTCGAGCTTGCGGAACACCTTCACCAACGTGCCGCCGACCACCAGGTTCGTGTTCGACTGCTCCGCACCCATCGCGCGCGCCTCACCGCGCACCAGCTCGCCGCGCACCTCACCCAGCTTGCCCAGGTGCTCCACGTAGGTGGTGGGGTTAGCGGCAAGCACGTCGCGGGCGCCGTCCGAAACCACTTGGTAGATGTCGTCGTCCACCTGCAACAGTTGCCACTCGTACGGCCCGAGGGGCAGCTGCTTGACGACGCTCACCCGCCCCACCCCCGACGCCTTCGCCCCGAAGAACCGCTCCTTTGAGATGTCGATCATCGCTGCTCCACCGCACCCGAGATGTCGAACCAGAAGAACCCGTGCGGGGCCAAGGTGACCAGCCACGGCAGCTCACCGATCGCGGGGAAGTCCACGCCGCCGGACAGCTCGCGCGGCAGGAGTCCGCTGTAGCGAGCTAACTGCATCTCCACCGGTTGCGGCCGAGACGACATGTTGTGCACGCACAGGATGCGCTCGGTGCGGCCCGTCTCGTCCGTGTATTCGCGGATGAAAGCGAGCACTTGGTCGTTGCCGTGCTCGACCTCGATGTAGGCACCGCGGCCGAACGCGCGGTACTGCTTGCGAATGTGCACGAGGGTGCGCACCCAGTGCAGCAGCGAATTCTCGCGGCTCTTCTGCGACTCCACGTTCACCGTGTGGAAGCCGTACTGATCGTTGCGCACCGGCGGCAGGTAGAGGCGCTCCGGGTCGGCGCTGGAGAACCCGCCGTTTCGGTCGTTCGACCACTGCATTGGTGTGCGCACCCCGTCGCGGTCGGCAAGCCAAATGTTGTCGCCCATGCCGATCTCGTCGCCGTAGTACAAAAACGGCGAACCCGGCAGCGACAACAGCAGCGCGTGGGCGAGCTCGAGGCGGTCGCGGTCGCCGCCCAGCAGCGGCGCGAGGCGTCGGCGGATGCCCACGTTGGCGCGCATGCGAGGCTCGAACGCGTAGGACTTGTACATGTAGTCGCGCTCGTCTTCGGTCACCATCTCGAGCGTGAGCTCGTCGTGGTTGCGCAAAAAGATGCCCCACTGCGCGCTCTCCGGGATTGCCGGGGTCTCGCGCAGGATGTCGATGATCGGCTGCGCCGTTTCCTTGTGCAGGCCCATGAAGATGCGCGGCATGACGGGGAAGTGGAACGCCATCTGGCACTCGTCGCCGGCGCCGTCCTCGCCCTGGCCGAAGTACTCCACCACCTCGTACGGCAGCTGGTTCGCCTCGGCCAAGAGGAAGCGGCCCGGGTACTCCTCATCAAACATCGCGCGCACGCGTTTGATGAACTGGTGGGTCTCCGGGAGGTTCTCGCTGGAGGTGCCCTCGCGCTCAAACAGGTACGGAATCGCGTCGAGGCGGATGCCGTCCATGCCCAGATCCAGCCAGAAGCGGATCACGTCCAGGACTTCCTCCTGGACCTTCGGGTTGTCGTAGTTCAGGTCCGGCTGGTGGGAGAAGAAGCGGTGCCAGAAGTACTGCTTGCGCACCGGATCCCACGTCCAGTTGGACTCCTCGGTGTCGATGAAGATGATGCGGGTGCCCTCGTACTGCTCCGGGTCATCGGTCCACACGTAGTAGTTGCCGTACGGGCCTTCCGGGTCCTGGCGGGATGCGCGGAACCAGGCGTGCTGGTCGGAAGTGTGGTTGATGGGGAAGTCTGTGATGATGCGGATGCCGCGTTTGTGGGCTGCGTCGATAAGCGAAACGAAGTCCTCCACCGTGCCGAACTCCGGCAGCACCTTGCGGAAGTCCCGGATGTCGTAGCCGCCGTCTTTGAGCGGGGAGTCGTAGAACGGCGGGATCCACAGGCAGTCCACCCCGAGCCACTCGAGGTAGTCCAGCTTCTCCTCGAGGCCTTTCAGCGACCCGGAACCAGTGCCGTCCGGATCGTAGAAGGCGCGCACCAGCACCTCGTAAAAGACGGCATCCTTGTACCACTCCGGGTCGGGGCGCTCCCACGGTTGCTCGGCGGGCGCGGGGGTCATGAACTGCGAGGCCTGCGGCGTTTGCTCCATGGCCCTAGAGCGTACTGGGTTTAGGCGCTCGTAATCGCACGAGCCATGCGCCCGACGGCCTCTTCGAGGATCTCCGGGCTGGTGGCGAAATTCAGGCGCGCCTTGTTGTCGCCGCCGGGGCCGAAGTCGGCGCCTTCGCTCATCGCCACGTTTGCGTGCTTGAGCAGCCAAGCTGCGGGGCGGTCCACGCCCAGCTCGGTGGCGAGCCTGGTGCCGCTGAAGTCCAGGAACATCAGGTACGTCGCGTCCGGCACCACGAACTCGATGCCGGGGATCGCCTCCGGCAGGTGCTCCACCAGCCAGTCGCGGTTCGCCTTGAGCAGCGCGACCTCCTCGTCGAGGAACTCGCGGCCGTCGTTGTAGCAGGCCTCCGCAGCGACGATGCCGAGCGTGCCCACGCCGTCCTTCGCCACGTGGTTCATCCCGTTCCAACGCTTGACGTCCTCGTCGTTGGAGAAGATGATCTGCGCGCATTTGAGCCCCGCGACGTTCCACGCCTTGGAGGTGGCGGTGACGGTGATGCACACGTCCGGATTGTTCGCCGCGGCGCACACGTGGGGTGCGCCGAACGTCAACGGAGCGTGGATCTCGTCGACGATGACGCGGCCGCCGTAGCGTCGCGCGATGGCGCAGATCTGGTCGAGCTCCTCGGCGTCGAACACGTAGCCGCCGGGGTTGAACGGGTTAGTCAGGATGATGCTGCCCGCGCCGTTTCTAAACGCGGCTTCGACCTCCATCAGGTCAAGACCGTTCACCGAGCCGACGTCGACGCGCTCGCGCCCAGCGGCCTCGGCGATCTCGAGGAAGGGGAAGTACGCCGGCACCGGCACAATGACCGGGCCTTCCGTGAAGTACTGAATGGACAGCAGCACGCCGCGCACCACGTCGGCGACGGGGAAGACATTTGCGGGATCCGGGCGCCAGCCGTAGCGGTCGGCGTAGAAGTCGGTGACCGCCTCGCCCAAGCGGTGGGCGCGCGGGGCGGGGGTGTAGCCGAACATTTCGCGCTCGCAGGCGTCGATAATCGCCCGCTTGACGGCCGGTGCGGTGGGGAAGTCGCTCTCCGCGATAAACAGCGGGATCACGTCCTCGCCGTACACCGTCCACTTGCGGGTGCCGCGGGCTTTCAGGGTGTCAAGGCTAGGAAACTGCATGGCACCCAAGGCTAGCGCTCTTGCGGCTCCTCGTCGTCCCCGTCCTCGGAGTCCACGTGGAAGCCGAAGGACTTCAAGCGCTCGCGGTCTGCAGCTGAAGACGAGGCGGTGAGCTGCAGAAGCTCCGAATAAATACCGCCGGACACGGCGAGCTCAGCCGGCGAGCCGATCTCGTCGATGCGCCCGTCCTTGAGCGTGATGATGGTGTCCACGTCGGCGATGGTGGACAAGCGGTGCGCGATCATGATCGTCGTGCGGTTCTTCATCAGCTCGTCCAGGCCGGCTTGCACCGCGCGCTCCGCCTTCGTGTCGAGGGCTGAGGTGGCTTCGTCGAGAATGAGGATCGGGGCGTCTTTAAGCATGGCCCTGGCAACCGCCACCCGCTGCTTCTGCCCGCCGGATAAGCGCAAACCCCGCTCGCCGATGACGGTGTCGTAGCCGTTGTCGAACCCGCTGATGAAGCCGTGCGCGTTGGCGCGCTTGGCCACCTCGATGACTTCCTCCAGCGTCGCGCCGGGTTTGCCGTAGGCGATGTTTTCCCGGATCGTGCCGGAGAACAGCGCCGGTTCCTGGAACACCACGCCGGTGGACGCGCGCAGTTCAGCGGCGGAGATCTCTGCGGCGTCGCGGCCGCAGACCCTCAGGCGGCCGGCGTCGATGGGGTAGAGGCCCAAAAGGAGGCTCACGATGGTGGACTTGCCGCCGCCGGACTCGCCGACCAGCGCAATTTTTTGGTGCTGGTGGGCGTGGAAGGTGACGTCGTCAAGCACCAATGCCCCCTCCTCATACCCGAAGCTGACGTGATCGAAGCTGACCACCGGCTCCGCAACCGGCAGGGGTGAGAGAGCGGGGTTGCGCGCGAACGCTTCCTCGACCGGCGCGTCCATGACCTTGAAGTAGCTCTTGGAGCCGGCGACGGCGCGTTGCGCGGAATCCACGATCCAGCTCATCATGGTCACGGGTTGGCGCACCATGGTCACCATCTGAATCAGCATGACCATGGTGCCGATGGAGAAGTGGCCGCCGAGCGTGCGCAGGAACAGGATCAGGTAGATGCCGAGGAAGATCGCGTTCATGACTAGGCCGCGTGCGGTGTCCATCGAGTGCCACCAGCGCGACTGCGGGCGCGTGATGTCCACGGTGGACTGGTAGTGGTCTGCGAACGTGTTCAGCTCGCGCGATTCGGCGACGAAGGACTTGGTCACCTTCATCTGCCCGACCACCTCAGCGAAGCGGCCGTTGCCCTGGTCGATGTGGTCGTTCTTCTCGCCCTCGAACGTCTGCCAGCGCTTCGACGTCAGCGCCGTCAGCCACGTGTAGAGGGGGAACAGTAGCGCGAGCAGCACCGCCAGCGGCCAGTAATAGAAGCCGGTGATAGCCAGGATCGCGATGACCTGGATCAGCATGGGCAGGAAGTTGTTCGCCATCGACTGGATGAACTGGGTGACGTTGGCGATCGAGCGGTCGAGTCGCGCGATGATCGTGCCCGTGACCTGGTTGTCGAAGTAGCGCTGCGGCAGCGACAGCAGCTTTTCAAAGTATCGCGTGGACAGGATCTGGCGGATGCGCGCAACCATGACGTCGCCCAAGTAGCCGGAGACGTTGCGCAAAACCGACGCTGTTGCCTCCGCGGCGAACAGGCCGATGGCCAGCCAGATCACCGTGCGCGCCTCGCCGCCTTCGACGATGGTGTCCGTGGCCTCGCGCAGCAAAAACGGCGACACCAGCCCGAGCGCCGCCACCAGCGAGGAGACCGCCACCACCGCGATGTAGTACGGGCGGAGTTGGTTTGCGCTGCGTAGAACACGGGTGATTGGCTGCATGCTGGTCACGCTACCGCGCGCTGTAGTATTGCGAGGAACTGCCCGAACACGTCTGCTTGGAGCCGCGCCCAAATGAACCACCGCATGAGATTCGCCGCGATGTTGCTTGTGCTGCCGCTCGCCGGCTGCGTCGCCGGCGGCGAGGACGACCCGGTCGCGGCCCAGCGGAGCGCCGAGGAGGAAGTCTCCGCCACCAGCACCATCGGGCGCCCCGCGCAGGAGTTCACCTCGTCCAGCGTCGAGCCGGCCCCGTCGACGGAGATCAAGGGCGCGCGCGTGGAGGACCCGGCGATGGAGCTCAGCTACAAGTGGCAGGGCACCTCGTACGCGCCGGGCGGCGGCTCGATCGTGGTCGTCGCGGTGACCAACGAGTCGGACGCGCCGATGCCGGTGGACACGCTGTCGCCGGAGCTGAAGTACAACGCTGGCGGCGGCGAGATGCGCACGGCGGAAGCCTTAAGCGCAGAAGAGGCGGACGTGGACATCATCGGCCTCGACCTGCCGCTCGGGCCCGGCGCCACGGTGAACGCGAAGTACGCCTTCGACGTGTCCACCGGCAACCTGTGGGACGCCCGCTTCACCATCGGCAACGTCACCTTCGAGGGGAACCTTAATAACTGATGGAGCTAGTGCAGCTTGTCGACGCTTACGGCAACCCCACAACCACCGCCCCCAAAGTCGACATCCACACTTCCCACACCCCCCTTCACCTCGCGTTTTCCTGCTGGTTGCTGGATTCGTCGGGGCAGCTGCTCCTCACCCGGCGCGCTCTAAGCAAGTTGACGTGGCCGGGTGTGTGGACCAACTCGTTTTGCGGCCACCCCGCGCCGGGCGAGCGGTGTGAAGAAGCGGTGACGCGCCGCGCCGGCACCGAACTCGGTCTGGCCAGTGAGGATTTGGTCTCGCTTGAACTGGTGCTTCCCGAGTTCCGTTACCGCGCCGTCGACTCATCCGGCGTGGTGGAAAACGAAATCTGCCCCGTCTTTGTCGCCCGGCTCGCCGACGGCGTCGTTCTCAACCCCAACCCCGCAGAGGTCGACTCGTTCGCGTGGGTCGCGCCGCAGGCGGTGGTCCGCGCCGCCGAGGAGACGCCGTTTCTTTTGTCGCCGTGGCTCGTCGAGGAGCTCGCCGACCCCCGCCTCCGCGCCGCCTTGGGTTAGCTCGGCTTGCGTTAGCGCGCCCTGCGGGCTGGGCCTCTCAGCGGGGGGCGTCCGAAGGATGGCGTCTCAAGGATGGCGTCCCAAGGATGGCGGAAGTAGCCATTTTTCACCGTAGATCCGCCATCCTTCGGACGCACTCCTTCATCCGCCCCCCTTAGCTGCCGCCGCGGAGGAAAGGGTTGCGCCACAGGTCATCGCCCACCCGGAGGGGTTCGACGGTGACGGGGCCGGGCGCTTCGTCTGCGAGCGCGGCGGCAAATGATGCGCCGCGCTCGTCGGCGCCCGGCGCGACCAACAGCGGCACGGCGGCGAGCTCGCCGGCGTCGAAGGGGAAGGGGCCGAGCGGGGTGGTGGCGGGTGAAAGCAGGGCGAGGCGCCTCTCCGCGCGCGCGAACTTCTCCGGCTTTCTCGCGGCGAGGTCATCCACCGCGGACTCGGTGAGCGGGATCCCGAGTGCTCCGCGGATGATCCACTTGCGCGACTGCAGCCCCCGGCGCGGAAACGCTGGCGCGATTGCGGCGGCGCGGCGGAAGTCGCCGCGGTAGTGATCGCGCCTGGTCAGCCACAACGCGATGGCCGCCGCTTCGCCCGACCCGACCACGGTGATGTTCGTCGGGTCGCCGCCGAAGGCCTCCACGTTGCGCTGCAGCCACACAAGGCTGGCCGAACAGTCGGCGACGGCGCGGTAGTGGGAAGGCGCGTCGGCGGGAAACTGCAGCCACCCGGTTAGCCCGGAGCGGTACGCAACCCGGGCGTGGACCAACCCGGCCGAGGCGGCGCTCACGGGGTCGGGGCCGCCCTCGCCCAGCCAGGCGACGACGGGGAAGTCGTCGCCGGGGCGTGCACCGTGAGGGGTGGTGAGGTGGGGGAGGGCGTCGGCAAGCAGCACGTGCTCCGATCCTAGCTATGGTGTTCCCTATGACGAACCCCCTGCTGCAACCCTCTGTTTTGCCCTACAACCTGCCGGATTTCGCGGCGATCCGCCTCGAGCACGTGGAGCCGGCGTTCGAGCGGGCGCTGCGGGCGCAGGCCGACGAGATCACCGCGATTGTGACGCAAGCCCAGCCGACGTGGGCGAACACGGTGGAGGCGCTCGAGCGCTCGGGGCAGGACTTGGAGCGCGTCACCGCGTGGTTTTTCAACCTGCAGGGCACCGACGGCGACAAGGAGTTCGACCGGGTCGCCGACGCCATCGTGCCGAAGCTATCCGCGCACGTGGATTCGATTTACCAGAACGAGGAGCTCTACCGGCGCATCAAGGCGGTGGAGGTGCCGGGCGATGAGGAATCGGGGCGGCTCCACGAGCTTTTGACCCGCCGGTTCGAGCGCCGCGGCGCGCTGCTCGACGCGGCCGGCAAGACCCGCCTGCAGGAGATCAACCAGCGCCTTTCGGAGCTGTCGGAGCGCTTCGGACGCAACCTGCTCGCGGACACGAAGGCGCTCGCCGTCGAACTGGCCGAAGAGGAACTCAAAGGCCTGAGCGAGACGCAGCTCGAGGGCTTGAAAGACGGCGACCGCTACGTCGTTCCCATCGAGCTGCCCACCACCCAGTCGCTGCAGGCGGAGCTTGAGAACCCGGCTGCGCGACGCAAGCTTTTCGACGCCTCGCGCGCTCGCGGCACCGAAACCAACCGGGAGATCGTGCTGGAAGCGGTGCGGCTGCGCCAAGAACGCGCGCGGCTTTTAGGTTTCGCCTCCCACGCGGATTACGTCATCGCGGAGGAGACAGCCGGTACCGCCGCAGCTGCCCGCGGGCTGATCGCTGACCTCGCGCCGGCGGCCGCCGCGAATGCCGAGGCGGAGCGCAAGCTCGCCTCCGAACTCGCCGGTTACGACGTTGACGGGGCGGATTGGCCGTACTGGCAGGCGCGCAGAAAAGCAACCGAGCTCTCGGTGGATGAAGCTGAGCTGCGCAAGTACTTCCCCTTGGAGCAGGTGCTTGTCGACGGCGCCTTCCACTCCGCCCACCTCCTCTACGGCATCAGCGTGGACAAGCGCCCCGACCTGCGCGGCTACCGCGACGTCGTCGACGTGTGGGAGGTCAAAGACGCCGACGGCACCGGTCTTGGGCTCCTGCTCACGGACTACGCGGCGCGCGAGACCAAGCGCGGCGGGGCGTGGATGAGCTCGTTCGTCGACCAGTCCGAGCTGCTGGGCACCCGCCCGGTGGTGGTGAACGTGATGAGCGTGACCAGCCCGCTTTTGTCTATTGATGAGGTGACCACCGTCTTCCACGAGTTCGGCCACGCGCTGCACGGGCTGCTGTCCAACGTGCGCTACCCCTCACTGTCCGGCACCAACGTGCCGCGCGACTGGGTCGAATTCCCCAGCCAGTTCAACGAGAATCTGGCGTTCGCCCCCGAGGTGGTGAGCAACTACGCGCGCCACGTGGATACCGGCGAGGTGATCCCGGAGGAGCTGGTAGAGGCCGTGCGCGCGTCGCGTCAGTTCGGCCAGGGCTTCGACACGGCCGAGTACCTGGCAGCCGCGGCGATTGACTTGGCGTGGCACAGCCTGGAGGGCGAGGTGCCCACGGATGTGGCCGCAGTCGACGAGTTCGAGCGGGAGGCGCTGCGCGCTGTGGGGTTGGATGTGGAGGGGCTGGAACCGCGCTATCGCTCGACCTGGTTCAACCACATCTTCGCCGGCGGCTACTCCGCCGGGTACTACTCCTACCTCTGGGCGGAGGCGCTGGACGCCGACGGTTACGAGCTGGTGAAGCGCGAAGGCATCAACCGCGCGGTGGGCCAGCGCTTCCGGGATACGGTGCTTTCGCGCGGCGCGTCGCGCGACTACGCTGCGGCGTACGAAGCGTTTCGCGGCCGAGCCAAAGACACCCGCCCGCTGCTCGTGCGGCGCGGGCTTGCCGGCGCGCAGGTGGCAGATATCGTCGAGTAGGGTTACACACCATGGCAAACCCAGAAGAGCTGCGGCGCGAGGACCAGAAGCTGCCTCGGCCGCAGCGCAAGTACCCGCGCTCGCTGGTCACGCAGGTGATGTGGATCCTGATCGCGATCGTGGTGATCGCGGCTATCGCCGGCGCGCTCTAGCGCTACCGGCGCCGCGAGGCCTCGGCCACGTCGTGGAACAGGGGCAGGTCTTTCAAGTCCTCGATGAGGATGGCGTTTCCGTGTGCGTCGCTAAGCGGGATGCACCAATTCGAGTACTGCTCGGCGTTGGTGCCCGGCTGGTTCTGAATGCGCACGTCGCCGACCATGTCCACGAGGTTGGTGCAGGTCATCGCCGACGGGGTGGAGGCGATGAAGCGGGTGAGCCCCACCAGCAACGCGTTGACGTCCTCGTACTCGCCCAAGTCGCGGTCGAGGAAGTCGAGCTCCGCAACCGAGGTGCCGTCGAACGCGCCCTCCGACTGCGCGTGGGCGAGCACCTGGCTGATCCACACCGCGTCGTTGGCGTTGAGCTCGTCGAGGGTCTCCTCGACCAGGCCCAGCTTGTGGCGCAGCTCGTTGTGTGCGCCCTTCATGTAGCCCGCGGTCGGCGGCAAGTCGTGCGTGCCGATCGCCGTGAGCGAGAGGTTGCGGTACTGGTTCGACGGCAGCGGCGAGTTGTCCCACGGCGTGGATTCGAACCACAAAACGGTGGTGCCGAAGATGCCCTTGTCGCGCAGCACGTCTTGGACCCACGGCTCGAAGGTGCCCAGGTCCTCGCCGACGACGACGGCGCCCGCGCGCTGCGCCTCGAGCGCGAGCACGCCCACCATCGCCTCGTAGTCGTAGTTCATGTACGCGCCCTCGGCGGGCGAATCCATGCGCGGCAGCCAGAACAGACGGAACAGCCCCAGCACGTGGTCGACGCGGATGCCGCCGGAGTGGCGAAGCACGGTGCGCAGCAGGTCGCGCCACGGGGCGTACCCCTCGGCGGCGAGCTTCTCTGGGTTCCACGGTGGCTGGGACCAGTCCTGGCCCTGTTGGGAGTACTGGTCCGGCGGGGCGCCGACAGAGGCGTCGGCAACCAGCACGTCGTGCAAAGTGTGCGCGTCGGCGCCGTCGGGGTGGATGCCCACGGCAAGGTCCGTCATGATGCCAATCGACATGCCGGCGGCCAGCGCGCGCTCCTGGGCCACGCGGCGCTGCTCGTCTGCGATGAACTGCAGCCACATGTAGAAACGGGTGGCCTCGGCCAGCGGGTCGCCTTTCTGCGGGCCGGCGTGGCGGGCGGGCGCGGCGTTGAGCGCCTGCCCCGCGCACCAGCGGGCGAACTCCTCTAAGCCCTCGCCCTCGTCGAAGGTGAACAGCTCGAAACCCCGGGTGCGCTCCTCGTCCTCGCTGGACAGGTAGAACAACTCGCGCAGCACGTCGAGCTTGACCTGGAACACGGTGTCGCGCTCCAGCGGCTCCGCCGAGCGGTTCATGGCTTTCAGCGGGGCGATCAGCTCGTCGATCTCGGCGCGCTGGTCGTCGGCGAGCCAGGAAAACTCCGGCACCGCCTCCACGGAGATGTAGATGGGGTTGACGAAACGCCGGGAAGTAGGCAGGTACGGCGAGTCCTCCACCGGCGGCACCGGCTGCGCGGCGTGCACCGGGTTGATCAGCAGGTAGTCCGCGCCCTCAGCGGCGACGACCTCTGCTAGGCGCCCCAAGTCTTCAAAGTCGCCCACACCCCAGGACTGCTCGGAGCGCACCGAGTACAGCTGCGCCATCACGCCCCAAACCGGGTCGTGGATAAGCCGCTGGTTGGTCTCCAGCTGCTCCGGCACCACGATCAGCGTGGCGGTCGCGTGGACCGTGTCGGATTCTAGGTGCAGCTCGTGCCAGCCCACCGGCAAGTCGCCGGGAACGTGGAAGGTGGCCTCGCCCCACACCACGCCGTCGGCGCCGGTGACCGGCGGGGCCCAGTTCTCGTCCTGGTACGCGTCGCGCGAGGAGCCGTCCTCTAAGCGGATCCAGCAGTGCGCCCAGTGCCCGTCGTGAACGTGGACGTTGAAGTGCTTCTCGTGCCCCGCGGTCGCCACCACGGTCGGCGGCAGCGGGCGGGTGGCCAGCTCTAGGCGGCGCGCATCCAGGTGGAACTGGAGTTCTTCTTGCGACGGGTCGTCGTCAAGCGTGAGCCCCAACGCGCGCAACAGCTTGACGTAGGAGACCAGCGGGGGTGAGGTGATCAGACCGTTCGAGGCGCGGTAGGTGGTGCCGAAGCCATAGGCCTCGGCCAGTTCGAGCAGCAAGTCACCGTTTCTCACATCACGCGATTCTGCCACAGCGCGCGGTAGAATTGCCCGCATGCCGTCGAACTCTTTCACCACGGAACTTGGTTTCACGCTCACGGACAAGGACACGCCGATCCGCCGGTTGGTCGAGATGTGCCAGACCCAACCGCACCTTGTGCTGTACTCGCGCCCGCGCAACTACGAGTGGGTCTCGGTCACGGCGGGAGAGTTCATCGAGGAGGTCTTCGAGGTGGCGAAGGGGCTCATTGCCGCCGGTGTTGCACCGGGGGACCGCGTCGCGATCTTCTCCTCCACCCGCTACGAGTGGGCGCTGGTGGACTACGCCATCTGGGCCGCGGGCGCGGTGACCGTGCCGATCTACCCGACGAGCTCCACACACCAGATCCAGTGGATTCTGGAGGACTCCGGCGCGAAGATCGCGTTCAGCGAAACGCGCGACCACACTGAGCTGCTCACCCCCTTCCTGCCGGACGGTGTGTACAAGAACTCGAAGCTGGAGCGGGTCTACGAGTTCAACGCCTCTGGCACGGAGATCATTAAGTTCGAGGGGAGGAGCATTGAGCAGGCGCTTGTCGACGAGCGTTGGCAACCCCTGACCCACGACGACCCAGCATCCATCGTCTACACCTCCGGCACCACCGGCCGCCCGAAGGGTGTGAAGATCACGCACGGTAACTGGGCCTACCAGTGCTGGGCGCTGCTAGAGAACAAGATCGGCCAAGTATCCTTCCCGGGCCAGCGCATGGTGACGTTCCTGCCGCTGGCGCACGTGCTCGCGCGCGCCGTGTCGATCGCGTGGACGCTCTCCGGCGCGACCCAGTCGCACTGGTCCGACACCTCAACCTTGACCGTGGAGCTGCAGCGCGGCCGGCCGAACTTGGTTGTCGGCGTGCCGCGCGTGTTTGAGAAGGTGCGCGAGGGTGCGTACCGCAAGGCTGCGGACGGTTCCGCGCTGGGCAAGCGCGTCTTTCTCGAGGCGGAGAAGGCCGCGATCGACTACTCCAAGGCGCTGGACACCGAATCCGGCCCGACCCGGGTGCAGAAAGCCAAGGTCGCCCTCTACGACAAGCTGGTCTACAGCAAGATTAAGGAAGCGATGGGCGGCTCCGTCTGGTACGGCATCACCGGCGGCTCCGCCATGAACCCGGATCTCAGCCACTTCTTCCGCGGCATGGGTGTGCCCATCTACGAAGGCTACGGGCTGACCGAGACCTGCGCGGCTGCCTGCGTGAACAACGCCGACGCCAACAAGATCGGCACCGTGGGCCGGCCGATGAACGGCTACTCCGTGCGCATCAACGACGACGGCGAGATCGAGTTCGCCGGCCCCGGCGTGATCTCGGAGTACTGGAACAACCCGGAGGCCACCGCCGACGGGATCACCGACGGCTGGTTCAACACCGGCGATCTTGGCGAGGTGGACGACGAGGGCTTCGTGCGCATCACCGGCCGCAAGAAGGACCTGATTGTCACCGCCGGCGGCAAGAACGTCTCGCCGGGCCCGCTGGAGGAGATCATCCGCCAGGACCCGCTGATCTCGAACGCGTTGGTGGTGGGCGACGGCAAGCCGTTCATCGGCGTGCTGGTCACCCTCGACGAGTCGGAGCTGAAGCGCTGGAAGGCGAACCACAACATCCCGGCCAACCGCAAGTTGTCCGAGCTGGCGCAGGACCCGGCCCTTCGCGCCGAGGTGCAGGACGCGGTGAACATGGCCAACGCTACCGTCTCGCGCACCGAGGCGATCAAGAAGTTCCGCATCTTGGACCGCGACCTGTCCGAGCAGAACGACGAGATGACGCCGACGATGAAGGTGAAGCGCAACGTGGTCTTCCAGCGTTTCCAAGACGACATCGACAAGCTCTACCAGCGATAGGAACCCGCGCCGGCGGGCGGCCAACCGGCGCGCCTTCCCGACGCGCGCGCTTGCGTGGCATAGCATCCCCTTCTAGCACTTGACCGGCTATTCACACCTGTTTCAAAGGGGGCGCACACACATGCACAAGACCGCCGCTGTGCTGCGCCACCGCGAACTGACACAGGAGATCTACAACATCGGCGACGAGGTTGCGGAATACGCCGAGCACATCGCGGAGGCGATCGCGGATTACGACGGCGAGCTTGCAGACGACTGCCTGGCCGAGTTCTCCGAAATCGTCGACGACGCGCGCCAGGACGCTCGCCGCGTGGTCGGCGAGCTGATCGGGCTGCGCCAAGCGCTCACCTCCGGGATGCGCGCCGGGCAGCTTTCGGCCACCGCGGGGCCGGAGGAGAAAATTCCCGAGCCGGAGTACCTCGACGGCAGCGGGCTGATTGACCTCTTCCCGCTCGAAGCGCCGTACTCCGTGCAGACGATGCAGGACGCCCTGACCGGGCGCACCGACTTGGTGGTGCAGCACATCGGCGAGGTCGTCGCTTACGTGCTGGAGCAGACCGAGATGGTCGCCCGCGAGCTGGGCGCGGTCAGTCTGCCGCACCTCTACGCCCGCGCCGGCGAGCTGGTGGAGGCCGCCGTGGAGGGTTGGATGGACACCGTGTGCATGGACCACCCGGCGTTTACCCGCACGATGCGCGGCTCCAACCCGCCGGAGTTCTTGGAGGAGCGCGCGCGCATTGACGCCGTGGTCGCCCGCGTCGCTGCGAAGCGCAATCGCCGCGGCGCGTAAGCGCGCTGTACCTTAGCTAGGCGTGAGCGGTTTCGGCATCTACATCCACGTCCCCTTCTGCGCGTCGCGCTGCGGGTACTGCGACTTCAACACCTACACGCCAACCGAGGTGGACACGTCCCACGCGACGTACCTCGACGCGTTGGAGCGCGAGTTGGAGCTCGCCGCGCCGATTCTCGCATCCCAGGGTTTCGGTCCCGCCGACACCGTCTTCATCGGCGGCGGCACTCCCAGCATCCTCGGCGCCGACGGTTTGGGCCGCATCCTCACCGCCGCGCGCAACACCATCGGCGTGAAACCGGGCGCGGAGATCACCACCGAATCCAACCCGGAGTCCACCAGCCCCGCCTACTTCGAGGGCCTGCTGCGCCACGGCTTCAACCGCGTGTCGCTGGGCATGCAGTCGGCCTCCACGCCGGTGCTCAAAGTGCTGGACCGCCGCCACACCCCAGGCCGCGCCACCGCCGCCGCGCGCGAAGCGCACGAGGCGGGTTTTGCGCGCATCAACTTGGACATGATCTACGGCACGCCGACCGAGACCGACGACGACGTGCGCGCAACCCTCGACGCCATTTTATCCACGCCCGTCGACCACGTCTCCGCCTACAGCCTGATCGTGGAGGACGGCACGGCGATGAGCCGCAAGATCCGCAAAGGCCAGCTGCCGGAGCCGGACGAGGAGGTCTACGCCACCCGCTACGAGCTCATCGCAGCATCGCTCGAGGAGAACGGCTTCGACTGGTACGAGGTGTCCAACTGGGCCAAGCCCGGCGGCGAGTGCGAGCACAACCTTTTGTATTGGCGCGGCGGCAGTTGGTGGGGCGCGGGTCCGGGGGCGCACAGTAGCGTCGGCAAGCAGCGCTTCTACAACGTCAAGCGCCCGGAGCGCTATGCCGACGTGCTTTCTGCTGGCGAGCTGCCCGTCGCCGAGCGCGAAGAGCTCACCGACGACATCCGGCACTTCGAGGCGGTCATGCTGGGCCTGCGCCTCAAAGAAGGCATCCCGTCGGCGCTGGTCACCGCGCCCACGGAAAAACACGAGCGGCTCGGACTTGTCACCCGCGGCGAGCGGCTCAAAGTCACGGACAAGGGCAGGTTGCTTGTCGACGGCATCGTCACCGACATCCTCGCCCAAGAACCACCCGCAACCGCGGACGGTACCCTGTAGCCCATGAGTGCGGCTGATGCGAGACGAAGGGCAGTGCTGCGGGCGATTGTCGCCGACTACATCGCCAGCCAAGAACCAGTCGGCTCCAAAGCGCTGGTGGAGCGCCACAACTTAAAGGTCAGCCCGGCGACAGTCCGCAACGACATGAACGTGCTCGAGAGCGAGGGCTTCATCGAGCAGACGCACGCGAGCTCAGGGCGCATCCCCACCGAGGCCGGCTACCGCGCGTTCGTGGACGCGCTGCACGACGTCAAGCCGCTGTCGTCCGCCGAGCGCCGCGCGATCATGACCTTCCTCGACTCCGGGGTGGACATGGAGGACGTGCTGCGCCGCTCCGTCACCCTGCTCGCGCAGCTGACGAACCAGGCTGCCGTGGTCCAGCTGCCCACGCTGAACGTCAGCCGCGTCAAGCACTGCGAGGTGGTCGCGCTCACCCCGACTCGCCTGTTGCTCGTGCTGATCACGGACTCGGGCCGCGTGGACCAGCGCAACGTGGAACTCGACGCGCCGTTGGACGACGAGGGCGTGCGGGTTCTTCGCACCCTGCTCAATGAGGTGCTTGACGGCAAGACGCTCAAAGAGGCCGCGGAGTCGTTGGCCGAGCTTCCCACTCGGGCGCCGGCGCAAATTCAGGCCGCCGCCCGCCGCGCCACCGCGGTGCTGATCGACACGCTGGTGGCCACCACCTCCGACCGGCTGTTAATCGCCGGCGCCGGCAACCTCACCCTCTACGGTGCGGGCGACTTAAACTCCGTCATCGCTGCGCTGGAGGAGCAAGTGGTGGTGCTGAAGCTGCTCGCCAGCGCGCAGGAGCTCGAGCACGTCTCCGTACGCATCGGCAGCGAGAACGAGGACGAGGAATTATCCCGCGCCAGCGTTGTTACTACAGCGTACGGAGCTGGCGCCGAGGCGCTTGGTGGCTTAGGGGTTGTCGGTCCGACGCACATGGACTACCCGAGTACCATTCAAAAGGTTGCAACGGTGGCGAGCTACATCAGCCGCATTCTCCGCGGCGAGTAGGAGGGAAAAGGATTTTGGCTCGGGATTATTACGGCATTCTCGGCGTCGACCGGGAGGCCACCGAACAGGAGATTAAGAAGGCGTACCGCAAGCTGGCGCGCAAGTACCACCCGGACGTGAACCCGTCCGAGGAGGCCGCGGAGAAGTTCGCGGAGATTTCGTTGGCGCAAGAGGTGCTGCTGGATCCGAAGAAGCGCTCCATCGTGGACCGCGGCGGCGACCCAATGGACCAGGCTGCTGGAGGCATGGGCGGCGGCTTCGGCGGGGGCCTGGGCGACATCTTCGAGGCCTTCTTCGGCGGCGGGGGCCAAACCCGCCAGCCGCGTTCGCGCGTGCAGCCGGGCAACGACGCCCTGCTGCGCACCACCGTCACGCTCGCCGAGGCCTACTCCGGCGTGAAGCAGACCGTCGCCGTCGACACCGCCGTGGTGTGCGACAAGTGCCACGGCACCGGCTCCGAGACCGAGTCGAAGCCAGTCACCTGCGACTACTGCCACGGCACCGGCTCGGTGGAGGAAGTCCAGCAGTCGTTCTTGGGCAACGTGATGACTACCCGCGACTGCCCGAAGTGCCGCGGCTACGGCGAGATCATCACCGACCCGTGCCGCCAGTGCGCGGGCGACGGCCGCGTGCGCGCCACCCGCGACCTGACCGTGAACATTCCGGCGGGCATCGCTTCCGGCATGCGCATCCGCATGGCGGGCCAGGGCGAGGTCGGCCACGGCGGCGGCCCGGCCGGCGACCTCTACGTCGAGGTCCAGACCGAGCCGCACCCGTACTTCCTGCGCGACGGCAACGACTTGCTGCTGCGCTTGAACGTGCCGATGTACGACGCGGCGCTGGGCACCGAGATCGCGGTGGAGAACCTCGCAGGCGGCGAGACGCTGATCGAGGTTCCCGCCGGCACCCAGCCTGGCGATGCGATCACGCTGCGCGGCGAGGGCATGCCGCAGATCCGCACCGACCGCTTCGGCGATCTGGTCGCGCAGGTGCAGGTCGTCGTGCCGACTGACCTGAGCGCCAAGGAACGCGACGCTTTGCGCGACCTGCGCGAGGGCAGCGCTGACAACACCGAGGTCCACACGGAGGACGGCCCCGCGCACGAGGGCTTCTTCTCCCGGATGCGCGATCGGTTCCGCCGCTAGTGTCGCTGCCGTACTTCGTCTCACCCGACCCGCGCGCCGGCGTGCTCGAGGGTGCGGAAGCCCAGCACGCGCACGTCAAACGCATCGAGGTGGGGGAGCGCATCGTGCTTACCGACGGTCACGGGCTCACCACCACCGTCACCGTCACGCACACCACCAAGTCGCAGCTGCGCGGAGACGTCATTGCGGAGGAGGTGGTGCCGGCGCCCACGCCGCGCGTGACGGTGGTGCAGGCGATTCCGAAGTCGGAGCGCGCCGAGCTTGCCGTCGACCTCGCCGTTCAGGCCGGCGCCGACGAGATCCTGCCGTGGATCTCACACCGCACCATCGCCCGCTGGCCCGAGAACAAGCAGGCCAAGCTGGTGGAGAAGTGGCGCAACCAGGCGGTCGCCAGCGCGAAGCAGTCGCGCCGGGCATGGATTCCTGAAGTTGGGATGCCGGTGGGCTCGGGGTGGCTGGGGGGCGTCGACAAGCAAAAGCTTGTGCTGCACGAGGACGCGACCGTCTCTTTAAAGGATGTCGACCTTGCGGACGAGCTCTTCCTCGTCGTCGGGCCGGAGGGCGGCATCGGCGCGGACGAGCTGGAGTTGATCGGCGGCACCCCGGTCAAGCTCGGGCCCGAGGTTCTACGCACGGCGAGTGCCGCGTTTGCCGGGCTCTGCGCGATCGGAGTGAGAACAGCTCGCTGGTAGTCTGAGTGGCATTATGGAAGAACTTGTTACCCGCAAGATCGATCTGGATTCGGCGTACGCGCAATCCGTCCTCGGGATCAACGATGAGAACCTGCGGGTACTCAACCAGAACCTTGGGGTGGACGTGCACGCGCGCGGCACCACCGTCACCGTGCGCGGCGAGGACCACCGCGTGGCGCACGTGTTGCGCGTTCTAGATGAACTCGAGTCGATGGCGCGCCGCGGCGTTCCCGTGACCTCCGACACCGTGGTGCACGCCGTGCGGATCATGGAGACCGACGCGCCCGAGTCCGCCGCAGAGATCCTCGGCGCGGAGATCGTCGCGCGAAAGGGCAAGGTGATCCGCCCGAAGACTGCCGGACAGCGCCGCTATGTGGACGCGATCGACGACAACACGATCACCTTCGGCATCGGCCCCGCCGGCTCTGGCAAGACGTATCTTGCGGTGGCGAAGGCCGTCCAAGCGCTGCAGAACAAAGAAGTCAAGCGCATTATCCTCACCCGCCCGGCCGTCGAGGCGGGGGAGAAGCTGGGCTTTCTGCCCGGCACGTTGAGCGACAAGATCGACCCCTACCTGCGCCCGCTGTATGACGCGCTGCGCGACATGATGGACCCGGAGATGATCCCCAAACTCATCGAGGCCGGGATCATTGAGGTCGCGCCCTTGGCGTACATGCGCGGCCGCACGCTGTCGGACGCGTTCGTGATCCTCGACGAGGCCCAGAACACCACTGGCGCGCAGATGAAGATGTTTTTGACCCGCCTGGGCTTCGGCTCCAAAATGGTGGTCACCGGAGACGTGAGCCAGGTGGACCTGCCGCGCGGGACCGTCTCCGGCCTGCGCGTCGCGCGCCGCATCCTCGGCGACATCGAGGGCATTAACTTCCAAGAACTGCACGCCGACGACGTGGTGCGCCACCACCTGATCTCGCGCATCGTCGCCGCCTACGACCGCCACGACGCGCAGAACGCCGCGCGCTACGAGAAGCGCCAGCGCGAGATCGAGCGCGAGAGGGAGCAAGAGCTTAACGACGCTGCCGGGGAGGACACCAAGTGAGCATCGAAGTACTGAACGAGTCCGGCGAGGCCGACGTCAACGAAGAGATGCTCGTGGACGTGTGCTCCTACGCGCTGACCGCGATGGACGTCCACCCCGACACCGAGACCACCATCACGCTCGTGGACAAAGCCACCATGGCCGACCTCCACGTCCGCTGGATGGACCTCGAGGGCCCCACCGACGTGATGAGCTTCCCCATGGACGAGCTCACCCCGGGCGGCGGGCGCCCCGACGCCAAGGACTTGGGTCCCGCGATGCTCGGCGACATCATTTTGTGCCCGGCCTACGACCGCAAGCAGGCCGAAATGGCAGGCCACGACCTCGCCCACGAGATGGCGCTGCTCACCGTCCACGGTGTGCTGCACCTTCTGGGGTACGACCACGTCGCGCCGGAGGACGAGCGCGAGATGTTCGCGCTGCAGAACGAGATCTTGGCCGAGTGGTACGACTCGCTCGCTTCCCGCGGGGTGAAGTACCAGCCGAAGCCCACGGGCGCGCACGCCTTCCCCTCGGCCGCCGACCGCGACGAGCTCGACCGCAAGATGAAGGCGGGGCAGTAGGTGCAGGCGACCGTCGCGTACGCGCTCACCACGGTGATCGCGCTTCTGCTTTCGGGGCTTTTAGGTTCGGTTGAGTCCGCGCTCGCCCCGATTTCCCGGGCGCGCGTGGAGAACATGGTCAAAGACGACGTCCGCGGTTCCCAGTCGCTTCTGCGCGTGGTGGACAACCGCGCGAGCCACATCAACACGCTGGTCATGCTGCACACCATCTTGGACGTGGTGGCCGCCGTGTTCGCCGCGATGCTAGCGATGGACCTCATCGACTCAGACGCGTGGGCAATCGCCGCTGCGATTGCGGTGGTGACGCTGCTGCAGTTCGGCATCATCGGCGTTTTCGCCCGCACTGCCGGCAAGCGCAACCCGTACTCGATCTCGCTCAAGGCCTCGCAGTGGCTGGTCGCGTTCCACACCATCCTGGGACCTCTCTCCGGGCTGTTGATCCGCGTGGGCAACCTGTTCCACCCGGGCGAGGATTTCCGCGACGGTCCGTACTCCACAGAGGTTGAGCTGCGGGAGATGGTCGACATCGCCCAGGAGCAGGGCGTGGTGGAAACCACTGAGGGCCGCATGATCCAGAACATTTTCGACCTCGCCTCCACCCACGCCCGCCAGGTGATGGTGCCGCGCCCCGAGATGATCTGGATCGAGCACGACAAGACCGCGAAACAGGCCACCCGCTTGATGGTGCGCTCCGGCCACTCGCGCGTTCCGGTGATCGGCGAGGACGTCGATGACGTCGTGGGCGTGGCGTATCTCAAGGACATGTTCGGCGAGGGCGGCACCCCGATCGAGCCGTCCACCGCCGTCACCAAAGTGGTGCGCGAACCGCTTTTCGTCCCCGACTCCAAGCCGCTCGACGTGCTGCTGAAAGAGATGCAGCGGGTCAACACCCACATAGCAGTGCTTATCGACGAGTACGGCACCGTCGCCGGCCTCCTCACCATGGAGGACCTCCTCGAGGAGATCGTCGGCGAAATCACCGACGAGTACGACGAGGACGAGGTCGCCCCAATCGAGCACATCGACGAGCGCCTCATGCGCGTCCAGGCGCGCCTGCCGCTGGACGACCTCGTGGACCACCTCGCCGACCACCTCGATTACGAGCTGGAGTACGACGACGAAGTGCGCGATTCCGTCGACACCGTCGCGGGCCTGTTGTCTTACGAGTTGGGGCGTGTGCCGTTGCCTGGTTCGTCCATCACGATGGACGGGGTGTCCTACACCGCCGAGGGCGGGCGCGACCGCCGCGGCCGCGTCAAGACCCGTTCCGTGCTCGTTGAGGTGCCGGTGCCCGCGGACGAACCCGCCCCGATACAAGAGGGTTAGACCTGCGGGGGCACAATAACCCCCATGGCTAACATTCTCTCCATCCAGTCCCACGTGGCGTACGGGCACGTCGGCAATTCCGCCGCCGTCTTTCCGCTGCAGCGCATCGGCCACGAGGTGTGGCCGGTGCACACCGTGAACTTCTCCAACCACACCGGGTACGGCGCGTGGAAGGGCCCAATGATCCCGGCTTCGGACGTCGCAGCCGTCATCGACGGCATCGACGAGCGCGGCGCGCTTGCTAGCGTTGACGCTGTCCTCTCCGGCTACCAGGGCGGCGACGACATTGCCGACGTGATCATCGACGCCGTCGCCCGTGTCAAGGAGCAGCACCCGTCTGCCATCTACGCTTGCGACCCGGTGATGGGCAACGCAAAGTCGGGCTGCCACGTCGCGGACACCATCCCGCCGCTGCTGCGTTCCCGCGTGGTGCCGGTCGCGGACCTCATCACCCCCAACCAGTTCGAGCTGGGCTACCTCACCGAGCGCGACGTCACCGATCTCGACTCCACCCTCGCCGCCGTCAACGCCGCTCGGGAGATGGGCCCGTCAATCGTGCTCGTCACCTCCGTTGAGCGCCCGGAAACCGCCGGCGACGACGTCATCGAAATGATCGCCGTCGACGACCGCGGCAAGTGGATCGTGCGCACCCCGCGCCTGCCGTTCAAGCGCAACGGCTCCGGCGACGTGACCGCCGCCCTCTTCACCGGCCACTACTTGGATTCCCGCGACGCCGCTGACGCGCTGGCCAAGACCGCCTCGAGCGTCTACGACATGCTGAAGCTCACCCACGAGGCCGACTCAAGGGAACTCAAGCTTGTGGAGTCCCAGGAGTTCTTCGCCAACCCGGCAAAGCAGTTCACCGTCGAGGCGCTGTAGCTTAGGCCGCAGCCGGGCCTGTTTCTCCCGAGTTGTAGGTCTACAGTTGTAGTTCTCCCTCAAAACCCCAAGTGGGCAGGTTGCTATACACACCTGGACCTACAACTCCAGCTTTCTGCACCGCGCCGACCGCTAGAAGCTCGAGCGCGGCGCACCGATGCCCGGGTCGATCTTCGGTGTCTCGCCCGCGCCTGGGCGAATGTCGATGTCGAAAATTTCCGTCGGCAAGTACACGGTTGCGCACGCGTTCGGGATGTCCACCACGCCGGAGAAGCGGCCCTCGATCGGCGCGGCGCCGAGGAGGAGGTAGGCCTGCTCCGGGGACCAGCCGAACGTGGTCAAGTAGTCGATGGCGTGGAGGCAGGCGCGCTGGTACGCCAGCTGGGAGTCCAGGTAGCGCTGCTCGCCCTCGAGGGTGACAGACGTACCGGAGAACGCCAACCACTGGCTGTACCGCGGCTCCACGTTGCCCGGCATGAAGATGGCGTTTTCCTCCACGCCGTACTTTTTCATGCCGTCCTTGATGATGTCGACGTGAATATCGATGTAACCGCTCATCTCAATGCCGCCGCAGAAGGTGATCTCGCCGTCGCCCTGAGAGAAGTGCAGGTCGCCAACGGAGAAATTCGCGCCGTCGACGTAGACGGGGTAGAACACGCGGGTGCCCTTGGACAGGTTCTTGATGTCCTGGTTGCCGCCGTTTTCGCGCGGCGGGGCGGTGCGCGCACCCTCGGCTGCGACCCGGTCGAAGTCCTCGCCAGTCAGTGTGCCCAAGATGGCCTCGTCTGGCTCCGGCGGCAGTGCGAGCGGCGGTTCGCGGTGGGGATCGGTAGCGATGAGCTCGCCCTCGCGCTTATTCCACTTGCTGAGCAGCTCGTGAGATGGGGCAGTGCCCATCAAGCCGGGGTGGATGATACCGGTGAAGCTCACCCCCGGGACGTGGCGCGACGTTGCGGTCTGCCCGGTGAAGTCCCACACGGCCTTATAAGCGTCGGGGAACTGATCGGTGAGGAAGCTGCCGCCGTTTTTCTTGGCGAAGATTCCTGTGTAGCCCCATCCCTGGCCCGCGAGCTCGCCCTCCTCTTGCGGAATCGGTCCAACATCGAGGATGTCGACGATGAGCAGATCACCGGGCTTCGCGCCCTCGATGCGGAACGGGCCGGAAAGCGCGTGGACGCGGTTCATCGGCGCGTCGCGGATGTCGTCGGCAGAGTCGTCGTTCTTAATGAAACCGTCGAACCATTCGCGGCAATCGACACGGAAGGTGTCGCCAGGTTGTACGGTCACCGCCGGCGGGATGTCGGGGTGCCAACGGTTGTGACCGACGATTTCTTGATCGGCGAAGCGTTTGGATGAGTCGAGGGGGAAGAGATTCTTTGGCATTGCAGTGCCTCCTTGAGGGGTTGGTTAGGGGCGGGGCAATTTCGCGTGCTGCGGGTTGTGCGTCACTTTCGTGACGCGCGCATTGCCAGCGCTGGGTAGCGACGAGACCACTTGCGGCTCGTACGCGCTCTTCTGTGTCGCTTCCACGGCACTGGCCAGGCCGGCATCAACACGGCGTACCGACGGTGCGCTGATCAACCGGCGTGCTTGCGACCCGCAGTCCGGGCAGTTGATCTCACGCGTCTCGCTCGACATCGGTAGCTGCATGTCGGTGACATGTCCATCGACGCATTTGAATTCGTAAATGGGCACTGTAATCCTTTCCAGATCAGTGGACGAGTATGTCCAAGCTCACAGAAGTGTGGCTACTGTAACGCTGGACTCACGTACGAATCAATGGTGCGTTCCTAAGAAATGCCTGTGAGAACTTGTTCGACGCCCACCTCATGCCCCATCTCTAGCCTCGGTGACACGCTGATCGTTTCTCTGACTGGCTTACGGTGGAGATGTTCTTCCACACGGTCACCAGCAAAGTGTTGCTGGAAGAAGGTCATTAACCGACAGCACCGCGTCCCCGCGGGTGCCAGCTACTCGGCTAATGACCTTTTGCCGGTCACCACTTACTGGTGACCATCTGGCGGTGACCATATGCGGGTCGTTCCAAGCGGATTATGCGCGGCGCAATCCGGCCGGTTCGTATGATCGAGCCGTGAACATCGTCTCCTTGCAGTCGCACGTGGCATACGGCCACGTGGGCAACTCCGCCGCCGTTTTCGCCATGCAGCGCCTGGGCCACGAGGTGTGGCCCGTCTACACGGTGAACTTCTCCAACCACACGGAGTACCCGGACTGGGGTGGGCCGGTGATGACACCCGTCGAGGTTGCCGGCATCCTCGACGGCTTCGCCTTCGCGTACCCGCAGGTAGATGTCTTCGTCTCGGGGTATTTGGGCTCGGCGGAGCTCGCTGAGGTCGTCCACAACGCGGTGACGCGCATCAAAGACGCCAACCCCAACGCGCGCTACATCTGCGATCCCGTCATCGGCAACGCGCAGATCGGCTCGTTTGTCGCGCCCGAGATCCCCGATGTCTTCCGCGAGCGCCTCATCCCGCTCGCGGACGCCATCACCCCGAACCAGTGGGAGCTCTCGCTCCTCACGGGCCAGAACCTAGACTCCCCGGCAGCCACCGCAGAAGCCGCGCGCAACCTCAAAGACACGGCGCTGGTCACCTCGGTCGCCGCCGACAAGCCGGGCGCCCTCGGGCTGCTCGACATCACCCCCGAGAGCACCTACTTCACCGAAACGCCGCGACTCGGCGGCAACGTGGTCGGCGCGGGCGATCTCGCGACGGCGCTCTACGCGGCGCTCGCGGACCAAGAACCAAAAGAGCGCCTGACCCACCTCGCAGGGTCGATGTTCGACATCGTCACCGAAGTCCGCGAGCGCGACCTCCCCGAGTTGCCGCTGGTTCAGTGCCAGAACCTGCTGGTGGAACCGCGCTCGCGGTTCGACGCCAAGGAACTACACGCCTAAAGCTCCACCTCAAGCGCGTGCGGCGTGTCCACCGACGACGTCCCCACGTGCAGCACGTGCGTGCCCCGCGGCGTCACCCACTCGCGCGCATCCTCGTCCCAGACGCTAAACGGATGGTCGGGCCAATCGATGCCCATCTCGATCTCGACGGTCTCGGAAGCACCGGCAGCAACCTCGACGCTGCGGAACCCGACCAAACGACGCTCCGGCTGACCAGGAATGTCCACGTAGATCTGCACGACCTCAGCACCCGCGCGATCGCCCGTGTTCGTCACGTCAACGCGCACGACAAACATGTCGTCGCCGCGGCGCACCTCGCGAGCGACCTCGGGACGGCCAAGCTCAAACGTGGTGTAGCTGCCGCCGGCCCCAAACGGGTAACCAGGCAACGCGAGCGGCAGCTTCGCAGAGGGGTTCGTAGCACCAGTCAGCGCCCGGACAACGGCAGGGGCATTGCTTGCCGACGCCCCAAAGCACCCCACCACCGCCAAAGCCCCACCCAACCGCCGAAGTTCCGAAGAATCCGCGCAGTCCACGACCACAACAGCGCCCGCCGCATCAACATCACTATCAGCACCTGCCGCGCGCACATCAGCGTCAGCGCCGAGCTCCGCAAGTGCAGCGCGCAGATGCTCCGCCAAGTCGGAAGCACCGACGATAACCACCGAACTCGCAGACGCGGGATCCAGCGGCAACAGACCCGCAGCGTTGTCCAAAAGCACCACCGTGCGGTCGGTTATGGCGGCGAGCTCGTCCTCGTAGCCGGCGGCAACCTCGGCGGGCGCGTCTTCAGAGACGAAGCCGGAAAAGCCCCACTCGTCGCGCAACACACGCTCAGCACCCGCCGCGCCCTCAGAAACGCCGACCTGCACGCGGGCGAGGTTGCCGTCTTTGATGGACATCTCGAAGGGGATGAGGTCGTGCTCGCGAAGCGCGCGCTCGCCGGCAGACGCAGGCGCCAACACCGCTTGCCCGTCCACGCCCGTCTTCTGAATACCCATCGTGATGTGCTTGGCCATGACGCCGGTGAGGAACGGGTTCTCCGATAACCGCCCAGGCACCGACACGGCGTCCTCGCCGCGTTCGCGGGCGCCGAAGGCGAGGATCTCGCCGTAGCGCTCGGCGAGATCCCAGTCGAAGGTGGCGGCAATTCCTGCAGTGTGTGGCGTACTCATGTCACCCATTTAACGATACGGCGGGCGATCTCCGCAGCCGGCAGCTCGATGTCGAAGACGGCACCCGCCTCGTCGTCGGCTAGCGGCTCCAACGTGGCTAGCTGGGAATCTAACAGCGACGCCGGCATGAAGTGGTCCTCGCGGGCTCCCAGACGCGCGCGCAGGACGTCCTCGCGGCCGTCAAGGTGCGCAAACACCACATTGGGCACGCGGGCGCGGATGATGTCGCGGTAGCGCCTGGTCAGCGCCGAGCATCCCACTACGGCACCTTCGCTGCCTGCGGCGAGGTGTTCGGCAATGTCGGTGAGCCAGGGGATGCGGTCGGCGTCGACAAGCGCAATGCCCTGCGCCATTTTCTGAATGTTTGCGGGCGGGTGCAGCGCGTCGCCGTCGAGATACGGCACGCCAAGCGCGCTCGCGACCACGGGGCCGACGGTGGATTTCCCGCAGCCGGACACGCCCATTAGCACAATGCGCACAGCCATAAGCCCCAAACGTACCCAAGTAGACTTGGTGTCCATGAGCGATTTCCCGGACTTCCCCGACTTCGACGACCTGCCCGCCGAGGCGAACGCGAGCGCACCTGCGGATTACGCAGGGTTCACCGACACGCCCGACGGCTTCCGCTCCGGGTTCGTCGGGTTCGTGGGCCGGCCGAACACGGGCAAGTCGACGCTGACCAACGCGCTGGTGGGCGAGAAGATCGCGATTATGGCGGACCAGCCGGAGACCACCCGCCACCCGATCCGCGGCATTGTCAACCGCGATGACGCGCAGGTAATCATCGTGGACACCCCGGGCATCCACCGCCCGCGCACGCTTTTGGGCGAGCGGCTCAACGACGTGGTGAAGGACACCTACGCCGACGTCGACGTCATCGGGTTTACCGTGCCGGCGGACGAAAAGCTCGGCCCGGGCGACCGCTTCATCTTCGAGCAGATCCGGGCCGTCAAACCGAACGCGCCAGTGGTGGGCATTGTGACCAAGCTGGACAAGGTGGCAAAAGACGTCGTCGGCGAGCGCCTCATCGAGCTGCACGAGATGCTGGGCGAGGACTCCGAGGTCGTGCCCGTCTCCGCCACGGAGCAGGTGCAGCTCGACGTGCTGCTTGACGTGCTGGTGTCCCAGCTGCCCGAAGGCCCGCGCTTCTACCCGGAGGGCGACGTCACCGACGAGGACATGGAAACCCGCATCGCCGAGCTGATCCGCGAAGAAGCGCTGCAGGGCCTGCGCGAGGAGCTGCCGCACTCGGTGGCTGTGCGGATCGACGAGATGCACGTCGACGAAGCCGACGAGCGCGATCCCAAGCGCATGATGATCTACGCCGTGATCTACCTCGAGCGCCCGGGCCAGAAGAAGATCCTCGAGGGCCCAGATGGGCGGCGTTTGAGCGGCATCACGCACCGCTCGCGCCAGCAGATCATGGAGCTTATCGGCCACAACGTCTACCTCGACCTGCGCATCAAAGTGCTGAAGAACTGGCAGTCCGACCCGAAGGCGCTCGGCCGACTTGGCTTCTAACCCCTTCCGCGACCGCGCCTTCGTCGTCCGCACGTACGACTTCGCCGAGGCTGACCGCGTCATCGTCTTGCTCACGCGCACCCACGGCCTGGTGCGCGGCGTGGCCAAAGGCGTGCGCAAAGCCAAGTCCCGCTTCGGCTCCAGGCTCCAGCCCTTCGTGGAGATCGACGCGCAGATCTACCCGCCAAAAAGGGCATCAGGCTTATCGACGATCACCTCAGCCGACACCGTCGCCTACTTCGGGCACACCATCACCGATGATTTCGACCGCTACACCGCTGCCTGCGCCGTGATGGAAACCGCCGAGAAACTGGCTTACGAAGAGGCCGATCCCGAGCTCTTCGACCTCGTCGCAGAGGCCCTGGGCCGCATCCGCGCGGGGGAGGAAACGCCGACAGTGGTGCTCGACGCGTTCATCCTGCGCGCCACCGAGCACGCCGGCTGGGGCTTAAGCCTGTTCGACTGCGCGAACTGCGGCGCGCCGGGCCCGCACCGCGCGTTTAACGCGGCTGTGGGCGGCGCGGTGTGCGCTGAGTGCCGCCCGCGCGGATCAGCGGACGTGGACCCGGAGGCGCTGCACGCGATGTGGTTGATCCGGGGAGGCCACCCGCTGCCCGCGGACGATGCCGCCCTTACCGCCGTGGTCCACCGGCTCACGGTGGCGCATCTGCAGTACAACGTGGAATCGGGGCTGAAGTCGCTTCGCATCATGGAGCAGGCGTAATAATGGGTGGCATGACGTTTCCCGCCCCGCCGCAGATTGACCCCGAGTTCATTCCCAAGCACATCGCGCTTGTGATGGACGGCAACGGCCGGTGGGCGCAGGAGCGCGGGTTGCCGCGCACCGAAGGCCACCGCCGCGGCGAGAGTGTGCTGATGGATTGCGTCGACGCGTGCATCGCGCTGGGGCATGTGGAGTGGCTGTCGGCGTACGCGTTTTCCACCGAGAACTGGCGCCGCTCCCACTCTGAGGTGCGCTTCCTCATGGGGTTTTCCCGCGACGTGCTGCGCCGACACCGCGACGAGCTCCACGAGAAGAACGTGCGCATCGTGTGGGCGGGACGCAGGCCGCGGCTATGGCGCTCGGTGCTGCGCGAGCTCGAGGAAGCCGAAGAGCTGACCCGCGACAACACCGGTGTCACACTCGCGATGTGCATCAATTACGGCGGTAGGGCAGAGCTTGTCGACGCCACCCGGTCCATGATCAAAGACGCCAACGAGGGCCGCCTGCACCCCGGCGACGTCACCGAGGAGACGCTGTCGCGCTACCTCTACCGGCCCGACATGCCGGACGTGGATCTGTTCCTGCGCCCGTCGGGGGAGAAGCGGACGTCGAACTTCCTGCTCTGGCAATCGGCGTACGCGGAGATGGTCTACCAGGACACGCTGTTTCCGGACTTTACGCCGCAGCACATGTACGACGCTGTGCTGGAGTACGCCAAGCGCGACCGTCGCTTCGGCGGCGCTGTGGACAAATTTGCCCCTTAGCGCTGGTCAGCGCTAAGGGGCCTGGCAGGCGCGGCACACGCCGTAGATCTCGGCGTCGTGGCCGACGAGGTTGTAGCCGTAGCGCGCGGCGACGAGCTCCGCCCACCTCTCCACGGGCCCGCCTTCGACTTCCTCGCTGCGCCCGCACTTGGTGCACACGAGGTGGTGATGGTGGTGCTCGGTGAGGCAGTGGCGGTAGAGCGTTTCGCCCTCAGGCGTTTGCAAAACGTCCACGGCTTCCTTCTCCGCCAGCGACTGCAGTGTGCGGTAGACGGTGGTCAGCCCCACCTTCTCTCCGCGGGCTTCCAGCTCTTGGTGGATGGTCTTCGCGGACGCGAAGCGGTCGATGGCTTGGAGCGTTTCCACGACGGCGGTGCGCTGGCGGGTGGTGCGGGGGCCGAGTTTGGGGACGTCCATAAGCGGCGAGCTTAGTCCCGCTGCGGCTTTGGTGTCTGCGGGTAGAGGCCTGGGTCCTCGCCTGGACGCGGGTGCATCGGCGGCTCGATGATCGCCACCGCCGAGGCCGACGACATGGTCGCGGAAACGGATGAGAACGCGCTCGCGCCGGGGGAGGCGTAGGTGGCGAGCTCCATAATGACATCGACGATGCCTGGCTGCGCCAGCGAGTACACCACCTCACGACCTGTGCGGCGAGACGTGACCAGCCCCGCGGCTTTGAGCACGCGCAGGTGCTGGCTTATCAACGGCTGCGATTTTCCTAGCTCGGTGACGAGTTGGTGGACGACGCGGGCGTCGCGGTTAAGCAGGAACAGCAAACTCAGTCGTAGCTCGGAGTCCAAGGCGCTCAGCAGCTGCGCGGTGAGCTCGATCTCCCGCGCGTCCAGCTGTCGTCGAACGCTCATAGTTAGAAAATAGCGAAAAGCATTCCTCACCGTGGTCGTTCGTGGGTCTACCCGCTTCGCTAGACTGAGCACGTTACTTGATCACTGCCAAGAGGAGGCTTTGGAGCCAGTGCCCGCGAATAAGATCGATACCGTAGTTAACCTGTGCAAGCGCCGTGGCTTGGTCTACCCCGCTGGCGAAATTTACGGTGGCACCCGCTCCGCATGGGACTACGGCCCGCTCGGCGTGGAGTTGAAAGAAAACCTGAAGCGCCAGTGGTGGCGCCACATGGTGCAGTCGCGCCGCGACACCGTCGGCGTGGACACCTCCATCATCCTGCCGCGCCAGGTGTGGGAGGCCTCCGGCCACGTCGAGGTGTTCACTGACCCGCTGGTGGAGTCACTGCACACGCACAAGCGCTACCGCGCCGACCACCTGCTCGAGGCGTACGAGGAGAAGCACGGCCACCCGCCGGTCAACGGTTTCGCGGACATCCCGGACCCGGAGACGGGCCAGCCGGGCAAGTGGACCGAGCCGCGAGAGTTCTCCGGGCTTATGAAGACCTACCTGGGCCCGGTGGATGACAAGGAGGGGCTGCACTACATGCGCCCCGAGACGGCTCAGGGTATTTTCGTGAACTTCAAGAATGTGATGACGTCTGCGCGCATGAAGCCCCCGTTTGGCATCGCCAACATTGGCAAGAGCTTCCGCAACGAAATCACCCCGGGCAACTTCATTTTCCGCACCCGCGAGTTTGAGCAGATGGAGATGGAGTTCTTCGTCAAACCCGGCGAGGACGAGCAGTGGCACCAGTACTGGATTGACAACCGCCACCAGTGGTACATCGACCTGGGCATCGACCCGGAGAACCTGCGCTTGTACGAGCACCCGAAGGAGAAGCTCAGCCACTACTCCAAGCGCACCGTGGACATCGAGTACGCCTTCGGCTTCACCGGCTCCAAGTGGGGCGAGCTCGAGGGCGTGGCCAACCGCACAGACTACGACCTGAAGACGCACGCCGAGGCCTCGGCCGAGGACTTGAGCTTCTTCGACCAGGAGGCGAACGAGCGCTGGATCCCGTACTGCATCGAGCCGGCTGCGGGTCTCGGCCGCGCGATGATGGCGTTCCTCATCGACGCGTACGACGAAGAGGAAGCCCCCAACGCCAAGGGCGGCACCGATACCCGCGTCGTGCTGCGCCTTGACCGCCGCCTCGCGCCGGTGAAGGTTGCGGTGCTGCCGCTGTCGAAGAAGCCGGAACTCTCCGGCCCGGCGGAGGAGCTAGCGGACACCCTGCGCGCGCACTGGAACGTCGATTACGACACCTCCGGCGCGATCGGCCGCCGCTACCGCCGTCAGGACGAGATCGGCACGCCGTTCTGCGTGACTTACGATTTCGATTCGCTTGAAGACGGCGCGGTGACCGTCCGCGAGCGCGACACCATGGAGCAGGAGCGTGTGCCGCTTGCGGAGCTCGAGTCCTACCTGGCGGCCCGCCTGATCGGCTGCTAAGCCGGGGTTGCAATAGCGATGCACTACGTCAGCTGGGACCGCACCGAGCGCGACGCGCCGAAGCTGCTCGCCGAGGCGGGTCCGGATGTGCTCGGCGTGTTCCGCACCGACCGCGCGAGCGTGGGCGGGGAGATCTGGGACCTAGCGGTCTCGCCTGAATCTGGGGCGGTGGCCACGCGCGGCGGCGAGGAGATCGTGCGGGCGTTCGACTCGCTGCGCCGCGGCGACGAGGTCCGCGTGGACGTGGAGGGCCGCGGCTACACGCTGGTCAAGGAGACGTCCAACAACTGGGTCATCGACGACGCCGCCGGCGAAAAGGTCGCGCAGTTCTCCCGCGCGAACTCGGGCGTGCGCAAGGCGATCCTCGAGTTCGAAGGTGACACCGCCCTGCCGCTGACGGATGTCGCGGCGCTCGCCTGGCTCTCGCGCAGCGTGATGGAGTCTCGCCAGACCGCCTCGGCGAACGCGCTGATTGCCGCGCTGACGCTGTTCTCCGCCGTCGCAGTCCTGGTGTTCTTCCTGTGACGCGGGAACCGCTGCGCTTCACCTCCGACAACCCGGCCGACATCCGCGCCGTGGCCGCGGACGGGCGCACCTACCGACTCACCAAACGGGGCCTAACCGTCTCGCACTACGAGGCCGAGTGCGCCGGCCGCACCTATAGCGTGCGTCGCGCGGGAGGGGGCCTGTTGCGCAAGCGCCGCGAGATAACCGACGCGGCCGGCAACCTCGTCGGTGTCACGCTCGCGCGCCCGAGCGGCGAGATCGAGCTGGAAACCCGGGTGGCGAGCGCCGAGGAGCGCGCTGACCTGGAGTTCATCGCGAGGGGGCTGCTGCTTGTCGACACCCCCGTGAATAACACCCGCTACTAGAACGTGCCGCCGCGGCCGGCCGGGCCGCCGCCACCGCCGGAGAAACCGCCGCCCATGGTGCCGCCGCCGTAGCCGCCACCACCGCCGAAGCCGCCGGAGAGGATCGAGCCCCACAGCACGGCCTGCGCTACGTTGTTCGCGGTCTGGCGGTTCTGCGCCGCGCGGTAGCGGTCTATGTCGTCGCTCGCTGCCTTCGCCGCGCGGCGCGCCGTCTCGGTTGCGGCGCGGGCGAAGTCGATTGCCTGGCGAGTGTCGCGCACGCGCAGCTGGTGAGCCTGGGCGTACTGGCGCTTGGCCTCTGCAAGTAAGGTGCGCGCGTGCGAGCCGATGATGCGGCCGCGGGAGCGGATCAGGTCTTCCGCGGACTGGATCTGGGCGGTGGCGACACGCATTTGCTGGTCGAACAGCTGCAGGGAACGGGTCTGGTCGCCGGCGGCGCCCTTGGCAATCGCCAGCTGCTCGTCAATGCGCGCGTCCACGTCCGTTAAGTCCGTGTAGAGGGACAGCGGGTCGCGATCGGCGCGGGCCGGGACGGTGGCGAGCACCTGGCGGGCGGCGGCGGCGACGTTGTCTAGGGCGGCGACGTCGATGCGCGCGCCCTGCTGCGTTGCGGCCTTGACCTGCTCGATCTCGCGCAGCTCGTCCTCGATCTCGGCCTTGATGGCCGGCAGGTTTGTCTGAGCTTGACGGATGTTGTCCTCGGCGTGCTCGATGGCGGCCAAGTTGGTGTCGGAGATGTCGACGGCGCGGGTGGCGGCTGACAGGACGTCGATAAGCGAGCCCTGCCTGCCCGCCGACTGCCGTGCGATGGAGCTTGCCTCGTCCAAGTGCTTCTCCGCCTCGTCGAGGGAGGCCGAGGCGATGTCGACGTTGTCGGCGATGGAGTGGAGCATGTCCTCGGAGTAGCGCTCACGCAGATCGTTCAGTGTTTGCTGCGCGGGCTCGAGGCGCGCGCGGATGTCCACGGTGCGCTGGCGGACGTTATCCACCTCCTCGGGCGCGCGCATGAGCACGCCGCGCATCTCGTTGAACTCGGCCGTCTTGTCGCGCAGCGCCTGCTCGGCCTGGCCGGAAGACGAAATGATGTCCACCAGCATCGCACGCTTTTCGGGCTCGGTCTCGGGGATCGCGTCGTAGAGCTTCTGGTGGGTTGAAAACGCGCGCTGCAGCGTGGAGGTCGCCGTGTTCATCGCCGCGGTGAACGGGCGCACACGTTCGGGGCCGAATTCGCTGGTGGCCAGGCGCAGCTCCTCCTTGCCCTGCGTGATCGACTCGTCGGCCGAGACCAGCGCGTCGCGCGCGACCTGCTCAAGCGTCGGCGTTGGCAGGCGGCCGAGCGAATCGGTGTCGGACGGATCCAGCGCGCGGGCGGACTCGATCTGCTTGGCCTGCGTCTTCTGCGAGGTGCGGCGGTTCGCGGCGTAGATGCCGCCGCCGGCAAGGGCCGCAACGCCAAGGCCGCCGGCGACCCAGCCGGCGCCTGTGCCGTCGCCGCCGCCAGAACCGCCCGAGCCGGATCCGCTCCCAGCGGAGACCGCAGCGTCAGCCGCGGCGATGGCCGCGCCCGCCCAGTCCTCCTCTGCCAGCTTGGCGTAGGCGGCGCTATCCATGGCGTCGACCTCGTTCTGGGTCCACTGCTCACCGCCGTTGACGTAGTAGGAGCGCTCCTCCGGGGCGATCGCCAGCACCGCGGTGTTCGGCCCGCTGGCCTTGATCGACTGCTCCACCCAGGCGCTCGGCTGCATACCGCCGAAGGACTCGAGGAAGATCACGCGCAGCGACTTGCCTTTCTCGGCGCTGACCTTTTGGATCGCGCTTTCAATGTTGGCAATGTCGCCGGTGGACAGCACGCCGGCCTCGTCGGTGACGGGTTGGGTAAGCAGGCGCGGGCCCGACACAGCCGGGGCTTGAGCTGGCGCCTGGGCCTGGGCATACTCGGCCGGCGCCGAAGCAGCGTGAGCGGGTGCTAAAGCCATGGCCACGGGTGCCGCGGCGAGGCCGACACCTGCGGCAAGCGCCGGGGCAGCAAGGAGGACACGGAGGTAACGGTGTTTCATGCCCTCCTAGGGTAGTCGCAACCTCCAACACGCATCTTGGCCTCTACGCTGGGAAGGCGTGAAGAAGTACGAATACACCGCGGCGGACGCCGAGCGCCGCGCGGTAGAGGGGGAGAAGGGCTCCCAGATCGCGGCCGGCGCCGATACTCGCGGCGCGTTCAGCCGCGACCGGGCGCGCGTGCTGCACTCGGCCGCGCTGCGCCGCCTCGCGGACAAAACGCAGGTCGTCGGCCCGCAGGACGGCGACACCCCGCGCACGCGGCTGACCCACTCGCTGGAGGTGGCGCAGATTGCGCGCAGCATCGGCGAGGGCCTGGGCCTCGACCCGGACATCTGCGAGCTTGCGGGTCTCTCCCACGACATCGGCCACCCGCCGTACGGGCACAACGGCGAGCGCGCGCTGGACGAGGTGTCCAACTGCGGCTTCGAGGGCAACGCCCAGACACTGCGGATTTTGAGCCGGCTGGAACCGAAGGTGGTCATAGGCGCCGAAAGCTTCGGGCTCAACCTCACCCGCGCCGCCCTCGACGCCGCGTGCAAGTACCCCCGCACGCGCACCAACGCAGACGGCACGGTGAACAAGAAGTACTCGGCCTACGACGAGGACGCGGAGCTTCTGGCCTGGGTGCGAAAGGGCCACACGGATGCCCGCCCGCCGATTGAGGCGCAGGTCATGGACTTCGCCGACGACATCGCCTACTCCGTCCACGATGTCGAGGACGGCATCATCTCCGGGCGCATCTCGCTCAAAGTCCTGTGGGACTTCGTAGAGCTCGCCGCCCTGGCGGACAAGGGTGCGGCAGCGTTCGGGGGCTCGCCGAGCTCGCTTATCGACGCCGCCGCCCACCTCCAATCCCTCCCCTCCATCTCCCGCGCAGCCGACTTCAACTACACGCTGCAGTCATGGGTGGAGCTCAAGCAGCTCACCAGCGAGCTGGTTGGGCGCTACGTCGGCGGGGTGGTGCAGGCGACCCTTGACGCAAACGACTCCCCGCTGGGCCGCATGCACGGCGATCTGGTGGTCCCGGCCGACATCGAATCCGAGGTCAAGCTGCTCAAAACCATCGCCGTGCTCTACGTTATGGACCTGCCCGCCCACACCCCGCGCCAGGACCGCCAGCGCGAGCGCATCTTCCGCGTCTACGACTACCTTGCAGCGGGCGCGCCGGGCACTCTCGACACGATGTATCAGCAGTGGTGGCTCACCGCCGAGACGGACCTTGCCCGCGAGCGCGTCATCGTGGACCAGATCGCGTCCATGACCGAGTCGCGCCTGGAGCGCGCCGCGAAGAAGGCCGCGGCGTTCGGGGGTTACAGCTAAGGGGCTACAGGTGCTTGGCGACGCCCCCCAGCGCCTCCCGCGTCCCCACCTCACCCGGCAGCCAGGGCAGCTCCACCCGCTTCACCCCGGGTAGCAGGTTGTCGAGGAGCTCGAGCGCTTGCTTTTCGACGCCCCTCCGCGTCTCCAAAAACGCCTCCCCTCCGGCAGGCGTGCGGCGGTTGATGACTAACCCGCCGACGTGAATGCCGCTTGCGGTGATGTCGCGGTAGAGCTCCGCCGACTCCATCACCGGCAGGCGCTCCGCGGTGAGCACGATGTTGAAGACGCACTTCTGGGCGTCGGTCAGCACTGCGCGTAAGCCCTCGAACTTGCGCTGGCGGGCAAGCAGCGTCGCGCGAATCTGCTGATTACGGCGCTCGGTGGCGCTTGAGTCGGTGACGCCCTTGCCCCCGAACCCGCGCACCGCGCGCGAAAACGTGTCGGAGGCCTCGCGGCGCGCGAGCAGTCCACCGGTGTAGGCGGACATGATCTCCGGAAGTTCCAGCAGGCGCGAGGTGTGGCCGGACGGCGCGGTGTCGAAGATGATGTGGTCGTAACCGCGCTTGTCGGTAAGCTCCGCCACGAGCTCCGCAATGCGCTCGAGCATGGCGGCCTCGTGCATACCGGGGGAGTGGCGGGAGAGCTCCATGTGGCGGTCGATCTCGCTGTGGAGGCGCTCCGGCATCATGTGGCGCATCGACGCGGCCACGGTGTCTAGGTGCCGCTGGGTGGTTTTGTCCGGGTCGAGTTCTATCCCGTGGAGGTTGGGCTCGAGGTGGACGGGGGCGTCGGCAAGCGTGCTGCCCCACACGTGCCCTAAGTTGTGCGCCGGGTCGGTGGAGACTAACAGGACGCGCTTGCCGGCCTCGGCCAAGCGCACGGCCGTTGCAGCGGAGACGGTTGTTTTTCCCACGCCGCCTTTGCCACCGAAGAACATGACGGGCGCGGTGGTTAGCAGCATCGCACACCGTCCAGGGGGGATTTCTCCATGCCCATGCGGGTGTGCCAGGCGTGGACGTCGCTGTAGAGCAGCGGGAGCAGTTCGAGCGTGTAGTAGCTCGCCGGGTTGGGGATGCCCAGCATCTCCGATGCGACGAGCAGCATGAACAGGTCGTCCTCCTCGCGGGCGGCTCGGGCGAACTCGCGGCGGTAGGGGGCCTTGTAGAACTCGTCGAGGCCGGCCCCGAACGCCTTGATCTTCTCCCACATGGTTTAGACGCTAGCTGGCTGCGCGGCGTGCTCGCCCGGCATGGTCTCGTCGTCGCGCCAGGTAACGGCCGGTGCCCTCCGCGCCTTGGAGATCGCGGTGAACGCCTCCACGATGACCCAGATGGCGCAGCAGATGATGACGATGTCGATGACCAGAAGCAGCCAGTTCTGCGCGGCCCACAGGGTGCGCAGCTGCAGGATCGCGGCCCACAGGGACATGACGGTGACGAACAGCAGCGGGATGAGGATCGGCCACGTCGGGCGGCGCAGCTGGGTGAGCATAATGGCCAGAATCGACAGGGTCAGGCCGGCCATGAGCTGGTTGGTGGTGCCGAACAGCGGCCAGATCAGCATGCCGCCGGAGCCGTCGAGGCCGGTGGAGAAGGTCAACGCAAGCGCGAAGCCGACCGCGATGATGGTTGCGACAAGCCCGGAGAGCTTGATGCCCATGAGCTCGGCGATCTCGGCGACGACGAGGCGCTGCAGGCGCACGCCGGAGTCCATCGTGGTGGCGGCGAACAGCACGGCCATGGTGGCGAGGATGGTGGCGGACAGGGAGGTCGGGATGCCCAGGCCTTCATTCATCAGCGCGCCACCGCCGGCGATAAACGCGTCGACGCCGCCGGCGTTCCACTCGCTGTAGACGTTCTCCCAGTCGGCGATGGTCTTAAACCCGCCGGTGGTGGCGATGATGGTACCGAGCGCGAGCAGGCCCTCACCGACCGCGCCGAAGTAGCCCACGAAGCGAGCGTCGGTTTCCTTATCCAGCTGCTTGGACGAGGTGCCGGAGGCAACCACACCGTGGAAACCGGAGATCGCGCCGCAGGCGATGGTGACGAACAAAAGCGGGAAGATGCCGGGGGTGCCGTCCGGCACAGCATCGCGAAGCGAGGGGGCGACGATCTCCGGGCGGACGATGAAGAAGGAGGCGTAGAGGATGAACAGGCCGACAAACAGCTGCAGGCCGTTGATGTAGTCGCGCGGTTGCAGCAGGACCCACACCGGCAAAAGGGAGGCGATAAACGCGTAGGTGAACAGGAAGATGATCCACCAGCCGCGGTCCGGGATGCCGAGCATGACCTCCGGAAGCGCCAGCGGCATGCGGTCGCCCCAGACCATCAGGCCGTAGAGGGCGGCAACACCGACGAGGGAGACGAGCGGCAGGTTCCAGTTGAAGCGGTAGATGGCTTGGCCGATCAAGAGCGCCACGACGATCGCGCCCCAGGTCGGGATGACCGCGGACGGGGTGGAGATCAGAAGGTTCGAGATCACCACGGCGAACGCCGCGTTGACCATGAGCAGCAGAAGGAAGATCACCACGAGGAAGAGGTTGCGGCCGCGCGCGCCGACGTAGCGGCCCGACAGCGTGCCGATGGACTGGCCGCGGTGGCGCTGGGAGGCCCAGAGCGCTCCGAGGTCGTGCATGCCGGCAAAAAAGACGGTGCCGAGCGTGACCCACAGGAAGGCGGGGACCCAGCCCCAGATCACGGCGACGGCCGGGCCGATGATCGGTGCGGCGCCCGCGACGGAGGTGAAGTGGTGGCCCCACAGCACGTACTTGTTCGTGGGTACGTAGTCCACGCCGTCTCCCATGGTGTGGGCGGGCGTGGTGTAGGCGTCCGAGAGTTGGTAGACCCTGGTCCCCAAAAACTTCGAGTACAGCAGGTACCCGAGTGCCATCATTCCTAGGCCGATAAGGGCCAGTACGACCGCGCTCATAATCCTCCTTCAAAAGTGGTGTGCATCATAGGGTGACTGGGATTGTATGACACCGCACCTACATGCCGCTATGTGTGTCCGCCCATACGTTGGTCCTATGATGTGCGACATGCGGAAAGGCTGGGTGTTGGCGGCGGCAGCGCTGCTGGTGGCGGGGTGCGCGGCGCCGGTTGAAACGGAAACCGAGATACCGGCGTGCGAGCGGCTGCCGGCGCAGGCCGAGGAGACGATCGAGGTGATCGAGCGCGGCGGGCCGTACAAGTACCCGGCAAACGACGACCAGCGCTTCGGCAACTATGAGGGCCACCTGCCCGAGGAGTCTTTGGGGTACTACCGCGAGTACACGGTGGACACGCCTGGTGTGAACCACCGCGGCGCGCGCCGCATCATCACCGGGGGCGAAGGTGCAGGCCGCGAGTGGTACTACACGGCCGACCACTACGAATCGTTCTGCGAGATTGCGAGGTAGGAAAACGATGGGCAGTACTCGGTGGGATCCGGTGGGGGTGGGGAAGGTGGCGTCGATAAGCCAGCTGCTCCAAGCGCTCTCCAGGGCAGTGCTTGACGGCGCCCGCGATGCCCCCACAAACCTCGACGGGCTGGCAGACCTGATTCGTGAGGGGGCGGTGAAGCAGCTCGTGGTGCGCGATTGGCAGCTGCCTGCGGGCGAGAGTGCGCGGGTAGAAGCGGTGCTTTCTGATGTTGGGGTGAGGTTGTACCGTTAGGCGCATGGCCAAGGGGAGAATTCCGGAGAGCGACATTGAAGCGATCCGTGAACGCGCGGCGATCGAGGAGATCGTCGGCGAGTACGTGCAGCTCAAGCCCGCTGGCCACGACTCGATGAAGGGCCTGTCGCCGTTCAAGGACGAGAAGACGCCGTCCTTCCACGTCCGCCCCGCGCGCGGGTACTTCCACTGCTTCTCCACCGGCAAGGGCGGCGACGTGTTCACCTTCCTCATGGAGATGGAGCAGCTGACCTTCCCGGAGGCGGTGGAGGCGGTTGCCGACCAAATCGGCTACCGCATCAACTACCAGGGCGGCACCACCGGCGCGCGGGACGTGAAGCCAGGAACGCGCCAGCGCCTGTTAGCCATTAACAAGGCAGCGCACGAGTTCTACCGCGAGCAGCTAGAAACCCCCGAGGCGCAGGTGGGCCGCGAGTTTTTGCTGAACCGCGGGTTTAGCCGCGAGCATATCTACCACTTCGAGTGCGGGTACGCCCCGGACGGGTGGGACACGCTGACGAAGCACCTGCTGCGCAAGGGCTTCGACGCCGAGGAACTGCAGCAGGCGGGTATCAGCTCCATGGGCAAGCGCGGGCCGATTGATAAGTTCCGCCGGCGGTTAATCTGGCCGATCAAGGACGCGGCTGGCAACGTGATCGGCTTCGGCGCGCGCAAGCTGTTCGACGACGATCCCATGGGCAAGTACATGAACACCCAGGACACGCTGCTGTACCACAAGTCGAAGGTGCTCTTCGGGATCGATCTGGCGAAGAAGCATATTGCCGAGGGCCACCAGGCCGTGGTGGTGGAGGGCTACACGGACGTGATGGCAATGCACGCCGCGGGTGTGCAAACCGCCGTCGCCTCGTGCGGCACCGCGTTCGGCCGCGACCACCTGCAGACGATCCGCCGGCTCATGCTCGACGACAACTTCTTCCGCGGCGAGCTGATCTACACCTTCGACGGTGACGACGCCGGACAGAAGGCGGCCATGCGCGCGTTTTCAACGGACCTGGAGTTCACCGGCCAGTCCTTCGTCGCGATCGCGCCCGACGGGATGGACCCGTGCGACCTGCGGCAGGCAAGGGGCGACGCGGCGGTGCGCGATCTGGTGGCGCGCCGAATGCCCATGATCGAGTTCGTGCTGGAGTCCACGCTCGCTGACTTTTCGCTCGACTCCCCGGTGGGGCGCATCCAGGCGCTGAACCGCACGGTGCCGATGGTCGCGGAGATCCACGACCCAGTCCTGCGCAACGAGTACGCGCGCCGACTCGCGGGGTGGGTTGGCTGGCCGAACCCGGACGAGGTGCTGGCGCAGGTGCGCGAGGCGGCGAAGGCGCCGAAGAAGGGCGCGCTGAAGACGCCGGCGCGGAAGGCAGCGGGCGCTGGGGGTGACGGTGGTTCCACTGGGCAAAACGCGCTGGTGGCGCCCGCGCCGAACGACCCGGTGCTCTGGCCGCAGCGCGAGGCGTTGAAAGCGGCGCTGCAGTATCCGGAGAAAGCTGGCAGCTACTTCGACGGCATCAACCCGGACGCGTTCACCAACGCGGCGTACCGGGAGGTGCGCGACGCGATGGCCGCGGCAGGCGGCATCGCCGACCATGAGGGGTCGAACTGGATCGCATCTGTGGCCGGCGGGATGCGGGACTTGGCCGGCCGCAACCTCGTCTCCGAGCTGGCGGTGGAGGCGATCAACGCCGACAACTTGGACGTCTACATCGACGCGGTGCTCTCGCGCCTGCAGGAAACGCGGGTGGGCGACCAGATCGCCCAGTTGAAGGCGCAGCTGCAGCGCATGCGCCCGTCCGACGACGAGGCCGCCTACAACGCGCTGTTCTCCGACCTACTGGCCCTGGAGCAGGCCCGTCGGGAGCTCAACACCCGCGCGCTGCGGGCGCACGCGGCGGAGCGGTAATCGGCGCTACTTGTTCGCGAACTCGCGCGCGGCGTACTCCACGGAGTCCAGCGCCAGCGTCGCGTCGTGTGCATCGCGGGCCTCGCGAAGGCGCGCGAGGTAGTCGCCGTACTCCTCGGCGGACCAATCGCTGTCGGACTCGAGACCTGCGATCTTCGCGCGGTTGCTGCAGATGATCACGGGCTTGTCGCTCTCGCCCTCTGCCTGCTCGCCGGCGAGGAAGTAGGCGATGGCGGAGGCGACCTTCGGAGCAATGCCGGCCTCCGCCAGCACAGCGTAAGCGTCAACGGCGTTCTTGCCCTCGGTCTGGCGGATAGCGTTCAAAAGCTTCGCGGCGTTGCCCTTGTTGCGCAGGAACGCCTGCAGCTCCATCACCTGGTTGCTCTGCCCGGCCAGGTAGCCGAACGCGGCACCGAGGAAGTCGATGATCTGGTCGCGGTTGTAGCCGGACTCGCGGACATCGCCGGCGAAGTCGAAGACCTCGGCGCGGGTGATGGAGGCGCGGGCGTCGTCACGGAACGGCGGGACGCGGCGCAGGTGGTGCGGCCAACCGGTCTTCCAGCGCAGCGGGGAGAAAGTCACGGAGTGCTCCATGACGTCGGCGTGGCTGGGGTTGACGGCGGCAAGCGCCTCTGAAAGTTGGTTCGTCATGGCGTCTATTGTTTCATGCATGCCTACGCTCGTGCTCGACCCCCGCTGGCCAGACATGGTGCCCGCGCACCTTACGAAGGAATTCGCAGGCGGTGTGGACTACACGCCCGAGGTCCCTGAGCAAGCGCGCGTGTGGCCGTATGTGCCCGGTGCCAAGTGGACGCTGACAACCGAGGACAGCGGTGACGCCGTCCGTGCCCCTTCCCTGGACGACCCCGTCGCCCGCGCGGTTGCCGTCATGCACACCGCGCGTGGGCGAGGGGAGTGGGAGCAGTCCATGACGCACGAACGCCTGCTGCCGTACCTGAAAGAGGAAGCAGCGGAGCTAGCCCAGGCGATCGAGGAACAGGCTGGCGATGAGGAGCTCAAGAAAGAGCTTGCCGACGTCCTCCTCCAAGTCCTCTTCCACGCCGAACTTGCCGCCGAGCGCGGCGCATTCACGTTCGCGGACGTGGCGCACGCGTTCGTGACCAAGATGGAATCGCGGGCGCCGTACCTCTTCGACGGCTCCGAGGGCACCGTCGACATCGCCACCCAGGACCGGTACTGGGCCGAGGGCAAGGCGCGGGAAGCGGACATGGTGAGACAGCAACGCTCAGTTCCTATAAAGTCTGTGCGATACAGCTGAATTTCAAGGAGACACAGTGATTTCATCAAAGCCGAAGGTGATGACTGTCTATGGGACGAGGCCAGAGGCAATCAAGGTCGCGCCTGTCATTACCGCACTAAATGACGATGATCGATTCGACGCGGTCGTTGTTTCCACAGGCCAGCACCGTGAGATGCTTGAGCAGGTCAATAACAGGTTTGGCATCGTTCCTGACTATGACCTCGGACTCATGAAACCCGGCCAGAGTCTCAACGAGCTAGTTGCTCGTGCAATTGCGGGGTTGGATGAGATCATCTCCAAGGAGAAACCTGATGTGATCATTTCCCAGGGCGATACGTCCACAGCAATGGCTGCAGCTTTAGCGGGGTTCCACCAGGGAGTGAAGATCGTTCACCTTGAAGCAGGTTTGCGAACGGGGAATATTTTTTCTCCGTTCCCCGAGGAGGCGAACCGGAAGATCATCGGGCAAGTCTCGAGTCTGCATCTTGCACCCACGAGTGAATCCAGGGAAAATCTGCGCCGCGAGAACGTGCGCTCAAAGGACATCGTGGTCACCGGCAACACGGTCATCGATTCCCTCAAGATTTCCACAACCTGGAATGTCAAATTCGAGGACGAACGCCTCCAAGCGCTGACCGACACAGACCAGCGGGTGGTTTTGGTAACCACTCACCGTCGCGAGAATCTCGATGCAATGACGGAGATCGGTGGAGCGGTTCAAGACTTGGCAAGGGCATATCCCGAAGTTATCTTTGCGTTGCCGTTGCACCTGAACCCGAAAGTACGTGAGCAGGTGCTGCCTGAGGTGGAGCACCTAGGCAACGTGATCATTACGGATCCACTCCCTTACGACCAGTTCACGGCATTGATGAATCGTTCCTACCTCGTTCTCACCGATTCCGGCGGAGTCCAAGAGGAGGCTCCTTCCCTGGGTAAACCTGTCCTAGTGATGCGGGACAACACTGAGAGACCAGAAGCCGTTGTGGCTGGGACTGTGAAGCTGGTGGGTACCAACCGTGGTCTTATTGTCGCCGAGGCATCGAATTTGATGGACCAAGATGCCGCTTATAAGGCGATGGCCAACGCGGTGAATCCTTATGGCGACGGAAATGCAGCTCAGCGAGCCGTCGGGGCTATTGCCGCGCTGGCGGGAGTGGGAGAACGCCTGGCAGAATTTGATCCACAGTTGTCTGCCCAAGCCTAGGCCAGCCCGAGCCATGCAGGTGGTAACCGGGGGGTAAGATTTCCTAGTTAAGGACAGGTTACAGAGAACCTGTTGAATGAAGCAAAGGTGGTAATAGTGTCAAGCACTCCTTACACATTCGACACAGTGTGCGTCGTGGGACTCGGATATATTGGTCTGCCCACGGCCGCGTTCATCGCCTCAAAAGGTGTGAAAGTCACCGGCGTTGACGTGAACCAGCGCTTTGTGGATTCGATCAACCGGGGTGAGGTTCCATTCGTCGAGCCGGGCTTCGATAGCCTTCTGCGCGATGTAGTGGAGAAGGAGCTGCTCGTTGCCCAGGCAGAGCAGGTTCCGGCTGACGCGTACATAGTTTGCGTGCCAACACCGTTCAAAGGATCCAACCATGAGGTCGATACTAAGTACATCGCCTCGGCGATCGACGCTATGACGTCGCATCTTCGTCCTGGTGCACTTGTCGTTCTGGAATCGACCTCTCCTCCCGGCACCACCAAGTGGATGGCAGACTACATCATCCAGCAGCGGCCCGACCTGTCGCTGGAGGAGGACGCCGAGAACGCCATCTACATCGCTCACTGCCCAGAGCGCGTATTGCCTGGTCAGATCATGGAAGAGATGGAGAATAACGACCGCGTGATCGGTGGTTTGACTCCGCGCGGTACGGAGATGGCTCGCGACCTCTACGCGACTTTTTGCAGCGCCGAGTTGCTTATGACTGACGCAACAACGGCGGAGATGGCCAAGTTGACTGAGAATTCCTTCCGCGACGTTAATATCGCGTTCGCGAATGAGCTCTCCCTCATCTGCGATAAACTGGATATTGATGTCTGGGAACTGATCGAGCTGGCCAACCATCATCCGCGTGTGAACATTCTTAACCCTGGCCCCGGGGTGGGCGGTCACTGTATCGCCGTGGATCCGTGGTTCATTGTGTCCTCCGTGCCGGAACAGGCGAAACTCATTCGTTTAGCGCGTGAGACAAATGACTCCAAGCCGGAGTTTGTGCTGGGTAAGGTGGCAGAGGCTGTAGAACGGAAACCTGACGCGTCAATTGCTGCCCTTGGTTTGGCTTTCAAGGCTGACATCGATGATCTGCGAGAATCCCCAGCTCTCGATATTGTGGATCGTTTGACTGACCAGTACCCCGACAAGCCAATCCGCGTGGTTGAACCGAACATACAAGCTCTCCCAGCACGATTCGATGGCAAGGAGAACTCCGAGCTCACCGATCTTCATGCAGCGCTTGAAGATGCGGACATTATTTTGGTTTTGGTTGACCACTCCGAATTTAAGAATCTCGACCCCAAGGTTCTTGCGGGCAAGGATGTCATTGATACTCGCGGCATGATTCGTCGCTAGTTTTTCGCATTAGGGTGCGTTAGATGTAACGATTTTTCATGGAAATGGAGTGGTGACAGTGAAAATCCTCATTGTCACCCAGTATTGGTTTCCAGAAAATGGTGTCCCTCAACGGCGGTGGCAGTGGTTGACGCAGATTCTCGCTCAAGAGGGGCACGAAGTCACTGTCATCGCACCTCCGCCCAGTTACAACGAGGAAATCGATCGACCTACCGTCATCTCTCTCAACCGGCATTATGTTGGGAAGACGCAGACAGGACCGAGCGGTGAAACCATAGTCCGCTCGGGCTTTGCTCCTGCAAGGAAAACTCTGACGTCGAAGATCGCCTCGCAAGCTGTGGGCGCTGGCGGCCAACTGAGACAAGTGTTGCGAATGGTTTCACCTCGCTGCGATAATTTCGACCTAGTTATCGGTACCGTTCCTGCTTTGCCTACAGCATTTGTCACACGGGTAGCGGCTTTACTTTTACGGGCGCCGTACATCATTGATCTGCGTGATGCTTGGCCAGACTTGCTGAGGAACTCGGAACACTGGAATAGCGCGACAGGGACGAAATCTCTGAGGGCGAAACTCGCGTTACTGGGTCCGCTTCAGTTGACTAAAGCCGTCACTGCTTGGTCGATCAACCACTCTTTGCGTTATGCGGCAGGCGTCATGGTGACTACCCGTGGCATGAAGGATGAAATCCTCAGCGATCCGAGACTTCGGAAAGCCTCAAATAATGTTGCGGTTATCCGCAACGTGTTCCCAGCGCAGACCTACGCTCAAAGGCGCAGGGACAACGCGGAAAGAGGGAACGCCCTGCGGGTGCTTTACGCTGGAACTGCTGGGCGAGCGCAGAACCTAGGCAATGCTCTCCGGGCGGTTCGGATTGCACGGAGCTTGGGGGTAGACGTCCAACTGCGCGTTGTGGGTGCGGGGGATGCCCGCGATCGGTTGGAGAAACTCGCGCTCCAAGAAGATATCCCTGTGCAGTTCTATGAGACGAAGCCTGCGGCCGATCTTAGCGAGTTCTACGGGTGGGCCGATTCAGCGCTTGTTCATTTGACTGACTGGGAACCGCTCGAGAGAACAATTCCATCAAAGACCTACGAGTTGATGGCGCAGGGGATCCACATCACTGGCGTAGTCAGCGGAGAAGCTGCCGTTCTCATTCAAGACATGGGTGCTGGAGATACAGTGCCCCCCGAATCGCCTGAGCTCTTGGCTCAACTCTGGGTCGCAATCGCGCGCGATCGGTCTCGGCTAGCCGTTTCAAGCGTTGGAACCCAGTGGGTGAGGACTCAACGCGAGGAAGTTGTGCCTAAGCGTTTCTTGGAGTTGATCGAGGTTGCACGAGGGATCGGATGACAATCAAACACAGCCTTCGTTTGGTGACTCTCACTGTTTCAGCGGTGTATCGTCATGTGTCGACCAATGCCTCCGACTTTTTGCGCAAGTTTAGAGAATGGGCGCGGTTGAATGTGCCCGTCGGCAAAGAGGTAGTTGAAAAGGCTCTGGATGTTGCGATTACGGTCGTTTCGCACACAACTCACGAGGGCCACAGATTGCTTGACGATGGTCATCTCGCCGCGGCTCGACAGTTCGCAGCAGACCAGGGCGATCAAGCGCTAGTTCGAAGAATCGACCGAATCGAAGCCGGATATGACCAACCTCGTTACAGAGTTGTACCCCGTGTGCAGCCCGCACAGCCGACACGCGCTCTTTACGTGGTCAATAACTGTCTGCCGTATACCAACAGCGGATATACAGTTCGTACCCAGCGCTTGCTGGTTGCGTTGAGGCGGAAAGGCGTGGATGTGGATGCGTGTACGCGTCTCAACTACCCGGTTATTGTGGGCAAATGGCCGGGATCAGATCAAACCACGGTAGAGTCGGTTACTTACCACCATCTCCTGCCGTGGGTAGTCAGTAGCGACGAGAGCGCGAAGTTCGAGCAATCAGTTGACCTCCTTAGTAACTTGGTCCGAGAACTGAAGCCTTCGGTATTGCACACCACTACTGATTTCCACAACGCGAATGTGGTCAGCACCGTCGCGGAGCGATTCGGTCTGCCTTGGGTGTACGAGGTCCGAGGCGAATTGGAAAACACGTGGCTCTCAAAACGGCCGAGTGACCATCGTGAGTTCGCGCAAAGGTCTGAGCAATATCGACGGATGAGGGAAGCTGAGAATGATGCGATAAGTAAAGCTAACGCTGTGATTGGTCTCAGCGAGGTGTCCAAGAATCGCTTGGTCAGCAATGGCGCCGATCCAGACAAGACTTTTGTTGTCCCAAACTCCATCGATGCATCAATCCTTGACAAGCGGTTTGATGTTGCCAGTATTAGAAATGACCTCGGTTTGGGCGGCTTGAAAGGCCCATTGGTCGGAACCGTGACCTCCGTGGTGAGTTATGAAGGGCTGCACACTCTCATAGAGGCCTTGGAGTATCTGCCCAGTGGAATCTCAGTGATAGTCGTCGGCGACGGCCAAGCGCGCCCCGATCTGGAAAAATTTGCGCAGCGAAACGATCTCGCTGGGCGAGTGCACTTTGTTGGCAGGAAACCGCAGGCAGATATTTGGAAGTGGTATGCTGCCCTAGACGTTTTTGTACTTCCTCGTGTGAACAGCGACGTCACGCGCAATGTAACCCCCATTAAACCGCTCACTGCAATGGCGTTAGGGATCCCAGTTATAGCCTCGGATCTTCCGGCCTTAAGAGAAGTCACTGGTGGATTCGCGAACTATTTTCCTCCAGAGGATGCGGAGGCACTTGCAGAAGCAATTGTCGCGGCTCTGGCCGACGAGAACCAGCCCGAGAGTGAGAACGCTATGAATGAATGGCTGCGTAATCGCACTTGGGACAGCGCAGCGGCGACAATCGACGAAATTTATCGTTCGTTTTGTGCGGGGTCGCCCTACACTTCGAATCATTTTTAGATACTCGGACGCGCATCTACAATTGATCCGACCTTCGGCGCGGGAAAAGGAGAATTGGTGGATGAGTGCTGATGCGAATGAGCAATCATTGTTTCCGCTGGACGAAGCTCATGAGACTCGGACTGACAGTTTTATTGTGATTAACCGAGCCGGGTTACGAGAACAGTCCGAACGAGAGGCGCTAGGGTCCTATTTGAAGCGTCTTTGGGGCCATCGATTCTTCATTTATCAAGATGCTCACCACAGGGCCTTTGGTCTACACCAAGACAAATTCCTGGGTCGGCTCTGGATCATCTTGGAACCGTTGTTGTTTGCCGCGATGTACGGGTTTATGTTTGGCGTCATTCTGAACACGTCCCGTGGTATTGAGAACTTTGTGGGATACGTAATTCTCGGAACGACATTTTTCCGTATTCTACAGCAGTCTTTGACGAGCGGATCAGGACTGATGAAGGCCTCGAAACCACTGATATCAAGCTTTAACTTTCCAAGGGCCGCTATCGTTTTCGGTGCGTGGACGAAAAATGTGCTAACGAGTCTCGCTCCGGTAATGGTCGCAATTGTTCTTGCGCTTTGCGCGCAATGGGGCAACTGGCCGGGGTGGGAGATTCTTGCTGTAGTACCGCTATTTCTTCTTGTTCACGTTTTCGGTTTAGGGCTCACGTTAATAACTGCTCGTCTTACGGCCATCGTTCCGGACGTAAAGTCGCTCATTCCCGTGATCGGTCGAGCGTGGTTTTATATTTCCGGTGTCTTTTTCCTCCCAGAGAAATTCGATAACTCGCAATTCATTCAGGATGCGATGCAGCTGAATCCCGCCTACCGATTCCTGGACGCTGTGCGCGGGGCAGTGATGTACCACTCGCTTCCAGCTACTGACGAATGGGTGTACATGGCTGTTTGGTCAGTCACCGTTGCCATTGCGGGGTTCACATATTTCTGGTTAGCAGAGGGGCGTTATGCGCAGGTGCGATGAGCCGGCTGTTGTAGTCGATAGAGTTTCCAAAATATATAAGGCATCTGATCGGCGTTTTTGGCAGGGTTCCAGCAATCTAGATGTTGAGGCGCTTAAAGGAATCTCGTTCGCGGTTTCGAAGGGAGAATCCGTGGGCGTGTTGGGACGCAATGGTTCCGGAAAATCCACACTTATGCGTCTTATTGCCGGAGCCGAACAGCCCACTAACGGCCGTATTCTAGTTTCAGCGCAACCTACATTGCTGAGCGTCTCAGCCGCGCTGCGCCCAGACTTAACAGGCCGGCAGAATATCAGGCTTGGGTTGCTCGCGCAGGGGACACTCCCAGCAGCTATTCCAGAGCTGGAAGAAGACATCTGCGATTTCGCTGGCATTGGCAGTGCCGTCGATAGGCCTATGCGGACGTACTCTTCGGGGATGAACGCTCGACTTAAATTCGCAATCGCCACTGCTGTCGACCGCGACATTCTGCTTGTCGACGAAGCCCTGGCGACTGGTGATATCGCCTTTAAGTCGCGGGCACAGCAGCGGATGAGCGAATACCTAGTAACGGCCGGGACGATTTTTCTGGTTTCGCATGCGCCAACCACGATGAAGGACATGTGCAGTCGCATACTCTGGATCCACAACGGAGACCTGATTGCAGATGGAGCATCTGAAGAAGTTGCGGACGAGTACCAGCGATGGACTCAATGCATCTCGAAGCGAGATGAAGAATCAGCCGCTGCGGTTATCGAAGAAACTCGCAGCGGTTACAACCAGCCGAGGTTTGAGTTTCGTACGGAAGTTTCCACAAAATGATCATGACAACTCCAAGTCTTAAAGTCAGCAATCACTTTTTGTAATCACCTCGCCAATCGCTTGGAGTCGAAGGTACGGAGTGGTCCTTCTCTCGGCTTAGGTGCTAGTCCCCAAGCCGAACTGGACCGCCTATATCAGATCGGAGGCAACCGAACACTATTTGGGGACGGACTCACTGGCTGAGATGGACATTCCCTCGGTGTCGTGGATCGTGAATTGAGTGACGATATGAACTTGGGAGCTTGTGTCGCATTCAAACCCGAAATTCCAGGTTGGTTCCAAGGACCCTTCCTCTCGAGACCGCCATCCCCGAAGGGGGTTATGTTGTCCCCTGACCGGTTCAACCAGACGAGCGTTGCTTGCAACTTCGAGAAACCACTTCTCATTGGGAAAGTGGAATAGTAGCGATTCTTGCTCAATTTGGAGCAGCGCAGAACCATCGATATTAAACCAAGAGACAACAGTTTGGTTTTCCTCTGTAGTGTGTATTAAATCGTGCACGCGGAGGGATCGTCCGGGAGATAGTTCAATGCGACGCCAGTGCTCTAGGTTGTCGTGGATAACGCGACCCGAGAGGATGAAGGTACCGTTGTCTTCAAAGCACGTCTCTAACGCGGAACCAAAAGGTTCGCGATTACGGCGCTCGATGTCTAATCCTTTAATCGCAACAGTGTTGTGTGCGCGGGTGGATTCCACATACTGTCGTTCGGGGGAACCATAGTAAAAGCCATCCAAGCGCGCTGGGGCATCCTTCGACAATAGATCAAAATAGCCATATTTGCCTGAATCGACGAGGATTTCACGACCCTTATCGAACCACGTAAATGTTAGGTCGTCTGCGTGTTTGTGCGCACGTGAATGGAAGCCAGCTTGGAATGCTAAATAGCTACTGTTACGGCGCTGCTCTACTCTGTCCGGCTGCGGGCTGCGAACAAAGGCATAGCCAGATTCGGGGAGGATCATCATCTGGGCGGTATCCGGTTGCCCCTCTGCCCCGTCTGTTTCTATAAATCGGGCGTGAGGATCGCTGAGCCCCACTTCTTCGACTGTGACGTCGATTTGATCTGTGTCACCGAATTGAACTAGGTGACCATCCGGTTGAATCATCCATCCGAGTGCATATGACGCTCGATCAATCTTTTGAACGAGCGCTGCATCGCTGATGAGCTCATCCGAAATTGCACCCTCGAAACCAGACAGGAGCATCAATTGATAAGCGGGGGAGTGCTCCAGATGGCCGCCATCGCTAGCAAACTGGCTATCGACAATACTTGACAGACGCCGGTGGCCAACATCTGAGAGCTTATCGGCATTGGGGAATGATGGCAGTAACTTTGCCCAATCTAAACAGGCACTTGCATTGAAGAAGCCGTGATTATTGTTGGCGTTGAAGGCGCTTGTTTTGAGAATCTCCCGGATATGTTTAACTGCCGTGGGAAGAAGCAAAGTAACCTCGTTGGTATACCCAGATTGCGCAGCGTAGATCATGATCCGTGCGAGACGCGGCATACGGAGACTCATTGCCATGTCGTACCAAGCCATTGATTCTTGCTCATCCGCTTGTGCATCAAATCTCGACCAGTCTAAGGAGAAATTAAGGAGCCACTCCAAAAGGTCTCGGTTCCGAGTTCGGTAGAACTCTTCGAGGACAGGGTCAACCATTTCCCACCGATGCAGTCGGAATCCCCATGTCCGATCTGCCTTGCCCGGGGCCATCCAGTCAAAACCTGGCTCAAACAGAATTCGAGGACGCTTAGCCATTTTCCAGCCTTCGGAAATAATCTCCTCGGCACTCGCTGCCAACTTTGTGGTAGTGAACCAACCTGTTGGTTTGGGGCATGGTGCGTTCTCAAGCAGTTCGAGCATGAGTCTCGGGTGGCGGCCCTGAGTAGTCATGTCGCGGAAGAGAGACGCATATTCAGGAAGGTCAGTTTGCATTCCGAGCTCTTGGTAGGCTTCAACGTACGAAATTGCGTTGAGGTCCCAAGATCGAGCATCACGAACCCAGCGCGCGCTCTGGCTACCCATTGATCTGATGGTGTCAGGATCAGACACCATGGGCAGAAGTGTCTTTGCGAGGCTGTGATGATCATCGGCTTGGAATACTTCCACACAGCCAGCCTCGTCAGCTATCTCTTTGAGAGCGCGGACATTAGAGAATACACAGGCGCGACCCGTCGACATGGCTTCGAAAGGTTTTAACGGAGTGACCAATTCGGTTACGTCGGAAGATTTCCGAGGTACGACAAAGACGTCGATTAATCCGTAGAAGCGTAGGATCTCTTCGTGTGGAACGCGGCCGGTGAAAACTACATATTCATCGATTCCAAGTTCAACAGCTAAACCTCGGAGGTTCTCGAGCTCGGCTCCGTCACCAACGATCACGAGGCGGAGTTCGGACGTAACAGCAGAGCCGGGGATGTTGGCTAGTTCTACAACGTCGTTCAGTAGGTCCGCAGCAAATCCGCTCTCTTGGTAGAACTCGGGGAATATATCGCGTAGATGTGCCTCCAGCCGCGCAGCTGTTTCCGCAAACACTTCCTGGTCGAATGAGTGCCAACCCGAAAGAACACGATCATGACCGGCCCCTATTGCGTCGAGTGAGGCCTCCGATTCATTCTGGAAGTCGTTCAGCGACAAGCCGCAGGCGTCGCAAAGATCTTCAAAAGCCTTGAACGCGCAGAGAAGTTCGTAGAACCCGCGAATTAGGGTATCGATTCCTTCGTACTCAACGATGGAGGATATATACCCAACAATCGTTGAATGCTCAGGGAGGCCGAGGTTGATCAGCAAATCACGATCTTTACCGACGACCGGGAAGGAACGGCTTTCAACTGCGTTCGGAACAATTTTGACACGCGGACGCTGAAGACCGTACTCGTCGGCAGTTTTTTCAATATGTTCAGCCATAACCTGAGCGAGAGTGATGACTGTTTCTGCTTCGCTGCGCAGCTTAGCTTCTAAGGCGCGGCGACCCGTGTATGCAATCGGTAACCCCAAGGCTTCAACCAATTCACGGAACCCCGCCTCGCCCTGTGCGTCCATCGTTCGCGAGAGCCAGCTTTCCTCCCAGAAGCCTCGTGTTTCATTGACCACGGGGATCCCGTACCGGTCACCCACATATTGCGCAATCAACGCGTTGAAGAAGTCAGAATGAGCGTGGATTACAGCGGGACGCAGACTGCAAACAAGCTCTGCGAAGCTGACGATATTCTGCTCCACCCATTGATCCCAAGGCACGGTGTTCCGGACCGGACCAGCGAGCGTGCAGTATTGAATATCGTCGACAAAGTCAGATTGGATTGAGCTGTATTCGATGCCATCGCCGCCGGCTTGAACAGCTATGACGGGCTCAACCCCGAGCTTCGCTATTGCGCGAGCGGTGTAGTGGGTGCGCAGAGTGTAGCCGGTTTGAGTTTCGGGCAGACTCTTTCCAACAAGGTGAACGACCACTTTGGACTCTGGGTACGGTCGATAAATTGGGAGCTCAACTTGCGGCATGTACGCACCTTCGAAAAGGGAGGCTTCGCTCTTCATAATCGCGGCGCGTTCAGTGTCGCTAGTCTTTCCTGACCTCTCTGCGATCCACCCCATGACCTTACTAGACTCGGAGAGGTATCCGCTATGGCGAAGACCCTTCATGAGTTGGCGGAGCTCAGTCAGCGATAGATCACTCGGTGCGCTTTCAATTTCGCGTGTGAGAAGCCCTTTTGCCAGTGCGTCATCGGCTTTGAGGGAATGGAGGAGAAGCTCTCCGAGCTCCTCTTTTGTTAAGCCCTGGCCCACGTTGATCCCTTGGCGAGAAGCAAGCTTAAGGATCCTGAGGCTCGCGGACCGGAGATCGCCTTCAACCGCGTGTAGGGAAGCGACGAGTTTATCGAGGGTCTGGTAAGCTTTCTCAGTTAGCCTTTGGGTCTGGGTAGCCTGGCTTTTCAATATCTTGTGCTGACTGTGCGTCTGATCTACCTGTGACTGAAATCGCTTCGTACTCGTCTGGATCTGGTCGACGCGGGCATGAGACTGCTCTAGTGATCCCTGTATTTGTTCCAGTGCGACCTCGTCTTCATCAACGCGCCGCTGAAGTTTCATAAGCTCGTTGCTGATCTGAGAATTTTCCAACTTGTGGGTGTTTTTGACGTCCGCAATGGCCGACTTTAAAGGCTTAACTTGTAGCTCTACGGTCTCCGTATCGCACTTCGACCGCACTTCTTTGCGAAGTTTTTCTACAAGCTCATCTTTAGCTTTGTCTCTCCTACGAACGGTATCGATTACAGCCCAAGCCACTGGAATGGGCGACAACGCGACGGCGATTCCAGCGACGGTGACGACCGTTTGACCAGATGTAAACCCGTCTTTGAGCAGGGCAGCCCACCCCACAAGCCAGCTTAGACTGGCGGCAGCCAGTTGAATCCTAATCATGGGTTTGTTCATCCCGACCTCCAATTAGAAAGTGTGCTTTCGAGATCGTATCGCAGAGTGTCGCTCCCGGCCCTCGATCCCAGTTCGCAGGTCGAAACCGATGGTATTTGGCGGGTTTATCAAACCACGTGCGGGACTTCTGGTATCAAAATGAATATGAACGTTAACCTCATCGCGGTTGCACTATCCGCCCACGGGCTCGAAACGATTGATTCAAAGTTTGCCCGTGCAATCACTCGAGTGGAGAATGTGTTCAAGTCCCCAGATTCGTGGCACTACCAGAACGGCAGGATTAGGGCATACAACGCTAATCGGATCTCAGGTACTTGGTCCGAAGATCCAGTTTTCGCCGATGACGATGTTGCGATCGCATTCTCTCAACCACCGATTCCAAACTCGGCGACAATCGAGGCCTCTAACTATTGGACGCTGGTGAAGCAGATCGTTGATCAGGATCGCTTCCAGGAGCTTCAACCTAATTATTTCGGGTATGCCGTCTCAGCCAACGGCGACGTAAAAGTGTGGGCCGATATCTTGGGATTCGGTCGCTGTTACTATATCCAAACGGACGATTTTTTCGCTGCGTCAAACCACATTGGTGCGCTAACAGAATTCATCCAAGGACGGATTTCGGTTAACGAAAGTGCTGTAGCGAAATTCGCTGGCGCGGGGTTCTTCATGAACAACGATTCGCCCATCTCCGGAATTACACGGTTTTCTGAAGCCCAGGTTTTCTCGATCGACTCCGCCGGGGCCATTCACGAGAACCGCTATGATGGTTTTACTGGGATGTTTGAACCTGTCGACGAAGAAACAGGTTACGCTGAAACCCTAGAACAATTGCAGCTGGTTTCTAGGAACATTGCGCGTCTCGTTGATCGGGTGCCGACCGTCTTCCTGAGCGGAGGAAGAGACTCACGAATGACTGCGGGAGTTTGGCTATCTGCAGTACAACGCGCCAACGTCGTGACTATGGGAGCCCTGCCCCGAGAGTCGGAGATTGCCTCTGAGCTGATGAGGATCTACTTGGAAGAGCGCGGAGGGGAGGATAGCTCGGAAATTCGGCATACCGTTACCCTGCCAAATCCCGCCGAGATCACGATGCCTTTGGAAGAGCGACTACAAAGGTCTTTTGCTATGTGGGATGGAGACGCCGCTCCGGGGAATATGAAGCGTAACGTCGCCATACCCTCTGGACGGTCGGTGATCCAGATCGGCGGGGTGGGAGGTGAGATTGTACATGGGTACTACTATTCTCGACCAGGCCAGATTGAGAAATTACGCGAAGAATCCGATCCCATGCTTGCGGCTAGGCGGTCATTTGGGGTCGCCCAACTTACCGAGTCAGCCCACAGAGCCATTGATGAGGCCTTTAGTTTCGCTGGGCGGAAAGCTGACGATTTGGGCGTTGTGGGGCTTGAACGTCTCGATTTCCTGTACCTAACTGAAAAGCTAAGAAGGTGGGGTAACCAAGCTTTAGGTTCCACCTCGGCGGTCCTCCTTGCAGCGCCTGCCTTTGTGCGCTTGGCTTTTAGCGTGACGCCTGAGGACAAGGTTTCAAAAGCCGTGCCGAAGGAGATTGTCCGCCGAGCAATCCCACAATGGGCAGAAGTCGAAACTTACAAAGCCTCGGGGGACGATTCGAAACGTCTGATGCGGCAGGGAACCTGCACTTATCAAACGGACCCCGACGGCTTTTGGGGTGTTTGGGAAGAGTCCCACCATTGGAAAAAGTTCCTCAACGCCGACTCGTTGGTCAAGTTTGAAGAGCTCGTCCGCAACGAAGAAGCGACCCCAGTACACGAATCATGGATGAATCGCGCCATCTGGATCGACCAAATCTATCGGCATGTCGCGCAGCTTAATACCGAGAGAGGAGTTCTTTAAGCGTGGATGCTCAAAGGGAAGCAGAATTATTTTCGTCACTTCGAACTGGACTATTCGAACCGAGAGCATCTGACCGACGTCGGGCCCTTCAGATAGCTGATGGAACCCTGCCTCTCGGCGGCGTTGAACTAAGTATAGGCCCAGAAAGTTTGACGGCCCCGAAATATGAGACCGAGTCTTTCTATCTCGCTCTCCACAGCTTGAGATGGCTAGATCAGTTGGTACGTGCGGATAAGCACGAGTTCGGCGGGTTATGGCAGAGGCTCGCTAACGAATGGTGGAGGTTAAACCAAAACCAAGATAGGTCAGCGTCCAGACTCTGGGCGTTCCCCGTTTTGGCGCAACGAGTGCAAGCCTTGGCACTCGGCGGCGAACTTGTAGCAGCGCTCGACCCGGTAATGATAAAGAACCATTCTGTCGTTCTTGCTCGGCGACTCGAGGAAGCTCCAACGCCCCAATCTTTCAGAGCGGCGGTAGATTCCCTGATCTTGCTGAATGCGGGTCGAGAAGACTTTTCGACCGACATCGAGGGGCCGTTACGTGCCGCCATAAGCGCATTTATCAGACCTTCAGGAGGGCTTTACGGAACAGATCTTAAGGAGATGTCAATCGCAAAAGACACTTGGAAACCTTGGATCGATCGTCTGGAAACGCTGGGGTTCGATCTTGGACCGATCTCGAAAAGCTTCGCGTCCACGGAATTTTGGTCTCATCTGATTTCTCCTAGCGGAGCTCCAACATCCTTAGGTAGCTCGCTGCCGCTCGAGAACTTTTGGGACACGATGTCCGGCGGGGTTCGCTACCTTCGGACCAATGGACGTTTTGGAAGCCCGCCCGCATTTGGGCTGATTGCGGAAGAAGGCGGGATTTCCTCTAGCCGCAGTGGGTGGGGGGAAACAGAGCGGGATCTCAGCGAAGAAACGCATTGGACTATGTGGACGGGGCCTGCGAGAGGACGCGGGGCACATCAAGACAGCGGACGAGTTACCTTCCACAGTCAGGGGATTCCCTGGATTATCGATTTGCCAGGAGATGAATTTGGTGCAGCGGCGCATCACTCAATTGTTGAGGTAGAGCAAAGGCGCTTCCGAGACAACGCGAGGAGCCAAATCATCCGTTCGAGTTCAGACGCTCTCATGGATGAGGTAGTTGTAGCCCCGAAAACGTATCTGCCAGCTCAGTGGAACCGGGACCTAGTTTTTGTCAAGAGCAACCATTATGTAGTGGTGAAAGATACGATCCGAGCGTCGTCAGAGATCTCCGGTTACGTGCATTGGATTATTCACCCAGAAGTTGAAGTCACTCTTCGCGGGGATAGGGCTTTTTGCACCTACGGCAGTCGAACTCTTTGCATCTGCATTTTTGGAACCATCGATTCCGACTTAGAGCTACAGGAGATTAAAGACGGTAGCGGAGGAATTGCGGCTCGACGATTAAGCGCATCATTTACTGGCCAGTCCTCTCGAATCATTACGGCGATAGCGGATGTGGTCGACGCCACAGAGTTCTCAATTACTCGAAAACCAGCTCCGGGGCATTGGATTGTACTCGATCATACTGACAAGGGTGTCTCGGAACGGTTGGTCAATTCTACCGAGGGATCCATTCTCGCTGATCCCACGAGTTCGGTTGAACAATCCATCGAGGAAGCTGAACGAAGGCTTGCACAAGGCGAAATCTCCGACTCCGAGGCGCTTGCGCAACGGCTTCGAACACGAAGCGTAATAGAGGAAGTCAAGGAAAAGGCTTGGAAAGATCCAAGCGTGGAAAATCGTCAGCGTCTCATCAAATACCTTGATTCGTTTTGTGAAGAACACCGAGTGACAGGTCTACGCGATCATGCTCTCGGTGCAGCGATGGTCGATCTAGCGGGGGTGGACATTTCAGATTTACCGAGCCACGCTGCGGTGACCGCACGGAAAAGGACCAATCTAGTGTCGTGGGGCGAGGGCGAGGAGCAAACTTTCTACAGGACGCCAATCATTTCAACGCGGTCTCCTGAATTAGCCGATGGAGAGCCTCCTCAGGACGATTTTGTCTGGAGTGTGGATTGTGGCCAAGTGGTGCCTTCAGCGTTGGTTCGTCCCAAATCCGGTGACACACTACTTGTCTACCTTCATGGTGCGACCGATAGAACTCGGCACTCGATGCCACGCTACGAGCGAGTCCGTTCTCTCTCTTACGTTGCGCAAGGTCCGGTCGCATTCTTTTCGGATCCGACATTAGATCTAGATAGTCGCATGATTCTGTCTTGGTATATAGGGCACGAGGACCTTGACTTGCACCGGGTAATTGCACAGATGGTTGACAGTCTCGCAAGGCGTTACGGGGTCGAACGAGTAACTATCGTGGGGAACTCTGGGGGAGGCTTTAGCGCAATGCAAGTCGCGAGTCACCTTAGAGGCGCATCATTCATCTCAATAAATGGCCAAACGGATATCGAACGCTACACCCCGCTGCTAGCTGACCAAGCAGCCTGGGCAGTATTCGGCAAAACAGCTATTGAAGAATTCAGTGTCGACGAACTTAAACGTTGGAGCGTGTTGACACGGTTTCAGGAGATCGAATTCGATGTTCGTGGGTTGGTTTTGCAGAACACAGGAGATGATCACCACTTCACAGAGCACTTTTTGCCACTGAAAGATTTAGTGGGCCGATCATCATCGACCCATGGTATCCAGTTTAAGGAAGAGTTTATGGGGGACGGGCACGTCGCTCCCGCGCCTGCTTCCTACCAGCAGATTGTCAGGAACTGGCTTGACGCCGAACGGATGGGCGGCGAAAGCTATGTAGGGCTTAGGACTATATGAGGAACCGACGGCAGTGTTTGTCTCACCCTTGTGGGGGCGAGACTAGCAGTCTTATTTGCTGAGCTTCCATTCGGTTCTCAGAGCTGGATTTGAGGCATCGAGTTTAAAACCGAGGTTCCAGATCGGTTCAAAACTGCGCTCTCGCTTAGCTCTCCATCCTCGGAGGGGCTCTTGCTGGCCTCTAACGGGGGTAACCACTTCCTGGTCACCTTCAACCGTAAGATAGCCAGCTTGTCCTGGAAGTAAGAACTGAAGCTCATTGTCTTGGCCGGCCACACGTTGTGCCTCGCCGTTAAGGTTAAACCAGGCGATTGCTTCGTCTCCAGGAGCGAGACCGCTGAGCGAATCCTCGACGATCAGAAACTGTCGGGGGCTCAAAGTGATTACTCGGTGGTGTGTATATGTCTTGCAGTCCGCCTCAGCTTCAATGCGAAAAATACCATTTTCATGGGACCACGATTTCAGCGCGGAGCCGTAGGGGGTGCGGAATCGTCGTTCGATATCTTCACCATTGACGGACACCGTATTGTGGGCAACCGTCGATTCAACATACTGGCGCTCCGGCGCTGCGTAGTAGAACCCTTTAAGCCGGTCCGGTGAATCGGCCGGTAGAAGATCGACGTACCCAAAACGACCGGAGTCAACCAAGATTTCCACTCCTCGGTCAAACCAGACAAAAGTCAGGTCATCCGCGTGTTTGTGGGCACGTGAGTGGAATGCGGCCTGTAGTGCGAGGTAGCTACTGTTTATCCGCTCGTCTGGTCCTGCCGGTTGAGGAGATCGGATCATTGCGTAACCAGCGTCTGGAAGTACGCGCAGTTCTTCGCTGCTTGGCTTTCCCTCGTGTCCGTTTGTGATAATGAACTGGCTTTGTTCGTTCGACGAGCTTAACTTCATTTGATCGGCTGACTGATGGTCGGTGTCACCGAACTGGACGAAATAGCCATCAGGCTGGATCCACCAGCCGAGAACATCCGTGGCATTCTCGACCGTCGCTTGGACGGTGGGGTCTTCGATTATCCCGTCGTTCAAGCCGGTTTCGAAAGACTTCAAAAGCATCCGGTGGTAACCAGGGGAATGCTCTTGGTGCCCACCGTCGGGAGCGAACTGCCGCGATGCGATGTCTTTCAGCCTCTCTTCCCCGAGGGCCGCAAGTTCGGAGCTTCGAGGAAACTGAGGTAATAGTCGGGCCCAATCGAGCGAAGAAGCTGCGGCGTAGAACCCGTGGTTGTTGCCCGAGTTAAATGCTTCGGGTTTGAACATCTCTTCAATATGACGTTCAGCCGCGGGTAGTAGTGCTTCAACGCGACGATCCAAGCCTAGATGGGATGCGTAGATCATCAACCGAGCTAGGCGGGCCATGCGCAAGCTAAGAGACATGTCATACCAAATCATGGATCCATCAGTAGAGTCAGATTTCTCAAACTGGGCCCAATCATCGGCAATGTCCAGCATCCAATTCAATAGCGCTTCGTCGCGCGTCGTCGCAAACTCTCCTAGGACAGCATCCATCATTTCCCATGTGTGTAAGTGGAAGCCCCAACTGCGATCTTCTTTCCCCGGGCTCAGCCAGTCCATGCCTTGCTGCACCTTGATGGTCGGCTTCTTTGAGAACCTCCACCCGTTTTCCATGATTGACTGAGCGGAAACGCGCGGCATTGCGATTGTGAACCACCCATGAGGCTCTGGCCATGGCTGATTTTTCATCGTGACAATGATTTCGCGACTTGTTTCGTTCATCTACTACCTCGGCTCGGCTGCGGTTGCAATGTGAATGACTATTTTAGGCCATCACTCGGAAAGTTCGAGGTGATGGTTGCTGACGCGGTCCAAAAGTGACTTGGGAGAATGAGGTTCACGCGGGAGGAAGTTGAAAATCTTTCGGGCCGTGCTAAACCTCGGAACATTGGACTCGGGCGCAGCTCTCAAAAGTTGGCCCAGGCAGATCTTAAAGTCTCACATTTGCTGATAGCCAAATCCAGTGTTGCAACGTAGTACGGGGAATGTTGGAGTGCTGTTGAATCTCGAGCTTCGGCCGGTGTTGATGAGCTGACCAAAACGCTCGAGTAAGGGTTCACGCCCTTAAACTCCCATAGAATGACAAGGGTTGAGAAGAATGGAAGCACCACCACACGCGGTTGGACAGCAGGGCAGTTGGCTGCGGTTAAGTGATGTACGTCGTTAAATGATGCTGCGAGTACGAAATTTATCGACAACTGACCGAAATGATTCTCGCGTTATATCGATAGGCGGTACCTGGGTTTACGAGCAACCCCGATAGTCCTATTCATCGGCACCGTGGATGGGCGGTATTACTTGTCCGCGAACTCGCGCGCGTCATACTCAACGCCGTCTAACGCCAGCGTCGCGTCGTGGGTGTCGCGGGCTTTTCGCAGGCGCGCGAGGTAGTTGCCGTACTTCTCGGCGGACCAGTCGCTGTCGGTCCCCGCCTTGGACGATCCCGTCGCCTGTGCGGTTGCGGTGACGCACACCGCGCACACGCAGGGGGTGGGAGCAATCCGTAACGCGCGAGCGCCTCTTGCCGTACTCGAAGGAGGAAGCAGCGGAGGTCGCCGAGGCAATCGAGGAGCATGCGGGCGATGAGGAACTGAAGAAAGAGCCTGCCGATGTCCTCCTGCAAGTCCTCTTCCACGTCGAAGTTTCCGCCGAGCGCGCGCATTCACCTTTGCGGATGTGGCGCACTCGTTCGTGACCAAGATGCAGTCGCGTTCGCCTTACCTTTTCGACGGCTCCGTTGGCACCGTCGACGTCACCACCCAGGACCGCTACTGGACCGAGGGCAAGGGACGGGAAGCGGAAGTTCTACAGAAGAACTAGCCCGCCAGTGTCGGAGCGATCGTGCGCAGATCCGGCAGACCCGCGTCAGAGGAGAGCTTCGAGCTCATTTGGAGGAACTGGGTCATCGGGGTGGCCGGGTCCGGTTTGACCACGCCGCACTCGACGGCGCGGTCGCCAAGCGCGTTGACGGTGGGTGCCGCAACGAGGCGCAGCGGCGCGTTCTGGCCTACGGCGTTGTTGACGTTCGCCACCAGCTGGGAGCGGGTGGTCTCGCGGTTGGCCATGCCGGTGACGCGCAGGGTGGTGCCGAGGCGGCCGCAGTCGGCGGTCGCGATCTCGCCGTTGAGCAGGCGGACCAGCTCGACGGCGCTTGGGGCAGGGGCGTTGTTCGTCGGGACGGCGTGGGCGGGGGCAAACGAGGTCAGAGCTGCGAACGCGACGGCGGCGGAGGCGAGGGAAGCAGTGAGTTTTCGCATAAATAAGGACTATACATGTTACTGAAGTGACGCAAGTGGTGAAAGTGAAAGCCTTCCGCCCGCTAGCACTTCGCCCGCCTTAATCCCCGCCAAGTACAATCTCCCGCCATGACAACTCGACGCGCTTCCCGAGTCGCGAAAGGCTGCGGATGCGTCGGCCTGATCGCGGTGACGCTGGCGATCGTCCTCGTTGTCGCGCTTGTGTCGTGGCTCGCCTCAATCACCGACACCCCCGCCCCCGGTCAGCAGCGCGCCCCCGTGCCCACGCACATGCCTCCGGACGCGGCGGAGACGCCGCCTCGGATTGACGTCCACGCGCCGGGCCGCACCGCCAACGAGCTCGCCGAGTGGGCGGCGCCCATCGCCGAAGCAACCCGCATCAACCCGCAGGCACTTCGTGCCTACGCCAACGCCGAACTCATCGCGCGCGAGGCTTGGCCCGCCTGCAACATCCGTTGGAACACTATCGCCGGCATCGGCTGGGTGGAGACTCGCCACGGCACCTACACGGGCCGCAGTTTCGACCCCGCCCGCCTGAACGACGCCGGCATTCCCGAACCCCCGATCATCGGCCCCGCGCTCGACGGCACGGGCAACTTCGCGCTGATTCAAGACACCGACGGCGGCCTCCTCGACGGGGACACGGAGTTCGACCGCGCGGTTGGCCCGATGCAGTTCATCCCCGAATCGTGGGCGCGCTTCGGGCGCGACGCAGACGGCGACGGCACGCCCAACCCGCAGCAGATTGACGACGCAGCGCTGTCCGCCGCCAACCTCCTCTGCGCAGGAGGACGCGATCTGGCAACCCAAGACGGCTGGCGCGACGCCATCTTCGCGTACAACCACTCGAACGACTACGTGGCCAAGGTCCGCGACGCAGCAGCGAATTACGCGCTTAACCAGCCCGCGCACAGGTAGTTTCTGCAACAATTGGGTGCTGGAACGAAATAGCACCATTCAAGGAGTTGAACCAGCATGGCTGACATCATCCACGTTTTCGGGCGCGAGATCCTCGACTCCCGCGGCAACCCCACCGTCGAGGCATCGGTGTTTCTTGACGACGGCTCCCGCGGCACCGCAGCCGTCCCGTCCGGCGCATCCACCGGTGAGCACGAGGCGCACGAGCTCCGCGACGGCGACGAGCGCTACGGCGGCAAGGGCGTACTCAAGGCCGTGGAAAACATCAACGAGGCCATCAACGACGCGGTCGCCGGCATCGAGGCCGACGACCAGCGCCTGCTGGACCAGACCATGATTGAGCTCGACGGCTCCGACAACAAGAAGAACCTCGGCGCAAACGCCATCCTGGGTGTTTCTATGGCCAACGCCCGCGCAGCCGCCGAGGCCGCGAACCTCCCGCTCTACCGCTACGTTGGCGGCCCGAACGCCCACGTCCTGCCGGTGCCGATGATGAACATCGTCAACGGTGGCGCGCACGCTGACTCCGGCGTCGACGTTCAGGAGTTCATGATCGCCCCGATCGGCGCACCCACCTTCGCCGAGGCCCTGCGCATGGGTGCAGAGGTGTACCACTCCCTGAAGTCCGTGATCAAGGGCAAGGGGCTTTCCACCGCGCTTGGCGACGAAGGCGGTTTCGCCCCCGCCGTCGACTCCACCAAGGCCGCCCTCGACCTCATCGCCGAGGCCGTGGAGAAGGCTGGCTACACGCTCGGCGACGACATCGCCCTCGCGCTCGACGTCGCATCGTCCGAGTTCTTCGAGAATGGTGTCTACAACTTCGAGCGCGGTGAGCACACCGCCGACGAGATGGCCAAGGTGTACGCCGACTTGGTGGACAACTACCCGATCGTCTCCATCGAGGACCCGCTGGACGAGAACGACTGGGCGGGCTACACCTCGCTGACCGCCGAGCTGGGCAACAAGGTGCAGCTCGTCGGCGACGACTTCTTTGTCACCAACCCGACCCGCCTGGCCCGCGGCATCGAGGAGAAGGCGGCGAACGCGCTTTTGGTGAAGGTGAACCAGATCGGCACCCTCACCGAAACCTTCGACGCTGTCGAGCTCGCCCACCGCAACGGCTACCGCACGATGATGTCCCACCGCTCCGGCGAGACCGAGGACACCACGATCGCCGACCTCGCGGTCGCCCTTGGCTGCGGCCAGATCAAGACGGGTGCGCCGGCCCGTTCCGAGCGCGTGGCCAAGTACAACCGCCTGCTGGACATCGAGCAGCAGCTGGGCACCGCCGCAGCCTACGCCGGCCGCGCTGCGTTCCCGCGCTTCAAGTAGGCGCCGCTAGACCGGGATCCACGTGAATGTGGATCCCGCCTTTATACTGCGTAGACGGTATTGCTAAACGGAAGGAGCGGCGATGACACCTGTAGAGGTCACCATCGCGCCCGCCGTGCTGGAATGGGCTATCCGCCGTACTGGTATGGACGGCGACGACCTTCACGCGCAGTTCCCCAAACTGGATAAGTGGATTGCCCAAGAAGCGAAACCAACGCTGGCGCAAGCTCGAAAGCTTGCTGACAAGGCCCGTATTCCGTTCGGCCGTTTACTCCTAGAGGCGCCTTCAAGTGGGGATCAGAACGTTGCCGATTTCCGGACGGTGCGTAGTGCTGCTGTGGGCGAAATGAGTCCGGACCTCCAGGAAGTATTCTTCGCAGCGCAGAATCGGCTTGCCTGGTACTCGGACCACGCCGAATCTAACGGGGTCGAGGCGCCAAGCATTATCGGCTCAGTCTCCAATGAAACCAGTCCGCGAACCGCAGCGATTGTGACACGAGAGTTACTCGGTTTCGAGACAAACGAACCGATACCGGGCAACGACAAGGTGCTGACGCTGACGCGCGCGATGGAGGAGACAGGTCTCCTTGTCTCGCGAAACTCGGTGGTCGGTAACGCCAACCGGCGCGCTCTCAGCGTCACTGAGTTTCGAGGCTTCACTATTGAAGACGATGGGTTTGCGCTCGTCTTTGTTAACACTAATGACGCAAAATCGGCGCAACTTTTTAGTCTTGCTCACGAGCTTGGGCACGTGGTTCGCGGCAAACCCGGGCTCTCTGACCACTCTGAGCACCAGGAGTTGGAGAGATGGTGCAACTCTTTCGGAGCGGAATTTATAGCTCCGGTGGATGCGGTGCGCAGCACTTTCGAGCCGGGTGACGTGCTGGAGGCAGTCAATACCGTCGCTCGGCGTTTCGGTTTGAGCCGCGAAGCCTCACTGTTGAGGCTTCGAGAACTCGAGCTTGTTAGCCGCGCTGAGCAAGAGGATGCGGCGCGGAAGATTCTCGGGGTGGTGCGGCAGAGTGAGGAACGCCGAGAAGGCGGGCCCCAGTTCCATGTCTTAGCGAGATCCAGGGTTGGTGAACTCTTCTTTGACACACTCACCCAGGCTGCCGTGGACGGACAGGTGTCAGACTTGGAAGCGGCGCGCTACTTAGGCGTTCGGAGTTTTGAGACTTTCCAGTCGCTCGTAGAAAAGCGCAAGCCGATGGCAGGGCAGCTTCACCGACCTGATGGTGATCGCCGCATAACGGGTCCAGCAGAGGTGTAGTGGGTGTACTTAGTCGATACAAACTTTCTGGGGCACCTCGAGAACTTCTACCCTGATGCAGTGTTCCCGTCACTATGGAGCCAGCTAGTTCATAGGCTGTTTGTGCCCAGCGTTTTCTTTCACCATGAGGTGGACAAAGAACTACAGCGGTGGGCTCATCCCCGGCTCCATTGGTACAACGCCCATGTCGACCAAAAACAGATTCTGAGTGTCGATCAGTTGGAACTGGACCACTACACAGACGTAACGCGGTGGGTAGCAAACACTCGGCAGCCTCAGTACCGGCCTTATGCCGTGGACCAGTTCTACAGTGCCGCTGATTCTTGGTTGGTCGCTTCAGCCTCACGACATGGAGCGTCTATTGTAACCGCCGAGGTTGCCGCGCCTAAAGGCGTGAAAAAGGTGAAGATCCCTGATGTGGCCCAACACTTTGGGGTTCCCGTGCTCACCCCGCTCGATTTCCTCCAAGTTCTGAAGGTCCGGGTCTAGCTCCCAGGCCACGTCAAACCGGTTTCCCGCTCACAACAGCGCTAAGCTCAACAATCACTATGACCCCAAACGCACCAACTGGCGGACGCAAGCGCCGCGCCCCGAAGACGGTCCCCGTGGCCTCGAGGGACCGCGCGCAGCAGAAGCGGCGCGAAGAGAAGGCCGCGCGCACTCGCGGGCGTCAACGCGCCCGGGAGCGGATGCAGAACGCCGATCTGAAGTCTGCCGGCATCCTCCTCGCCGTCGTTTTGGTCGTCCTTGTCGCAATCGCGGTGCCGCTGCGCAACTACTACGAGGGCCGCGGCGAGATCGCCCGCGCCAACGCCGCGATCGAGGCGCTTGAGGCGCAGAAACGCAGCTTGGAATCGGACATCGCGCGCTACGAGGATCCTACGTTTGTGGAGCAGGAAGCGCGGCGTCGTCTAGGCGTGCTCGCAGAGGGCGAAACAGCCTGGCGCATCATCGACCCCCGCATGACGCAAAACCCCGCCATCACCACCGACGAGGCCCCCGACACCCGCGGGTGGCGCGAGTTCCTCTGGGATAGCCTGCGCGAAATCCCCGAGCCCCTGACGCCGGGCCACGAGGCGCCCGCACCGGGGCGCTAGAGTTTTCCCACATGGCTAAAGTGTATGGAACCGCCGCAGGTGGTGCGGTAAAACAAGCGATGGACAACGCTGTCGCGCGGTTATCGCCGCCGGAACCCAAGCGCGAGTACCGCTTCGAACCCAACTCGAGCGCCGTCACACCGACAGACAGCGGCTGGGCGGCGTTCTTGATCATCAGTGCGTTGGTGGTCCTGTCAATCACAGATGACTACCCGCTTTCTAGGACTGTGTTCCTCTCGTGCGCGGCAATCGTGGTCTACGCAGTTTCCACGTTCATGCATCGTCGCGAAACGAAGCGGGTCCCCATCGACCTCGCCGAATCCCACCCCGAGTACTTCCAGCAGCTCGAGGCGGTCAAGCAGCACGTCCACGACGATTTCCAGAAGGTGATCGACACGGGCAAGACCACGGGCACGGTGTTCGATGGTGAGGACAAGACCTGGGCCATCGGCGCGGCGGGGGAGATCCAGACCTCATGGCTCATCCAGGACGGTCTTGATGATTCATTCCTGCTCATCGATGATCTAGAGATCAACAAGAACGGCAACGTCTCTGCCAACATCGACCACTTGGTCAACAGCCCCCGCGGCAGCATCATGGTGGACACGAAGGTGTGGAACCAAAAACTCGAGTTCGTCCAGACTGACCTCGGCGTGATCATCCCTAAGACCTGCTTCGCCTCCGGCGCCGTCTCTACGTGCATCTACGAGGCATCGATGCTTCCGGGCACCGTCCGCGCCATCGTGTTCGCAGTCCGCGGCCGCTCAGCGTCCCAGCTCAAGCAGCCCGTGCAGGTGAACCTGTACCACGAGCGTTTCGACACCTCGAACAACGCCAAGGTATGCCCGATGCCGGTGCTGTTCGTGGAGCAGTCCCAGATCGCGCCCACGATCGCCGCGCTGGACAGCCAGCTGCCGGCAGCAACTGCGGTGGATATCGGTACCTTCAAGACAACCGGCCACTCGGCGGCTCAGTAACATCGAGCCCATGCCTGTCACCCAGCAAGACCTCGACACCATCACGACCCAGCTCGGCCGCACACCCCGCGGCGTTCTGGAGGTCTCCTACCGCACGCCGGACGGTCAGCCGGCGGTGGTGCTCACGGAGCCTATGCTTGCCGACGCCACCCCGTTCCCCACCCTCTACTACCTCACAGACCCGCGCCTCACTGCCGAAGCGTCCCGCCTCGAAGTCGCGCAGGTGATGAAGTGGATGGAGTCGCGCCTCAACGCTGACACCGTAGTCGGCGCGGCGCTGCGCGCCGACTACCTCGCTGCCCACGAGCACTACCTGGCCAAGCGGAACGGACTACACGACCTCGGCACCGACTTCTCCGGCGGCGGCATGCCAGACCGCGTGAAGTGCCTCCACGTGCTCATCGCCTACGCACTTGCCGAAGGTCCCGGCCGCGTCCGATTCGGCACCGAAGCCGTGGCACTTGCCGCCGAGCACGGCAACCTCCGCGGCACCGCTATTCCCGCGGACTGGCCCACGCTTGCTGATCTCAACATCACACTCACCGAAGCAGGGGAGGGGCTCGCATGACCACCCAGCCAACCCGCGTCGCTGCCGTCGACTGTGGCACCAACTCCATCCGCCTGCTGATCTCCGAGATCGACCCCACCACCGGACAGGCCGTCGACGTCGTGCGCCGCAACACCATCGTCCGCCTTGGCCAAGGTGTGGACGAGACCGGCCAGTTCGCGCTCGAGGCCATCGAGCGCGCCCGCCAGGCGCTTGCCGAGTACGTCGACGAGATGCAGCGCGAACACGTATCCGAGGTGCGCATGGTCGCAACCTCCGCCACCCGCGACGCCGCTAACCGCGAGGACTTCTTCGCCATGACACGCGAGCTCCTCGGCCGCATCACACCGGGGGCTCAAGCAGAAGTGATCACCGGGGAGGAAGAGGCTGCGCTTTCCTTCGCTGGCGCGACGGTGGACCTCGACCCCGAACGGGGCCCCGCCTGCGTGATTGATCTCGGTGGCGGTTCCACGGAGTTCGTGATGATGACGCCGGGCGGCCTGCGCGCCAAGTCCACCCAGATGGGGTGTGTGCGCGTCACTGAGCGCTTCATGCGAACCGACCCGCCCACGCGCGAGGAAACGGAGGAAGCCCGCGCCTACATCCGCGAGCGCATCGCGGAGGCCGCGACAGTAGTTCCATTCAACCAAGCGACCACGTTCGTCGGCTGCGCGGGCACGTTTACCACCCTGTCCGCGCTCGCCCAGGGTTTGCCTGAGTATGACCCCGAACGCATCCACATGTCGGAGATCCCGTTCCTCCGCATGCGGGAAGTGACGGCGGATCTCCGCTCCAAGACCGCGGCTCAGCGGCTTGAGAACCCCGTGATGCATCCCGGGCGCGCCGACGTCATCGGTTCCGGCTCCACCGTCGTCGAGGAGCTAGCTAATGCCTTCGAGCAAGCCGCCAACGCCTCCAGCTTCATCATTAGCGAGAAGGACATCCTCGACGGGATTGTGGCGGGGCTGTTTGAAGTTGCGAATTAGTCCTGATCTGGTTCGAGAATTTGATCGCCACCGCGTTTCCGGCCGCGAACCTCTTTCATCCGCGGCTCCGGATCGATCTTGTTGGCGATCGCACGCCGCGCCGAGTTGGTAACCGACTTCGTTACTGGTGAGTTCGCTACCGCTTGGGTCGCGTTGACGATCTGGTGGTAACGCTTGCGGCCCGCCTTCGTACCCAAAACGTATCCTGCAGCAGCTCCGACGATGTATTGGTACATGGGGCTAACACTACCGGTTGGGTTATCGTCAGTAACAGCATCGCATTACTTCACTCGATGGGCGACGGGTTATAGTAATCAGAGTTTTGCGACTTAAGGGGCTATAGCTCAGTCGGTTAGAGCTACGGACTCATAATCCGTTGGTCGCGGGTTCGAGCCCCGCTGGCCCCACCATCTGGGCGCGCGCTTCCCATATAAGTGGTTAGACGTCCAAAAACAGTTTACTTCCATTTAATCTCAATCTAATCCCGAGTTTCTCTCAAGGTTCTAGCGTCGGGTTCAGCGCCGGGGCAGCGGCGCGTACCTACGTCAGAGAGAGTCAAATGAGCCGGAAGTGGAATGCCATCCGTAGCTGTGCAGCGGTGGCTTCAAGCATCATCATCACATTGCCGATGACAGCGGTTGTTTCGCCGCTCGCGCAGGCAGCACCAGCACAGACTGGTTCGGAGCCGTCGACTACTGGTGGGGCGAACGTCCTCATTTCGGAGATGACCAACACCGGCCCGGGTGGCAACGGCGACATCTTCTTCGAGATGCAAAACTACGGCGATGCGCCGCAGGATCTCACCGGATGGTCGGTCTACCGGTGCATCGGCACGGGCGTGCGCGCATCGGTGCCGCAGCTGTCGGTCGAGCAGCTCGACGGTGTCGTGCTGCAGCCGGGTCAGCGCTTCACGGCTGGTCGCGCGGGTCAGGCCGGAGACGACATCAAGGCCGTTCAGGATGCCACGTTCGGTATCTCCTTCGCTACGCAGTACGGGCTGATGATCTTCGACCAGAACGGCAAGATCGTCGATCGTATCGGCTCGTCGCGTCCCGATGTCGCCAGCTTCTGTGCCAATGGCTCGCCGCTTCCCGGCACGCTGAACGGGTTGCACGCGGAGTCGTGGCAGCGTGTCGGCATCACCGGTGACGCGCGTGAAGATTTTGTTGTGGCGCCGCGTACTCCGGGGCGTCGTAACGCAGAAGCTCCTTCGGAGCGGCGCGCACCCTCTTCGGTGAAGATCACGGAGGTTGCGAACGGCGGTGAAGGTGGCGCGGGTGACAACTTCTTCGAGATCACCAACCTCGGCACCGAAGCCGTGGATGTCACCGGGTGGCAGGTCTACCGCTGCACGGGCACGGGTCGCGTGTACAACGAGATGCTGCAGCTGAACATGCCTGCGGGCAAGCTCGAGCCGGGCCAGGTGTTCCTCGCGGCTCGCGAGGGCTCGGCGTCCACCGTCGATAGTCCCGATGCTACGTACGGCACCTCGTTCAACGCGAACGACGGCTTCGGCGTGATGCTTGTTGATCAGAACTTGGACATCGTCGACGCCGTCGGTGTCTTCGACCGCGTCGATTCCCCGTGTTCACTCGGTGAGCCGTTGCCGAACACCCTCGATTTCCCGTCCAACGAGTCGTTCCAGCGCGTCGCTGACACCGACAACAACAAGGCTGACTTTGTGCGCGCGACGCGCACCCCGGGCGTCCATAACCCCGCCGAGATTACCCCGATCGAGCTGCAGGAGCCGAAGCTGGGCAACCTGCTTATCAACGAGATCGCGGCAGGCGGTGCGACGGGGCAGAAGGCGCAGTACGTGGAGATCATCAACCGCGGCGACGCGGAGGAGGACCTCTCGGGCTTGCGCGTTGACTACTGCGCCGCTGACGGCCGCCGCATGTCGAAGTCCGCGGCAATCGTGCCGGAGGGCATCAAGCTCGCTCCCGGCGGCGTGTTCACCGTGGCTCGAGCTGAGGCTGGGGTTGACGGTGCGCTGGAAACCGAGCAGCTCTTCGAACAGGACGGCTACGGTGCAATGCTCACCGATGCCACCGGAGCCCTCCTCGACCGCGTCGCTGTCTACTACGACGACGTAGGCAAGGTCACCAACGCTCCGGAAGGCCCGTGCAGCGGTGAGACCTCGGTGCCGCTCGACCGCCGCATGCGTTTTACCTCCATTGAGGAAGCGCAGAAGCACGACTACGCATGGCACCGCGTGCAGGCCACCGGGAACAACTGGGCAGACTTCTTCACGGACAAGGCGACGCCGGGTTCCGCCGAGGGGCCTGAGTACCGCGACGTGACCGAGCCGCTCGAGGGCACCCTCGACCCGGTTCAGGTGGACCGCAAGCAGGAGTTCGCGCCGGCACAGATCTCGGACACCGCGACCGACAGCGGCCGCGCGCTGACCGTCAAGGCCGGCAGCGCCGCCGATGCCACGGCTCTCGGGGCAAAGACCGCCAAGATCGATTGGGAGAACTCCGCGGGCTTTATTGGCACCTCGAAGGGTGAGGCCCTTGAAACGCGGGTTGGCGAGAACGAGACCCGCGCGGCCGACGTCCGCAACATGGACCAGGCGGTCGACGCAACGCATGCGTTCCCGTACCAGCGTTTTGAGTTGGCCGTGGAGAAGCCGGAGGGCAACGACATCTCCATCGCGTGGAGCGGTACTTCCCGAGACCGCCACGAGGTGCAGATGTACTTCTTCAACCACACCACGGGTACGTGGGACCGCGTGGGTACGGCAGCGGGGGCAAAGGGCGAAGAACTCACTCTTGTCGGCTCCGGTGCAGCCGCCGACTACTACCGCGACGGCAAGGTGGACGTCTTGGTGCAGGACGGCAAGCGTACGGCAGATCCGTTCTCCGACAGCGGTTCCGAAGCCAACCAGATGTTTAAGACGCCGGGCGAGTACGACTTCGCTATCGCGCACGTAACGGACTCCCAGTACCTGGTTGAGCAGAACCCGACCTCGTTTACGCAGATGATCGCGTTCCTCGTCGCCAACCGCGACGCTCGCGACATCATCGCTACGGTCCACACTGGCGACGTGATCCAGAACTGGCTGCGTGGCAACCAGGAGCCGGACCGAGCAGTTCTAGAGAACGAGCGCGCATCCAAGATCATGAAGATTCTGGAAGACGCTGACATGCCGTACGGCATCTTGCCGGGTAACCACGACAACGCGTGGGGCAACTCGAACGACATGTTCAACGAGTACTACCCGGTCTCCCGCTTTGAGAACAAGCCGTGGTTCGGCGACCACGGCCCGGACGGTATGGCGTCGAATTACTTCACGCTTGAGAAGGACGGCTCGAAGTGGCTGTTCCTGCAGATGGGCTACGACTCCTCCGAAGAGGAGATCGAGTGGGCGGACGGCGTGATCAAGGCGCACCCGGACCACAACGTTGTCTTCGGCACGCACGAGTACCTCAAGCCCGAAATCGATGAGCGTTCCAACCCGGCCAACGGTCGCTGGATGGCCCAGGGTGACGTCCTCTTCGAGCGCCTTGTCGAGCCGAACTCGAACGTGGTGCTAGTGCTCTCCGGCCACCTGCACGGTGTGCGTCAGCGCCTCACAGAGCGCGAAGACGGCACGAAGGTGTTCGAAACCGTCGCCGACTACCAGTCGTACGAAGAAGATGGCGCGCGCGACGCACTCTACACCCGCCTTTACCAGGTGGATCTGGACAGCGGCATCCTCGCCGGCAACGCCTACTCGCCGCGACTGCAGTCCTTTGAGCCGTGGAAGAACGACGTGCGCGACTTGGGTTACACACCTGAGTCTGACGAGTTCACGTTCGAGGTTCCTCTGCAGTACGAAAAGGTCGTTGCAACCTCCGGCATCGCCGCCTTTGGCACAGCGGAGACCGTCGGTTCCGCCGAGCTTCGCGCAGGTAGCGCTGTGACGTTTGACTGGAACGACCTGGATAAGGGCGACGAGTACGTGTGGTTCGCTCGTTCCAACGGCAACGTAGATGGCCGCGACGAAACCCGCTACAGCAACCTGCGCGTCTTCACCGCTGAGGCACCGGAAGAGGTGCCGCCGGTCACCACGACCGTCACTACGACAGTGACCGCCACCCCAGGGGCGACCACGACGGTGGCAACACCGACCACGGTGGTCTCTCCGACGACCGTGGTGAAGCCTGGTGAAACCGTGACGGAGACGGCGACCGTGACGGTCACGCCGACCCCGTCGGGCTCGTCGGACGGATCGTCGAAGTCTTCCAGTGTCGGTGGTTCTTCGATCGCCGGCAGCTCGGCGACGGTCGGCTCCAGTGTGACTGCCACCCCGCTGGGTGTGCTGCTTGGACTGTTGGCGGCGATTGGCGGGATCGTCGCGGTTCTCGGTGCGATGAACGCCTCGGGGATTACTATCGATCAGCTGATTGCACAGTTCCAGCAGTAACTCGAACGCAAACGAGGTAAAACGGCGACTGCGGCGGTGTCCGCGGTCGCCTTTCGTTGTGCACGGGAAAACGTCTTTATACTGCGGTCATGCGAAGGACTCTCCACGCCGCAGTGGTGGCAACGGCCTTAGCGGTTTCCGCAGCCGCCCCGGTGCAGGCGCTCGTCGCAACGCCGATGGACGGCGGTGTCTGCTGGCTCGACGCCTCGTCGCGCGAGATCGCCGATTACGCGGTCGCTCACCGCTACATCACCACCGAGCTCGAGACCCGCGTACGGGAGGATGTGACGACAGCTGCGGAGCTCGCTGAACTCGATGATTTGGACGCGGTTGCATTCGCGTTCGACCCAGCGTTGCCGCCTGAGGAACTCTTCGGCGAGGGTGAGCTGGTAGCCGTCAAAGCCGACCTCGCTGCCGCTGGCTAGACGCCGGACGAGGTTATCTACGTTCTTGCTTCGAAGTTCACGCAGGACGACCCCGGGTTCTTCTACTTGGGGTACCTCGGATTCATGGTTGGTGACGCGCAGTTTGACCCGCACTCGGAGCCCTCAGCCGCGCTCCTCGCCGTGGTGCAGCGTTCCGATGCATCCGAGATGCATCGCTACACGGACTTCTATTACCAAGCGCAGATGGCAGCCATCGACGCCAACATCATGTGCTCCCAGGGGCGCACCGGCTACGTCGCGAGCCCAAAGTGGGGCGGTACGCGTTCGGAGGGAGCGCGCGCGGCGAGCTCACAGGGGTCGGTGCCCGCAGCGAGCTCCACGGTGCGCTGGTTCGACGTCGTGCTCCCGGCCCTCGCAATCCTCGGGCTCGGCGCAGCGGTCACCGCGGTACTGCCTCAGCGCTAACCCCTACTCGCAGGCGACGCCGTCGCCGTCGCGATCCAAGCCGGCGCGGTAGCCGGCATCACCCGCGTAGAGCGGAGCCGCACCCGCGGACCGAGCCGCATCGCAACTGCCGTAGTACGCGGACTTGGGCTGCTGTGCTGGTGGTTCTTCAACCTGGCCGGGCGCTGGCGCTGGTGCGATCAGTTGAGCAGGTCGCTCGTCTGGTGCAGGCGCATCCGGTTCGGGGGCCGGTTCTTCGACAGGCGCAGGATCGGGAACGGTTTCCGGGGCTGCCTCGTCGCTTGTCGTGGTCGACGTGGTCGTCGTCGATTCGCTCGCGGACGAGGTAGACGAGCTCACCGTGGCCAAACCCGTTGTGGGGGCAGGGTCCTCAATATCGCCGCACGCGGTGGCGGTGAGTATGAGAGCACCGGCGTACGCGGCGAGCACAAGCCTTTTCATATTGGATCTTCCCTCGCTGGTCGATTAGCGCGGGCGCTTCTCGCAGCCGATACCGTCACCGTCGCGGTCGAGGTGCGAACCGTAGCCGGCCTCGCCGCGGCGGATCGGGCGGCCGAGGTCGTTCCACACCGCGGTGCAGTTGCGGTAAGCCTTCGCCGCCGGGGCAGGCGCCGGGGCCGGTGCCACACGCGGTGCGGGTGCAGGTGCCGGGGCAGGTTGGGGAGCCGGCGCGGGGGCAGGAGCTGGCGCCGGCTCCCCAACCTGCC